>DASXMX010000638.1:0-22175 GCA_036495445.1 Tepidisphaeraceae bacterium
ATCGCAGAGACGCAGAGGACGCCGAGAAGTCCAAAGAAAGGATGCAGGTCGCATCACTTGAACGCGTAAAGCTTGTTGCCCGAATCTCCAACCCGGGCGAAGACACCGCCATCGACTGCGGCGATCGTGGCATGGTTGCTCCGGCCGCCGAGGGAGGATTTGCTGAGGATCTTGGCCTCGTCGGCAGAGATGACCCACACGTCGCCGGCTTCGCTTTCGAGGTAGATCTTATTGTCGGCCCCCGTCGGCGAGGCGCGAAGGACCGAGCGGCTGCCCGTGGCAATCGACCAGAGCACCTTGCCAGTCTTCGGCTCGGCGCAATAGAGCGTCGTCCGCGGCCTGTCGCCGTTGAGGACGTAGAGGTGATCCTTGTAGATCAGCGGGACGGCTGCATCGCTGGTCAATTCGGGGTTCTTCCAGGCGACGTTGGTTCCGGTTACGTCGCCATTGCCCCCATCCTTGACGGCGAACATCGCCCCGCCCTTGGGCGGACAGGCGAAGACCAGGTCGTCCGCCGCAACGACGCTGGCGCCGATCCGCCAGTGGTTGATCTTCTGCGGGTTCCACCCGCCGCAGCGCCATAGTTCCTTGCCGGTTTGCGGGTCGTGGGCGGTGACGCAATCGCCGCCGACGAGCAGGATTTCCGTGTGGCCGTCATGGGTGAACGGGATCGGGGTGGCGTACGACTCCTTGGATTCGCCAACCGCATCGTTCGGCCGGATCTGCCGCCAGAGGTCCTTGCCCGTCGTGGCGTCCATCGCCAGCAGGTATGAGTCGGCCGGCGTGCCAGAAGCCGCCGCCCCGCGCCGCGGCGGCACGTCGCGCTGCAGCACCTGGACGTAGATCTTCCCGTCGTCCAACAGCGGACTCGACGCGTAGATCCACTGGATATTGAACGGCCCATATTGCTTCTGCAGATTCCGCGACCACTTCTCGTTCCCATCCATATCGAACGCGGCCAAGTCACCGGTGCCGAAGTAGAACCAGACCATCTTGCCGTCGGTCACCGGCGAGGGCGATGCCGTGTCGTTCCGATCATTCTTCTGGTAACCAAGGCCCACCTGCTTGCTCCAGAGCACCGAACCGTCCTTGCGCGACAGGCAGACCGCCAGCAACTTGCTCGACTTGGGATCGAGGCAGGAAATGAAGATCCGATCCTGCCAAACGATCGGCGTCCCGTTCCCGGTGCCCGGGAGGTCGACCGCCCATGCCTGCGTGCTGGCATCCAGTTTGTCCGGCAGCCCCTTGGCCTCGCTCGACCCATCGAGATGCGGCCCCCGCCACTGCGGCCATTCCTCCGCGCCGGCATTGGTGACGCAAATCAATAGCCCGATCGTCAACAGCCCGGCCAAGACGTGGTTTCTCATGGTGGACAGGATCATGTACGATTCGCCTTCCAGTGCAAGGAAAAACAAATGCGCCGCAAAGACGCAAAGACGCAAAGAAAAAAACAACAAGTTGGACAATCGCGATTGATCGCGCCTTTTCGTACCCTTTGCGGCTTCCTTCGCGTCTTCGCGCCTTTGCGGCCGTCTTTCCGCCTTTGTTACAGCGCGCTGATGGTTGGCGTTGCGATCAACCGCGCGGCGCTCGCGGCCGACGATTGGCCGATGTGGGGACACGATCCATCCCGGAACATGGTGACGTCCGACAAGGGCCTACCAACGCGCATCGACGCAGGTAAGGCGAAAGACGACGGGACGATCGACCAGGCCTCGGTGTCGAAGAACGTTCATTGGGTCGCAAAACTTGGCACCCAGTCGTACGGCAATCCGACCGTGGCCGACGGAAAGGTCTTCATCGGCACAAACAACGGCTGGCCGCATTTCCGCGAAGACCTCACGGGCGACTATGGCGTTCTGCTTTGCCTCAACCAGCAGACCGGCAAGCGGGATTGGACTCTCTTCTGCCCCAAGCTCGCCGCCGGAAAAGTGAGCGATTGGGAGCAGGTCGGCCTCTGTTGCTCGCCGACGTACGATGCGGGCCGGCTGTATGTCGTCACCAACCGTTGCGAAGTCCTTTGCCTCGACGCCAATGGGATGAAGGACGGCAACAAGGGGCCGTTCACGAATGAAGCGCAATACATCGCCGGCCCCGGCGCACCGCCAGTGAAAGTCGGGCCGGGCGATGCTGATATTATCTGGCGATACGACCTGCGGGACGAGCTGGGCGTCTTCCCGCACAACATGACGAGCAGCTCGATCCTGGTGCTCGGCGACAGGCTGTTCGTCACGACGTCCAACGCCGTCGATTGGACCGACAAGCACATCCCCAGCCCCGACGCGCCCGCCCTGATCTGCCTCGATAAAAGCACCGGCAAGCTGCTCGGGCAGGAGCGATCCGGCATTTGCCAGCGGATTTTCCTGAGCAACTGGTCAAGCCCCGCGTACGGCACCGCCGGTGGCAGGTCGATGGTGGTCTTCGGCGCGGGCGACGGGTTCTGTTATGCGTTTGACCCGGGGCCGGACACGAATGGGACGCTGAAGGAAATCTGGCGGTGCGACTGCAACCCGCCGGGTCGGCGTACCAAGAATGGCAAGCCCCTCAAGCACAGCGACACCGACGGCCCCAGTGAGATCATCGCGACGCCGGTGATCTGCAAGGACCGCGTCTACGTCGCGATCGGCCACGACCCGGAGAACGGCGACGGCCTGGGGGCGTTCACCTGCATCGACGCCACGCGGACCGGCGACATCACCACCAGCGGCAGAATCTGGGTGGACGACAAGATCGGCCGCTCGATTTCGACGGCGTCGGTCGTGGATGGGCTTGTGTATGTCGCGGACTTTCCCGGCATCGTCCATTGCCTCGACGCAGATACGGGCAAGCCCTATTGGACGCACGACACCGAGGGTCACGTCTGGGGCTCGACGCTCGTCGGCGACGGCAAGGTCTACGTCGGCAACGAGAACGGCACGCTGACGATCCTGGCCGCGGGCAAGGAGAAGAAGGTGATCGGCACGATCGACTTCAAGGACCCGATCCAATCGACGCCCGTCGCCGCCGGCGGCGTGCTCTACGTCGCCACCGGCACAAACCTGTACGCGATTCAAGGCGACGCGAAGTAGCGTCGCAACCCGCTGCCCTGTGACGCGGGTTTTTAACCCGTGCGTGGAACCTTCAAAGCTGAGGATGACCCTCCATTTCAAGAGTGCTCCGCACGGGTTAAAAACCCGTGTCACAGGGCAGGCGGCTCGACGGAAACGATCATGAAAGCACTCCGAACTCTCCTGCTAACGTGCTGCGTCGCGGTTTTGCTCGCGGCGGATGCGGCGCCGTACGCGAACGACTTCGAGAAGGCCGACATCGGCAAGGTGCCGGAGGACGTGATGGTGCTCGACGGCACATTCGCCGTCCGCGAGGTGGATGGGAACAAGTGCCTGGAACTGGCTGGCGACCCGGTCGGATCGTTCGGCGCGCTGTTCGGCCCGGACGGGCTTGTCGCGATGGACGTGAAGGCCCGCATCTGGGCCGCGGGGGCGGGCAAGCGGTTCCCGGAAGTCGGCATCGGCGCCAACGACGCCGGCGGGTACAAGCTCTTCGCTGTCCTTGCCCGTCACATTCTCGAACTCCGCAAGGGAGACGACCCTGTCGCCTCTGCCCCGTTCCAATGGGACAGCGGCAAGTGGACCTGGTACCGCCTGCGCGTTGAACCAAGGGACGGGAAGACCTGGCAGATCCGCGGCAAGGCGTGGCCGGACGGGCAAAAGGAGCCAGAGAATTGGATGATCACCGCCCAGGACACCGAAACCCCGTCCGCGGGCAAGGCCTCGCTCTGGGGCAGCGATTTTTCCGAGCAACCGATCCGCTTCGATGATTTGAGCGTAGTGCAAGTGACGCTCGGAACTTGACGTACCCTTGCGACGACCGTACTCTCGCACCCAACGTAGAAACCCGCGCCGGGCAGGGAGGCCCATATGTCGCGACATGCCATGGCGGGCAACGGCACGATGCCGTGTCCCGTGCTCAAGCCGCTTTCGCTCCTGGAAACGCGCTACATCCGCGTCGATCGGCAGGTGTGCATCCTTGGCGCGCATCCGCGCGTCCACCTGCCCCTGCCCTCGTCGATGGTGAGCCGAGCGCACGCCCTGATTGTCACCGACGGGACGGAAACGTACGTCCGCGACCTGGCGAGCAGCAACGGCGTATACATCAACGGGCACGGCGTCCGCGAGGGCCGCCTGCGCGACGGCGACCTGCTGTGCGTCGGTCCGTTTGCCTTCTGGTGGTGTGCCAGGATGCCCGGGCCGCGGCCGCGGAACCTCTCGGAAGCGGACGCCGGCATCGCGCTGCTGACCGTGCCGGGCGAACGCGCGCCGCGCGAGATGCCCGGACGCACGTTCGTCATCGGCACCCGCGATGAGTGCGACCTGCTCCTCGAGAACACGATGGTTGATAGCGCCCACGCGGTCGTCTACCGCCGCGGGGGCAAGTTCCACGTCCGCGACCTCAACTCCCGCACCGGCACGTTCGTGAATGGGCGCCGGATCCGTGACGTCGAGCTTCGCCGGAGTGATCAGATCCGCATCGGGCTGATGCTCGCCAACTTCGAGCCGCCCGCGCCGAGGGATCCGTCGACCGATGGGGGCCTGCGGGCAGAAATGGAACTAACGGGCATCGCGGGCGTCGCCAGCGCCGATCACCCGCTGGGCGACGGGGCCACGCTGCCGAAGACATGCCCCACGATCGAGCAGTTGCTCGGGGCTCCCCCGACCCGCATCACGCACTGGGATCGGAGACGGTTTAAAGAACGTCTTACGGGGTGACCAACTGCCGGTAAACCCCAACTACCTTGTTGGGCGCCAGCAGCGATTCAATGCTCCATCCCCGCCATCGCCCCCGTCGCCTCGTTCTTCTGTGATTCGTACGCCTTATGGGTCATCGGGTCCTTCGGGGGCGTGGGGTTCTTTTCCCAGGCGTCGAGGTCGGGCACGACCAGCATCACACCGTACATGCGGACCCAGTGCCCGGGGAAGGTACAGACGAAGTCGTACTCGCCCGGCGTCTTCGGGGCGGTGAACGTCATCGTCGCCGACTCCTCCGGCTGCACCATCGCAAGCGAGTCGAGGACCTTCGGGCTCTCGGGGACATAGGCCTTCTTCGTGTCGTCCGACGGCGGCGGCATCGTGCCCGCGGCCACCGCCACTTCCTGCATCGCGCCAGGCACGGTGATCACCAGGTTGTGCGGCATCGCGTCGCCGTTGTCGAGCGTCACCTCGACCGGCTTGCCCGCCTGCACGACGAAGTACTTCGTGTCGTACTGCATCTGCTCGCGTAGCGTGCGGATGACGACCACCGGCACCGCCAGCTCGCGGAGCTGCTTGCGGATGGCCTGACCCTTGACGTCTTCGAGCTCGCCCGCCAGGTCATTGCCGAGCTGCACCGCCTGGCCGATCTGCGGGCCGGTCCGCTGATCGGCCGGGGTATCCTTCACGAGTTTCACGACCGCGTTGGCGAGCGGTTCGACCTGTTCCTGCGGCCACTTGTCACTGTTGATCCGGCGGATCGCGCGGACCGCCGCGTCGCGGACCTCGCCCTTGCCGCCGCCGATCAGCCCTGCGAGTTCCTTGAACGCCTCGGCCTCGTGGCCGGGCATCGAGCTGACCGCGTCCACCGCGGCCACCTGCGTCGCCGGGTCGGGCGCGCTGGTCACCAGCGGATTCACCTTGTCGAAGAAGGCCGCGCGAAGCTTGCCGTCCTTGATCAGCGGGATGCCAGCGATGAGCTCCTTCTGCTCGTTCTTCGACAAGGCGAGCTGCCACACGGCGTCGGGTTGCTCGCCGCCCGCGACCAGCGCGGCGTAGGCCGCCTGCTTCACGATCGGGTTCTGGGAACTGGTCGCCAGTGCCTGGATCTTCTCCTTTTGCGCGGCAAGATCCGCCGGCTTCTGGGCCATGAGCATGCCGATCAGCTCGCGCGGGGTCGCCTTGTCCTCCGGGTCGGCCTGGCCGATCGCATCCAGCAGCACGACGACGGGGCTCGACTTATCGAGCTGAGCCAGCGCCTTGACCGCCTCGTCGCGGTACTTCGTGTCCATCCCCTTGCGGGTCAGGATCGCCTCGTAGACCGGCTTGTACTTCGCCTCGTCAGGCTTGCGGTCGACCAGCACGAGCTGCGCGTTCGTCAGCCGCTTGAGCTGATACGCGACGACGCGCGGGCTCTTGTCCAGCAACACGTGCGGCTTCTCCACCGCCCCCCCCGCGACGGCGGGCTGGTCATCGGCGAGGCAGATCGTCCCGCACGCGCCGAACGTCAACGCGATCGCGGGCAGCAATTGCAAGATACGACGTTTCATGAACAGATCCTCAGGGTAGCAGCACCCTTCGATGGACGAGGCTCCCGCTCTTTCCCTCCCCCGGTACTCCGGGGGAGGGTAGGGTGGGGGTTTGCCGCGCAAGCATCGAAGATCGAGTGAGCAGCGTCGCGCGGTGAACCCTCACCCCAACCCTCTCCCGGAGTACCGGGAGAGGGAGAATGGTCGCGGCGCTCTTACTTGCTGTATTTATCGAGCGTCTTGAGCGTCTCGTCCAGACTGTACTTGAGGTAGTAGTCCTGCGGCTTGTCGGCCGTCTGGAGGGCGACGTCGACGGCGTCGGGCGTCTTGAAGAAGCTGCAGGCGCGGACGGCCTCCAGCCGGACGCGCGGGCTCTCGTCGCTGGCTGCGGCCTTTAACAGGTCCAACGGCTTGGCGACGCGGTCCCGCCAGTAGCACAGCACGCGCACCGCCGCGGCCCGGGCGTGGGCGTCCGGGCAACTGAGCAACTGCTTCAGCAGCGGCTCGTTCACCGTATTGTTCCACTGGTAGACCCAAAGGGCCTCCAGCAGGTTGTGGGGGTAGTTCTTGTCGTTCTTGTCCAGCCCCGCGATCCACTTGTCCACCGCCGGAAGGACTTCCTTCGCGTCGTGCTTGCTCAGCTCGATCTTCGCGCGATACCGTGTCTCGTCGGTCGGGCTCTTGAGCAGGTCGATCAGGTGCTCGACCGGCTGGCCGAAGATCCTGGCCGGCGTCATGAGGGGCCGGCCCTCGTAGGTGATCCGGTAAATGCGGCCGTGCGCGTGGTCGCGGGCCGGGTCGCGCAGGTGGTGCTGCAGGTGGCCGATGATCGCGTTTTGCCAGTCGAGGACATAGATCGCGCCGTCCGGGCCGATCTTGGCGGACACGGGGCGGAAATTCGGGTCGTCCGACTTGATGATCGGCTCCAGCTCCGTCCCGACGAAGCCGGACCCGTCCTCGGTGATCTTGTACTGGCCGATGCCCTGGAATCCGATCACGTTGCAGTCCATCAGGTGGCCCTGCATCTCGTCGGGGAACGCCAGGCTGGAGATCAGGCCCGTGCCGGCGCAGGGGCGGTAGTGCTGCTTGAAGTACGACTTGTACTTGTCGTGCTTCTGGGGGTAGTCCACGTGCCCGGAGAAACCGGCGCCGTAGTAATTGACGTTGCCCGTGCCGTCGGTGACGAAGTCGTTGCCCCAGTAGTCCCACACGTGCCCATGCGGGTTTGCGAAGCCGAAGGAAACGTAGACGTCAAACTTGTGCGTGAGCGGCTCATACCGGTAGACACCGCCGTTGTCGCAGTGGACCGGGCCTTCGGTCGTCTCGGCGTGGGTGCGGTTGAACGTGCCTTCCTGGAAGTAGAACGCCCCGCCCGGATCGAAAACAAAGCTGTTGTCCGAGTGGTGGGTATCGGCGACGCCCATTCCTTCGAGGACGCGCTCGCAATAGTTGGCGCGGTCACCGCCGGTCGTGTCCTTGAGGAACAGCACGTCGGGCGAAGTTGCTACGAAGACGCCGTCCTTCCAGAACTCGAATCCCGTCGGCATGTTCAAGTTGTCGGCGAAGACGGTTTCCTTGGCGGCCTTTCCGTCCTTCAGGTCGAAGATCACGAGCTTGTCGTTCTGCGGGTCCTTCGGTCGCCAGTGCGGGTACATCGGGACGACCGCGACCCAAAGGCGTCCTTTGGTGTCGAATGCCATCTGCACCGGGTTGGCCAGATCCGGGTATTGCTCTTCGGAGGCGACCAGTTCCACCTTAAGCCCTGGGGCAAGCGTCATGTGTTTGATCGCATCCTCGGCGCTGAGATACGGGTACGTCTCGTCCGGCAGCGGGCCCGGCTCGTTGCTCTTCACCGGGATGAAAGACGGCGCGTCGTCGTCGGCGACCTTCAAATCCTTCCCGTTCGCGACGGCCCAGACCCGCTTGTCGCGGTTATCGGCCATTACGTCCAGGACCTGCATCTCCCGCTGCAGCACCTCGCGGTTGGTCTTGACGACGCCGGTGGCCTTCTCCTTGTACTTCTCGTAGGACCGCCCGCCGTAGACGTTGTACCCGTCGTTCGTGCGATAGCGCCAGAAGAAGTAGAAATCCTTGTCGAGGACGGCCTGGCGGAGCTTGTCGAGCGAGCCCTCACTGGCGGCGCTCCCACCGCCGGGCAGCAGGTCGCCAACGATCACCTGGGCGACCGCCTTATCGCCCTCGGCGGTCAGGTGAATGCAGTCGATCGTGAGCGGCTTGGAGGATTTGCCGTAGAGCTCGAGCGTCGGCGTATACAGGTCAACGTACGTGACGCCGTTCGCCTTCGCCACTTCCGCGGTCGCGTCGGCGTAGAGCTTGATGTTCCGGTTGTTCGCGGCATTGTCCGGCAGGTTCGGGTCCGAGGCGATCTTCTCCTGCGCGATCGACGAGAAGAGCACGAGCCGGGGCGCGCCCTTGTCGTCGTACTTCTGCGCCAGCGTGTGCTTGACGAACGCGTCGAGGTCCTTCTTAACCTTCGCGAGTCCCTTCTCGCCGCCGAAGGATTCGTTGTAGCCGAAGAAGGCGAAAATGACGTCGGTCTTTTCCTTCGTCAACCATTCGTCCGGTGTGCCGAACCCGTCCACTCGGGTACGAAGGTTCACCTCATCGGCCGAGACCGACAGGTTGCGGAACGTCAGCTCGTCCCGCGGGAGGCGGCTCTGGAAGAAGGTTTCGAGCCATCCATCGTGCTGCATGCGCTCGCCGAGCGTGTTGCCGATCAGGCAAACGTGATCGCCCTTCTGCAGCTTGAGGGCCGGGCCCTGTGCCGCGGCCGAGGCGGTGCCGACTGCAGCCGCGAGGGCGACGGCGGCGGACGCCACCGCCCTCTTCAAACGTAGCTTTGCCATGCTGAATTGCTCCGGTTGGGATCCAGTCCGTGCCCGCCGACGCCAAGCGAGGGAATGGGGGCGGATTACCGCATTGTCTCGAAATACTGTCCGCTGCAAATGCCGTTGATGAACCGAATGGAGAAAATACATAACGCCCGCCCGGCGTTTTCGTCAACACGGCGGGCTCGACCTGATAGACTCTTTTGGGCTATTGCGTAGGTCCTGGACCAGCAGGTGTCTATCACAGAGCCGGGGCGTGTCGCCCCGGTCGGAACCGAAGGTTCCGAGGCATTTCAACAGACGACGTGCCCTGACGAACGAACTTCAGCCCTGGACCCTCGGTCCAGACCGGACCGACACGGTCCGGCTCTGAATGATCTCGCAACAAATCCAATGATCTGCGACCTGTTTGAGGCTCTCAATATGATCCCAACCCGCCCACCCACAATTCGCGCCGGCTGGATCTTCGCTGTCGTTTTGGCGCTGGCCGGTTCCTCAGCCTTTGCCGCCGACCCGTGGATCACGTTTGAAGGCAAGGAAGGCCGCGGCAAGGGCAAGCACATCGTCCTGATCTCCGGCGACGAGGAATACCGCTCCGAAGAGGCCCTCCCGCAACTGGCCAAGATCCTGGCCGATCGCCACGGCTTCACCTGCACCGTTCTCTTCGAGGTGGACCCGAAAACCGGCGAGATCGCGCCCGACCAGCACAACAACATCCCCGGCCTGCAGGCGCTCGACACCGCCGACCTGATGATCATCCAGACCCGCTTCCGCGCGCCGCCGGATGATCAGATGAAGCACATTGACGACTACCTGAAGGCGGGCAAACCGGTCATCGGCCTCCGTACCGCCACCCACGCGTTCGCGGGATTAACTGGTGAATACGAGAAATACAACTACAACTATCATGGCCCCGACGCGGCGTGGAAAGACGGGTTCGGCCGGCTGGTCCTCGGCGAAACATGGATCAGCCATCACGGGGCGCACAAGAGCGACTCGACCCGCGCGCTGTTCGCCCCCGACGCCAAGGGCAGCCCCCTGCTCAACGGCATCAACGACCTGGAGATCTGGGGCCCGACCGACGTCTACGGCGTGCGCCTGCCGCTCCCGGGCGACAGCAAGGTGATCCTCCTCGGCCAGGTCACCAAGCGGTCCGGCCCCGCCCTGAGCGATAAGGAAGACCCATTCTTCGGCATGCGGCCAACCGACATCGTGCCGGCTGGCCCCACTACCGACAAGAAGACCGGCAAGTCCGTCGACAAGAACAACCCGATGATGCCCGTCGCCTGGACCAAGACCTACCAACTCCCCGGCGGCAAACCGGGCAAGGCGTTCTGCTGCACGACCTGGAGCGCCACCGACCTGACAAACGAACCGCTGCGGCGTCTCCTCGTGAACACGGTTTACTTCCTGCAGGACATGAAAGTCCCAGAAAAGGCCGACGTCGCCCTTGTCGGCGACTACAAACCCGACGCGTTCGGCTTCGGGGGATATAAGAAGGGCACGAAGCCCGAGGATTACGCGAAATAGCACCCCAAGTTCACGCGCTGGCGCCGGCGAGGTGTTCGTATATATGTATGGGTTTGCCGGTGCCGATCCGCGCAATACTGTGGACGGCGGATTCATCTCCCGAGCGGATCCGAGCTATACGCCTGGAGAATCGTGACCGATCCTCGTCCATCTGACGACACGGCCAATAGCCAGGACGCCCTCCTGGCGGAGTTGGCAGAGCTGCGGCGGCAGAACGAGGCCCTTCGACGCGTCCTCGCCGATCCGACGCTGGACTCGCGGCTGGCGGCGATCGTCGAGTCCTCCGACGACGCGATCGTCAGCAAGAGCCTGCAGGGGATCATCCGCACCTGGAACAAGGGGGCCGAACGGATCTTCGGCTGGCGGGCCGAGGAGGTGATCGGCGAGGCGATCAACCTCATCATCCCGCCCGACCGCCAGGACGAGGAGCCGCAGATCCTCGCCCGCCTGGCCCGCGGCGAGCGGGTCGACCACTTCGAGACCGTGCGGATAACCAAGGACGGGCGGCTGATCGACGTGTCGGTCACCATCTCCCCGGTCCGCGACGCCTCCGGCACGATCGTTGGCGCCTCCAAGATCGCCCGTGACATCACGCTCCAGAAGCGGTTCCAGCAGGAACTGCGGCAGGCCAAGGAGGCGGCCGATCAGGCGCGGGCCGAGGCGGAGCGGATCAGCCTGATGAAGGACGAGTTCCTGGCCACGCTCAGCCACGAGCTGCGCACGCCGCTGAACGCGATCCTCGGGTGGGCGCAGGTGATGCAAGCCCAGGCCGGATCAAATGAGGGGCTGGCCGAGGGATTGACCGTCATCGAGCGCAACGCGCGGGTGCAGGCGCAGCTCATCGAGGACCTGCTGGACATGAGCCGGATCATCGCCGGCAAGATCCGCCTTGACGTGCAGCAGGTGGACCTCCAGGACGTCATCAGCTCGGCGGTCGCCTCCGTGCGCCACGCGGCGGATGCGAAGGAGATCCGCCTGCAGGTCGTGCTCGACCCGCTGGCCGGCCCCGTCCGGGGCGACCCCGGGCGGCTGCAGCAGTGCTTCTGGAACCTGCTGACCAACGCGATCAAATTCACGCCCAAAGGCGGCAAGGTTCAAGTGGCCCTTGAACGGGTCAACAGCCACGTCGAGGTCTGCGTCGCCGACAACGGGCAGGGGATCCGGCCCGAGTTCCTCCCGTACCTGTTCGAGCGGTTCCGCCAGGCCGACAGCACCACGAGCCGCCGCCACGGCGGGCTGGGGCTGGGCCTCTCGATCGTCAAGCACCTGATCGAACTGCACGGCGGCGACGTGTGGGCCAAGAGCCCCGGCGTGGGACAGGGCGCCACATTCTGCATCGAGCTGCCGGTCGCGGTCGTCCGCCCGGCCGAGCACGCCTCTGACCGGCAGGACGCCCGCGGCGCAAGCGCCGGCGCGACGCCGGACCGGCCCTCGCTGGCCGGGATCACCGTCCTGGCCGTGGACGACGAGCCGGACTCGCGCGGGCTCGTGCGGCACGTGCTGGAGGCGTGCGGCGCGCGGGTATTGACCGCCGCCTCGTCGGCCGAGGCGCTGCAGCTGCTGTCGCAGCAGCGGCCGGACATGATCCTCAGCGACATCGGCATGCCGGGCGAGGACGGGTACGAGTTCCTCCGCAAGGTGCGGGCGTTGCCGCCCGAGTCCGGCGGCCGCACCCCCGCCGCCGCTCTCACCGCCTTCGCCCGCAGCGAGGACCGCATGCGCGCCCTGCGGGCCGGGTATCAGACCCACGTCGCCAAGCCCGTCGACGCGGCCGAGCTGGCCGCCGTCGTCGCCAGCCTCGCCATGCGACGATGAGCCATCCAGATCCGGGGCGGCGCCGGAGCGCGGGCCTCGCGCCGAATGGCCCCATCCGCGCTCTGCCCCGGCGTGGGGCGGGATTTGAGAAACGAAGGCTCGAGACGGAGCAAGTGCGTCCGGCCGTCGCCCGGTCCATCCTCCAGATTTCGCGCGTGACCTTTCCCGTCGGCCGTACACTATCTGATCGATGGGGCTGATGGCCGACGATTACCGGCTGCTGCGGCACTACGCCGACGAACGGGACGAAGCGGCGTTCGCCGAGTTGATGCGGCGGCACGTGGACCTGGTCCATTCCGCCGCGCTGCGGCGCGTCGGCAATCGGGCCATGGCGGAGGACGTCACGCAGGCCACGTTCATGATCCTGGCGCGCAAAGCCAAGTCGATCCGCCGGCGGCGCCACGAACTGCTCAGCGCCTGGCTGCTCAATGCGGTCCGTTATGCCGCCGCCAACGCGATCAAGATGGAACGACGACGGCGCAAACATGAGCACGCGGCGGCAATACGACGCGCTCAGGAGCAATCGGCGGCATGCTCGCCGGATCCGACCCGGGTGATCGTCTGGCAGGAGATCGCCCAGCGCCTCGATGACGCAGTCCTTCGGCTGTCGGGTACGCACCGGCGGGCCGTGCTGCTGCGCTATTTCGAGAACCAGCCGATCGGCCAGATGGCGGTGGAAATGCAACTCAGCGAGGGGGCGGTCAAGCAGCTCTTGAGCCGGGCGATCCAGAAGCTGCGGCAGAGCCTCTCGAAAGAGGGCGCCACCGTCGCGGCGATCGACGCCCTCGCGTTCGAGCGCCTTTTGGAATCTCACGTCGTGACGTCCGCCCCCGCGACGGTGAAGGCCGCGTGTGCGGCCGCCGGCATCCCGGCAGGCACCGGGATCGGCGCAGGAGCGGGAACATCCATTGCGAAAGGAGCAATCAAGATGATGGCATGGACCAAGACGCAAATCGCGGCCGGCGTCCTCGTGGCCGCAACGATCGGCGGCGCCGGCGGCACGCTGGCGATCAAGACCGCCCTTGCCCAGGGCCAGGCCGGCGCCTCCGCCCATCATCCGGCCCCGAACAAACTCGCCGGACCGGTGCAGCTCGACAAAGGCAAGAACAACGGCATCATCAGCGTGGCGACGTCGCCCCCCGTGGTCATTGCCACCGTGCCCCAGGCCGGTGCCACCGACGCGAACGCGGCGACGACCACCGAGATAAAAGTCACCTTCAGCAAACCGATGGAGCCGGGCAACTTCTCCTGGGTGCAATTCGGCAAGGACACGTTCCCCGAAACCTCCGGCAAGCCCCACTTCCTCGACGATCACCGCACCTGCGTCCTGCCGGTGAAACTCCAGCCCGGACACCCCTACGTCATCTGGCTGAACAAGCCGCCCTACAACAGCTTCATGGACACCGACGGCCAACGAGCCGTTCCGTACCTGCTGGTGTTTGAAACCAAGCCGTGAGTGTTACAACATCAGTCGGGGCCGTTGGTCGTGGCATGGTTTCCCGCGTCACGCGTGCGTCCGAGCCGGCTGGGAAACCTGACCGAGGATCTCGCCGCTCAATTGTTCGTCGCGTTGGCGGATGGCCAGGTCGCCCAGCGAGACGATCCCGACGAGCCGGTTGTCGCGGCCCATCACCGGGAGGCGGCGGATCTGCATTTCCTCCATCAGCTCGGCCGCTTGTGCGACGTCCTCATCCTCGTAGCAGTAGATGAGGTCGGGCGTCATGACGTCGCTGACGTAGGATGAATCGGGGTTCCTGCCTTCGGCGACCGCCCGCACGGCGATGTCGCGGTCGGTGATGAAGCCGATCAGCTTGTCGTGCTGACAGACCGGCAGCGCGCCGATGTCGCACGATTTCATTTCCTGGGCCGCCTGCCGCAGGCTCGCCTCGGGCGAAATGGCATGGACGGCATGGGTCATGATTTGTCGCAGTTGCATGGGATACCTCCGTTGTGGAACAGGTTACCAATCCACTACATTCACTCGTCGATTGTGGCTCCTCGCGATTCGGCGCGTGCAAACGAAGTACCGCCGGGCCAACGTCGCCCGGGGGTTTGCGACAACTTTTTTGTGAATAGAACGGCGGGAATCGCCTTCGTCTCACTTGAGCTTGAATTCGGCGGCCTGCCGGCAGTCCAGGCCGGCGTATTGCATGAGGAAATAGCGGCAGGCGTGCGGGTCGTAGGCCTCGGCGCGGGCCGCGTCGCGGAACTTGCTCCAGTCACCGCTGGCCTGCGCGTCCTCCGCAGCGTCCCTTACTTGGGACTGAAAGTACGGATAGGCGTCGATCGGATAGAATCTGAAGTAGTGGTACAGGAACCCGACCGCGAACACCGCCGCGATCCCCGCGAAAACCGGAGACGACCAGTTCCATTCCTCCTCGAGGCGCGAGAGGATCCGACCGGTCAACAGCGCCACGAACGGCCAGCACGCCGCACTCCGCAGCGAGTGCGGCAGCCCGTCCCACGTGATCGCGGCGGGAAGGATCCCCGCGACGAATCCGACCAGAGCAAACACGATCACGCGATCGGCTTTTGCCCCGCCCTTGCGCCAACGCGTCGCCAGAAAGACCAGTCCCAGGACGATGGCGGCCGTGTCGAGCCAGCTCAGTTCACCCGAGAATTGCGAGTTGTGCCGCAAGTTCGAATCACCGTGGATGAACAGGTAATTGGGCGAGAAGTGCTTGAGATAGTTCGTCAGAAACACAAGCCAGACCCGCGGCCCTTCCAGGCCTTGCGCGTGGCGGTACTGTGCGGTGAACAGCCCGACCTCTTCGTAACGTGCCATCAGCCCGCCGCGAAGCGTCTGGATCGCCAAGGGGAGACAAAGCGCGAAGCCGGTCCCCAAAAACGCGACAACCTTCGCCCAGCGCAGCTCGCGCTGGCCGTGCTTCATCCATAAGAGCAGCGCGAAGGCGAACGGCAGGACGATCCGCCCCGACGGGTAGGCGTAAGCCGCGAGCGACAGGAACGCGGCGGAGATGATCGCATCCCGCCACGCCGCCGAACGGAGGAAGAAGTACGCCCCCCACGTCAACCCGAGCAGGAACGCGGCGGGATCGTCGAACGCCATTCGCGAGAACTGAAACAGGAAGGGCGACAGGCTCGCCGCGAGAGTGGTGTAAATCGCGCCGCGCATGCCCATCAGCCGCCGGGCCAGGAAGAAGAGACCGACGATGGCCAGGGTCATCGTGAAGGCGGCGTACGCGCGGAGCGCCACGATCGACCCGCCGAAGCACCGCACCCACGCCGCCGCGGGATACAGGTGCGTGGGCGACGCGTACCCGCCGCCCCCCGAAGGGCTGAACAGCGGCCAGGGCCGCCCGTCGGCGTCGTGCCCAGTGTGCGCCAGGCACAGCACGTGGGCGCCGATGTACGCCTCGTCCATGAAGAACCCGGGCGGCGACGCGTCCAACCCCCAAAACCGGATCGCCCCCATCAGGGCGATCAACGCGATGATCGCATAGGTCGCCAGAACCTTGATGTTCGCCCGTTCAGCCAATCGCCTCCCGGAAAAGGCGGATCAAAACCTTCCAGGGAATCACCGACGGCCGTTCGCCGGCGCCCGCTGGCGTAAAATATCCGTGGAGCGAGCGGAGTCCAAGACCGGGGTGACGCGGAGCGGCGCAATCGCGTATCGCTCAGAACGGGAGGGCGAGGCTCCCGCCGAGCCGAGCCGTTCGAGCACGCTTCAGCTCGGCAGGAGCCTCGCCCTCCCAAGGCGGTCACATGCGATTGCGCGCTGGGGAGGATCTACCACTGCACGTGTGACAGCGTGTCGGCCAGGCGCAACCCGGCCAAGGCGCCCCTGCGGCGGCCGATCTCGCGGGCGTGACGCATGTAGTCGTCGCTCAACCGGATGGGCTCGAATGCCTTGGACGGCTCCCCGTCCTGGGCCGCGACGGCAGCGCGGATGTCCGGGGTGTAGACGTCATGCACGGCCAGCTCGTGGCTCTCAGCGACCCACTGGTCGCTCGTCGGGTGCTCCTGCAACTCGGGAAGTGCGGCGGGCTGGAGGGCCGGGTCTTCGAGCACGCCGGCATCCCACGCGAGGAGCTGCGACCACACCGTACTGGTGCAGTAGAGCGAGTCCCAATACCCATGGAGCGGGGTCGTGTGCCCCGACGCCGCGTTGGCGGCCGACAGGAACACGGGCAATTGCGTGGCGACGTGGTCTCCATCGGGAACCGTGAAGCGGTGGGAGAACAGCGACGCCGTGTGGCACGGCTCGTGAAGGTCGCCGGTCAGGTGCATCACCCAGCAGAGGGCGACGGCCCGGTCGGCCGCGGGAAGGTGCGAGTCGTTCAACTGGGCCGTGATGTAGGGCAGCGCCTGCTTCACGTTAAGCACCTTGATGTCCTTCCCGTCCGGCATCCAGCGTTTGGGCGGGTTGGGGTCATTCGGATCGAGCGTGACCGTCTCGCCGATGACGTGCCAGGCGGGGTGGAAGTATTTGTGGAAGTCGCGCGGGTCGGTGAGACGGAGCTGCCAGACGTAGTCGGGCCAAGTCGCGGCGATGGCGAAGATCCACTTGTCGCGGTCGGCCGGCGGAATGGCGGCCGGCATGCGGGCGGCGAAGTCCTTTTCGAACCGCGGGTGCAGCTTCAGCAGGCTGACCGCCGCGTCCCGCTGCGCAGGCGTCAGTGCGTCCCAGGCCCGCAGCGCGACGGCCATGTGCCCGCCGTCGCCCCAGCCCCAGCAGGTTGAAGTGGCGAGGCCGAAGGCGAGGAGTGTGACTGCGAAAATGGTGAGGGAAACTCGGTGGGGTTGCATGGAACGATTCCGGCGTGCGGTGGCGCGGTTGAACACAAATCGAAACGTGTCGAACAAGTTGAATGGGCAACGAATCATCGCATTACGGCGAGCCCGGGGGGCCGCCATACCACGGCGCCCACGGGGCCGCGGTTGCGGTGGACGGGTAGTAGACGAATTCGAGCGTCTCGAGCGCGACGTGGCCGTCGAGATAGAGGACGTTCATGTGGTCGTAGAAGCCGTTGGAATCCAACGCGATGTTGCCCGCCTCGCCGCCCTGGCGCTTGTTACCGTGGCGGGCCCGCAGGTCGCCGCGGAAGTTACCCAGGAGCGGGTTACTGACCAACACCTCGCCGCCATTTACGCTGGTCGACTGTTGGTTGCCGGCCTTTTCGGTCATGAGGAGAACGTTCGACGAGCCGTGGAACTGGGAAAACTTGGCAGGGAACCACACCGTGAGGCCTGTCACTTTTTGCGTGCCCGGCCAGGGGATTTTTTGCGGCGTGGAGGACGCGATGGTGACTCCCATGCAGCCCGCGTTGCCGATGTAGCTGCAACCGCCGGCATTCCCGTCGATGGTCGTGCAGGCCAGCGCTTCGTCATCGGCCGGGCATTGCAGGATGGTCGGGGGCTTCGCGTACATCGTGTTGCCGTTGTTGCCACTGATGGTATAGAGCAGCCCCTGGTCAATCAGGTAGCGGTACTCGACTAACGCGTTGGTCCACCGCGTCGGGTTGGTGGTGTTGTAGTTCCAATTCAAGTCGGCCGGGCAGATGTACCCCTTGTTATCCTGCCCATACATCAGGAACGCCATCCCGATCTGCCGCATGTTGCTGGCACACTGGACCGCTTGCGCCTGTCGGCGGGCACCGCTCAGCGCGGGCAGCAGCAGCGCGATCAGCGCCCCGATGATGCCGATGACGACCAACAATTCGACCAGCGTGAACGCACGAACTCTGCGCACGAAAACCTCCTGAGCCCGGTAACGGAATTCCGTCGCTCCCCAAGGCGCGGCATTGGATCGGGCGCGCATTCGGATAGCGCACGGGGCAGATTGGGGATTGATTAATAAATTACAAGACAGCCATGGGATGTACTGCTATGCCGCGCCGCCGGGCTTCAGCGCTTCGTATTGCTCCAGCAGCGGGAGATGTTCGGGCGCGAGGGTGATCGGCCCCGGTTCGTCGGCGGCCTTGCGGCCGCGGGGCTCGGCGAACGTGGCGGCGCGGGTGTGGCGGCGCTTGGCGCGGACGGCGCCGAGCGTGTACTCGGCGGTGAAGACGTAGCGGTACAGGTCCCCCTCGCCGCCGTAGATCACGTCCGACACGTGGACGTCGGCGGCGCCGGGAATGGGGAGCCGCCCGATCACCTTGCCCCGAACCCGCAACTGGTCATGCGGGCTGTAGGTCATCTTCCACCGCCCGGCGAGCGCGCGGAGCGCCCGGCGGCGGCGATGCCGCGCGATCGCATCAATCAATGCGGCCACCGCACTCACTGCGACGAGCACGGCCAGCGTTACGCCGGGGCTCAGCGGGAACCACGCGCGGAAGGAGCGGAACAAGGCGAGTTCAAAGGCCGGCAAGGGGCGTTCTCAGAACATGAGGGGTTCGACGTCCACTCATTGCCCTCTCTCGGAGTATCGGGAGAGGGAGAAAGGAATTCAGTGGTGCGGCGCGGCGGGCCGGGAGGCCGGCGGGGGGACCAACGGCCGTTCCGAGGCCTGTCTGGCCGACAGGTCGATGTCGCTGTAGTCGGGCGTCACCGGGTTGAGCGCGCCGATCCAGTCGATCGCCTGCTTGAGCCGCGGGTCAGCCTTCGAATGCACGGCCCCCTTGTAGTTGGCGGCCTTGGGATGCGGCGGCTGGCCGATGTCCGGGGGCAGTGCGAACTCCAGGAGCAGCGAGGCGTCCGGCTGCGTGCGGTCGATCATCGAGTACTGCCGGTCGCCGACCTTCGTTTGATACCTCTCCAGGATGAGGAAATTCGTGTACGTCTGCGCGTCGCTGTTGGCCGGGAAGTGGAGCGTGAAGTTGCCCTGCGCCTTGTTCCCGCCGTGGCAATTAGCGCAGCCGGTGTAGATCAGCGACTGCTGCACCTTCTTGAACGTCGCCATGGCGGGCGGATCGTTGGTGAGGACCACGTCCTTCCTCATCTCGGGCGTGCCGTTCATCAGGATGGCCCAGGCCTGCTGTGCCGGCGGGAGGCGGTTGAACGTGTTCGGCTCCTGGCCCGAGCCGGCGACGTACTTGTGGCGGACGTCGTTGTGGAAGGTCACGTGGACCTGCCACTGCCCTTCCTGCCACTCGCGCTGCTTGATCTCGTTGATCTCCTCGGGCGTGAGCACCCGGCCGCCATCGGCGCTGGGGGCGGCGGCGTCGGCACGGCCCGGGGCGGCGCCGGCCGGCGGGCGGTTGTCGGCGGCCGCGAGCTGCACCGGCGCGTGCTTCCGCTGCTCGCTCTCCTGCAGCAGCATCTGCCGCTGCACCGTCCGCCGCATCGCAATCACGTCCTCGTTCCGCGGCTGGATGCGGGCGGCATCGTCGAGGATGTTCATCGCCAGGTCATACGCATTGTTCTCGAACAGCCATTGCGACAGCTCGACCCGTCCCGCCACGTCATACGGCGTGAGCTTCGCGAGCCGCTTGCGCGTCTCCTGTTCGATCGTGTCGGAGTAGGTGATCGACCGCAGGTTTTCGCGATCGATCGTCGTGTGGATGCCGCGGCTCTCGACGATGATCTGGTCCGGTTGCTCAGTGACTTCCCCGGCGACGGTTTGCCCGTCGCGGGTTTTGACAATCCCGGGGCGGGCCAAGAGCGTCGAAACCAGCAGCATCCCGCCGACCCCGCCAAGCATCCACGTTCGCCGCATGTTGAATCTCCCAAGGGTGAATGTGGGGCCATCCTAAAGACCAACCGCGCGGGGGGCAAGTTTTTCGCGGGGTTCAGCTTAGGTGCGACGATGCTTGCGGGTTTCGCGACGATCACGCGGGCCTGCGGGCGCGCCGCGGAACGCGGGAAGGCGGGAAGGGTGTGCCCCCCTTTCAGGGAGATTGCTATCGGTCGACAAGACGCTTTACACTTTCATCCGTTCGCGAGACGGATGCGAATGGTGTCGCATCCTCGAACGGATCCCATTCCCAACCAACCGGGAGACGTATGACCACGACGACAAAGCCCACTTCACCTGGCAGTGCCGCGCCCGAAGGGGCGCCGATCACGCCTCGACGGATCATCGAGTTTGCCTGGGGCTTCGCGCCGCCCCTGATCATCGAAGCAGCGGTTCGGCATCGGGTATTCGACGTGCTCAACTCCGGCGGGCCGCAGTCGTTGGACGAACTCGCCCGCGCCACCGGCGCCTCGACGCGCGGGCTGCGGGCGATCCTCGACGCGCTGGTCGGCCTCGAACTGCTGACCCGGCAGGCCGATCGCTACGCGCTCACGCCGGAATCGGCGACGTTCCTCGTCAGTTCCAAACCCGCCTTCCACGGCGGGTTCGTCAAGCACCTGAACGGGCAGATCCTGAATTCCTGGAAGAACCTGGCCGACATCGTCACGACGGGGAAGCCGGCCACGGAAGTGAATGACCAGGAAACCGGGGCGGCGTTCTTCCGCGAGTTCGTCGAGGACCTGCTGCCGATCAACTTCGCCGCCGCCCGGGTGCTGGCCGACCACCTGGCGGCCAAGTACGAAGGCCAGCCGATGAAAGTGATCGACCTCGCCGCCGGCTCGGGCGTCTGGGGCATCGCGTTTGCGCAGCGATCCCCGCAGGCCCGCATCACGGCCGTCGACTGGCCGAAGGTCGCAGAGATCACGCAGGACGTCGCCAAGCGGTTCGGCGTCGGCGACCGCCTGAGCACCCTGCCGGGCGACCTGCAGGAAGTCGACTTCGGCCGCGGTTACCAGGTCGCCACGCTGGGCCACATCCTTCACAGCGAGGGCGAAGCGCGGAGCCGCAAGCTGCTGGCCAAAGTGTTCGACGCGCTCACGCCCGGCGGCACCATCGCGATCGCCGAGTTCACCCCCAACGACGACCGGACCGCCCCGCCGATCCCGCTGCTGTTCGGCGTCAACATGTTGGTTCACACGCACGACGGGGACGTTTTCACGTTCCCGCAGATCTCGAGCTGGCTGCGCGAGGCCGGGTTCAAAGACGTGCGGCAACTGGAAGCGCCGGCGCCGTCCCCGCTGATCCTGGCGACCAAGCCGTAGGAGGACACAACGTGAGCGACACGATCGCCGTGCGCCCCGCGACCCCGGCGGACGCCGAGGCTTGTGGGCGGATCGTCTACGACGCGTTCGTCAGCATCGCCGATGCGCACAACTTCCCGCACGATTTCCCATCGGTCGAACACACCACCCGGCTGGCGCGGATGATGACCGGCCACCCGGCGATCTTCGGCGTGGTTGCCGAGAGCGACGGCAGGATCATCGGCTGCAACTTCCTTGACGAGCGGGACGCGATCCGCGGCGTCGGGCCGATGACGGTCGATCCGGCGTTTCACGGCCAAGGCATCGGCCGGCGGCTGATGCAGGCCGTCATCGACCGCGGCCGCGACGCCGCGGGCATCCGGCTCGTACAGGATGCGTTCAACACCGTCTCGATGTCCCTCTACACCTCGCTCGGGTTCGACGCGCGCGAGCCGCTGGCGCTGATGAAGGGTAAGCCGACCGGGCAAGCGTCCGGCCGGGGCGAGGCGAGAGCGATCCGGGACGAACACGTCGCCGACTGCGCCGACCTGTGCCGGCGCGTCCACGGCTTCGATCGCGGCAACGAGCTGCGGGATGCGGTCAAGTTCTTCGGCCCGATGCTGCTGGCCCGCGGCGGGCGGATCGTCGCGTACGCCTCGGCGCCAACATTCTGGCCGCTGAACCACGGCGTGGCGGAAACCGAGGAGGACCTGTTCGATCTGCTGCTGGCCGCCGGCGCGGCCAATGACGAGCCGGTAGCGATGCTGGTC
>DASXMX010000639.1:0-4360 GCA_036495445.1 Tepidisphaeraceae bacterium
CCTGGCGACGATTGCATGGTTTCCCATCCGCTCGATCGCCGGCGGAATCGACCCGCACGCGCTGGGCGTCGGGGTGGCGGGGCATGCGTTTGATCATCTGGGGAGCCTTGGGGAACAGGCCGCGGCGGCCACGCAAAGCGGGTCGACAATCCTCTACGCCACCGGGTTCGGCTGGATGTATGAGGGAATGAGGCCGCCGGCCGAGATGGCCCACGCGAAGGACGAGATCGCGGCCTATGTGCGGGGAGCGAAGCGGGACGGCATCCGGCTGGCGATCGGGTACGTCTGCGCGACCTCGATCGCCGGGCTGGATCGGTTTGACCGGAACTGGCCGGCCGAGTTCCGGGCGAAGTTCTCGTCGGGCCCGTCCGCGTGGCTGCAGCGGGATGCCGACGGCAAGCCGATGCCCTCCTGGTACGGCGGCGAGTACCGGCCGGCGTGCATGAACAACCCTGACTGGCGCGCCTACGAGAAGTACGTCGTCCGCCTGCAACTCGAGGCGGGAATGGACGGCATCTTCTTCGACAACCCCGCCGTCCACCCGCAGGGGTGCTACTGCGACGACTGCATGCGGAGATTCGCCGCGTTCCTCGACCACCGCGGCGCGAACGTTGGGCTGGGGCGGGATGCATCGCCCTCGGCATGGCGGACGATCGCGAATACCCGCACGGACGACTTCCTGCGCTTCCGCGCATCCATTGCCGCAGACTTCCTGGCCGACATGCGGGCGTACGCGCGGACGATCAAGCCGGGCGCGCTGGTCACCTGCAACAACAGCCTCAACTCGCCCGATGTGCTGTTCCGCCAATGCAGAACGTACGGCTACAACATCGACGCGCTGAGCCGGGTGGAGGACCTGGTCGTCGTGGAGGACATGACCAGCCAGCCGCGGGTGCTGGCGAACGGGACGACGGTGGAATACGGGCCGACGTACGAGGTGCTCCGGTCGGTGTCGCATGGCAAGCCGGTGGTGGCGATCGCGTTGGCCGACGGGGATTACCACACGCCGCCCGATCTGACCCGCCTGGCCATGGCCGAGGCGGCGGCGCACGGAGCGTCATACCTGCTCTGGCCCACGTGGCCGGCGGAGCAGCGGCAGCGGATGATCGATGCCGTCCGGCCCGAGTCCGATCTGCTGCGGGCGAACGCGTCGCTGTTGCAGGATGCCGCCGGCCGGGCGGACGTCGCGGTATTCCTGCCGTTTGACGAGTGGGTGACCACGGCTGACTGCCGGCCGATGCGACTGGCCCAGGCACTGGGGGCAGCCAACGTACAGTTCGAAGTCATCGATGCCGAGGACTTGCGGAACGGGAAACTTGATGCGGGCAAGACGGCCGCGTTGTTGATCGAGTCGGCCGATGGGCTGTGGGCTGACGACAAACGGGCAGTCGAAGCGTTCCGCGCGGCCGGCGGAACGGTCGTGAGCGCCGATCGCGCTGACTGGCTGAAGGCGATTCGCAACGCGGTCGCGCACCCGTCGGCGACGATCCAGGGCCCCGGCACGCTGCGCGTCGTCGTGCGCGACCAGCCGGGCAGGACGATCGTGCACGTGCTGAACTTGAACGTGAAGCGGATCTCCTCATTCGAGGACGCGGTCACGCCGGCCGAGGACGTCCGGCTGACCATCAGGATCCCGCGGGGCGCCGTCCGATCCGTCCGGGCGATCACAGCCGATCCCGGGGCCACGCAAGGGCCAATCGAATCCCACGCGGATCCCGACGGCGGCGGTGCCGCCGTCGGGATCCGGCTTCCGCGGGTGGTTTTGTCAACGATGCTCGTGATCGAATGAGTCGCTTATTGCATCCCGCCGTCGATGTTGCACGCGGTCAGGGCGCTGCCCATGCCGAACGTCTCGGCGTGGCCGTCGGCGAAGAGGATGTTCATGTTGCCGTAGTGGCGATAGTGGTCGAACAGGAGGTAGTCCTCGCTGTCCCCCGACGTGGGCGGGTTCGTGTAGAACATGTACAAGTTCTGGTTGGGGCCGTGGTCGTTATACGTCATCCAACCGCTCTGTCGGACCACCCCGTCTCCGAAGAGGACCGTGTCCGCCGGGTGAGGGATCTTGGCCAGGTTGCCCCGCGCTCGGCTATGGCCGCTGACGCTGGACGTGTGATTATCGCACCACCCGAAGATCGCTTCATTGAAGGTGTAGCTGCAGGGCAGCTTGGGCCCGCCACTGAGCCCGTTTCGATCGGCAATGAACTGTGCCATTTGCATGGTGCCCTGCTGCATCTGATCGACATTGGCGGGACAGGTGAAGATGCGCAGGGCGGACCCGGTGATATAGTCGACCACGGCGTTGCTGGTCGAATCCAGGCGAAGCCGTTGCTGCCCCAGGTAGGGCGCAAGCGCCATGGGCAACGGCGCCGGGCGCAGGCCGGCACTGCCGCCGTAGTTCAGGTAGGTGTAGGTCGTCTGGTTCGGGTCGCCCAAGGCCGCCGGGGTCGATGCGCCCGGCCAGACCGTCCCGGCCAGCGGAAAATGGTTGCGATGATCGACCGCGTTCATCATCATCGCCATCCCGATCTGCCTCAGGTTGGAGAGGCATGCGGTCTGCTTCGCCTGCCCGCGTGCCCGGTTCAGGGCGGGCAGTAGGATCGAGATTAACAGGGCGATGATCCCAATAACAACCAACAACTCGACGAGGGTAAAACCACGACGAACGCGACCCGAGGCGGGTTTGACAACGATTCGGCTCACGACAACTCCTTCAAAACATCGGTCCCGCGGCCTGCGGTGGACCCAAGGGGGAGCCCTTCTAATCGCTGACAATCGTTCGTCAACGCTAAATGCCCGGAAATGCCCATCTTATCCGAATCTGAATGCGTTCCGGGGTCCGCCTTCACATGCGCCCGCCCAACAACACGACGAGCCAGCAAGGGGACTGAAAAGGAACTGCCGAGATGCGACAGAGGGGGGCCGTGAGCCCGGAAGCGGCCGTTCGATTATCGATCCTATTGCTTCCATTCCGATCGCCCATTTTGTGCCCCTTTCCCGATCTGCCGCGCCTGAGTGAGGCCGGCACGACTGCTTCAACATTTTGCTTGCCACCCATTTAGCCTGTTGGCTAGGTACACGGTGCTGCGGCACGCGGGGCTGGCCCGTCACGGCGCGATGGAATCGCCCGAATACGCGATGCGCATCTTCGGCAAGCTGTTCGACGCCGTTGATTTCGGGCGAAAGGCCGGCGGGTTCACCGCGCTGGAACTGGGGCCGGGCGATTCGGTCGGCATGGCTGTGATCCTGCGCGCCCAGGGCGCGGCGGCCTCCCTCCACATCGACGTGGAGCCGTTCGCGACTCGCGAAGTTGATGTATACCAGAGAATTGCACAGTGCGTGGCGGATCCGGGATTGGCGGCGCCGGACCTGTCGCACGCGGCGTCCTTCGAGGACGTGTTGGCCGCGTGCAACGCGCGGTACGAGACGGGCGGGCTCGAATCACTGCGGCGGGTGCCGGACGAGTCGATCGACTTCCTGTTCTCCAACTCCGTGCTGCAGGCCGTCCGGCGGGATGAACTGGAGGCGACGCTGCGCGAGTGCCGCCGGGTGACGCGGGCCGATGGCGTGGGCGTTCACAACGTTGACCTGCGCGACATGGTCGGCCAGTCGCTTCACCACCTTCGATTCTCCGAGCGCGTCTGGGAATCGCATTGGTTCCAAAGTGCCGGCTTCTATACCAACCGGCTCCGCCTGTCGGAGCTGACGGACCTGTGCCGCCGATGCGGGTTCGACGTGAGCCTGCCGGAGGTCAACCGGTGGGATCGTGTGCCCATCCCCCGGCAGCGGCTCGCGCCGCCCTACCGCGCGTTGAGCGACGACGACCTCCGCGCCGCGACGGTCCGGATCGTGCTTCGGCCGGCCGGGACTGCGCTGCTCACGCAATAACGGCCCCCGATCGCCCGTTCTCGCTTCCTCACAGGTTCGATTCGGGATACAAGCCCGCCTCGTAGGCCCAAGCGTACCGCTGCCGGACCAGCCGGGTCGTCTCCGGGCCGTGGTACCTCGCGGCGGCGGCGTGCTGGCTCGTGTTTTCGCGCGGCAGGTTGATCGTTGCTGCCCACGGGAACCCCAGCCCCGCCAGGTCGCTTCGCCAACGCTCCAGCCGCAGCAGCTTCACGTTCGGCGGCAATTGGCCGTCCACGAACAGCAGCTCGTCATAGACCCGACAATCCGGAATCGCCGTGCTCACGTAAAAGCGCACGAACTCGTCGAACGACATCCGCTTGGCCGCCTGCACGTGCTCGCACTCGGGCTTCCCCCGCTGCCGCCAGTAATGGTAAATCGAAACGACGTGGTCCAGCGGGTCCCGAACGGTCGTCAGCACCGTCACCTCCCGCGGCTCAACGCCCCGATTCTTCAG
>DASXMX010000640.1:0-32044 GCA_036495445.1 Tepidisphaeraceae bacterium
GCCCGCCCGCAGGTCTACCGACCCGCGGTCCCGGAAGAGCAAACCCAACGACAGATTCTCCGCGAGTTGATCCAGAAAGCGTTCGGCGGGTCGGCGCGCAAGCTGGTCCTCCGGGCCGTCGAATCCCAGCACATCGACAAACACGAGCTGACCGAAATCCGCAATCTCCTCAAGCAACTCGAAAGGGGCGAGCAATGAGCGGCCTGCTTCACGCGATCACGCACTCACCGGCTGTCATGCACCTTGGCTGGCCCCTGCTGCATTTCATCTGGGAGGGGCTTGCAATCGCGCTGGCGCTGCGCCTCGTACTGGCTGCCCTGCGGAATGTGGGGCCGCAGGCGCGGTATTGGGCCGCGTGTACGGCGATGGGGTTGCTGGCCGTGGCACCGGTCCTCACGTATGTGTTGTCGGACGCGCCGCGACCTGCGGAAACCGACACGCCGGCACCGTTGGCTCGCACCGTTCCGCGAACGCCGCGTAAGGCGGACTTGGAGGCCATCGGCGCCAACCCGATGCTGGCGCATCGCGTCATGGGCCAATCCGTTCAGACGCCGCTTCATGCGACTATTAACGCCGACGATTCGTTGCATCACGGCGCGATGACCGCCTCGCCGCCATCGGTGGCAAGGCGGGCGGCCGCCGCGCTGGCCCCGTTTGCCCCGTGGCTTGTCATCGCCTGGGCGGCCGGCGTGCTGGTGCTGTCGGCCCGCAACCTCGGCGCGTGGATCGCCGTGCGGCAACTCCGGTCGCTCACCACGCGGGCGGTTGGCGAATCGCTCGTCCACCGGGCGGCGGCGCTGTCCGACCGCCTCGGGCTGCACCGGACGGTTCGGCTGCTGCAGTCGACGCGGGTCGATTCCCCGTTGGTGATCGGCGTTGTCAAGCCGGTGATCCTCCTCCCGGCCAGCGTGCTAACGGAACTCCCCGCCGCCCAGATCGAGGCGCTGCTCGCGCACGAGTTGGCCCACGTGCTCCGGAATGACTACCTAGTGAACCTGTTTCAGTGCGTGATCGAGACGCTGCTGTTCTATCACCCCGCGGTCTGGTGGGTTTCCCACCGCCTCCGCATCGAACGAGAGCACTGCTGCGACGACTTGGCGGTCGGCGTCACGCACGAGCGGGAGGTTTATGCCCGTGCCCTGGCCGCGCTTGCGGACGCGCACATCACGAGTTTAGTCCCCGCCGGCTCGGGCGGCGTGCTCATGCCGCGCCTGCGGCGAATCCTCGGGCTGCCCGATCCCGACGTCGGCCGCTCCTCCTTCTGGTTGACGGGTGCGATCGCGCTGGCCGCATGCCTGCTCGTCGTCGTTTCCATTAGCCCCAATTTGACTGCTCATGCCGCGGTCGCGAACGACAAGCAGCCGCAGCACAACGAGCGGATTGGGGCCGGTGATCTGCTCGATGTCACCGTTGCAGACTTGCAGGGACCCAACGTCCCGATGCGGAAGCGCGTTCGCGTGTCGACCGATGGCACGGTGAGCCTCTATTACATTAAATCGGTGAAACTCGCCGGCCTGACCTTCGACGAGGCCCAGCACGCGGTGGAAAAGGCTTACCTGGACGCCTACCACCTTCCGCAAGGCGCCAAGACGACCATCAAACGGAGCGAATCGGCCGATCGTGCGAGCGTCCCCCTCGGCCCGATCCGTGCGGGCGACGAGGTCGACCTGACAATCTTCGACCTCATCGGCCCCAATATCGCCTCGGAACACATCCTCCGCGTCGAAGGCAACGGCGAGATCGCGCTCCCTTACCTGGCAACCATCCAAGCCGCCGGCTTGGAAGAGCAGGCGATGGAGCGCCAGATCGCCAAGGCCTATCGCGACGCGCAATTGATCCACGACGCCGCCGTGGCCGTGCTGACGGTACATGATCCGGACCAGGCGAACGTTGGAAATGGGCCCATCGAGGCTGGCGACCTACTTCGGATCACAACTTCGCCGGAGTTCAATCGGTTCCCGCCCACCGAAGTCACCTTCAACGCCCGGGTGGACGCGGACGGCCGGATCGGGATGCCGCAGGCGGGGCCGGCCAAAGTCGTCGGGATAGCCGTTCCGCGGGCGGGACCGGTGAAGGTCGCCGGGATGACCGTTGCGCGGGCCACGATTGCCCTCGGCCAAGCGCTCGCCGGCCCGGGACGCCCCATCCGAAGCGAGATCTGGGTCCTGAAGCAGGAATCGGGCGCCCGGCCCAGCATTCCGCTCGGACCCATCCGGCCGGGCGATCGGGTCGAAGTAACCATCCTCGGCCCGGCCCCCGACTTCCCGCCTGCCTGGCAGCACGTGCGCCAGGTTGCCCAGGACGGCACGATCCCGCTTCCACTCCTGGATAAGGTCAGCGTCGCCGGTCTGACCGAAACTGACGCCCAGCAGGCGATCGAGAAGGCATATTCGGCAAAGTACCTCAGCCCAGACCGAGTCGGCGTCGCTCTTTTACGCCTGCCCCCGCAATCGCTTCCGACCACAAATCACGCCGGCGCTGCGACCGATCAATCGAACGACGTCGTCCACGTTCACGGCCGCGTGCTCGACCCGAACGGCAAGCCCCTCGCCGGCGCGAAGGTGTTCGCCGCCCCAGCGTGGCCCAGGGGAGAGGAGGCCGGGCGACCCGCCGTGGTCTCCAATACCACGACAGACGCCGACGGGCGGTTCGAAGTCTCCTTCAGCAAGTCCGCCGTCTCCCCCCTTTCGCTGGGGTATGGCCAATCCGGCGCGGATCTGTGGAAGAAGGTGCAGATCACCGCCCGCACCGACGGGTACGGGATGGACTGGCAGACGTTCGACCACATCGATCCCGCCACTGGCGATCTCGTCCTCCGGCTGGTGCCCGATCTCCCCGTCAAAGGCCGAATCGTTGACCTGGAGGGCCGGCCCGTGCCCGGAGTTCAAGTGACGGTGGAGGGCCTCTCCAGCCATATCCTCACGCGGGAATCGGAATTCCAGCATCCGCCCGAAAACTATCGAGCCATCGGCGAGCCTTTGGCGGCAACGGGCCGCGCCGGGGCCATCGTCTCCGACGCGGACGGACGCTTTCAAATCGACGGCCTCGGCCGCGATCGCGTGTTCGCCCTGAGTTTCTTAAGCGAAAAGGTCGCCCTGAACATGCAACGGGCCTGCACACGCGAAGGGAAGATCACGTACGACCTTAACGGCTCGAAGGATCGGCTGGCCCACTTCGAGATCCTCGGCAACACGTTTGAGCTCACCGCGGCGCCCGCGCGAACCGTGGTTGGGGTCGTCCGCGATGCGCAGACGCACAAGCCGCTTCGCAATGTTCGTGTGTTCCCGTCGTACACCCGGATCTATGGTGAAAGCGTGACCGACGAGCAGGGGCGTTATCGGCTCGCCGGGCTCGAACGGGACAGGTCCATCGAAATCACGGCCGAGACGACGGACGAGCCGTACATCCCGGCCCGCATCGACCTGCCGGAGAAATCACGATCCGACCCGCTCACGCAGGACATCGAGCTGACCCGCGGCGTATGGATCACCGGGAAAGTCGTCGACGCTCAAACGGGCGCCCCGATTCTCGCAGAGGTCAATTACGAGCCGCTGGCTTCTAACAAGATCGCCGCGACGATCCCGATGTTCCGCCTGGGCTGGGCGAGCCCGCCGTGCCATGCGGAGACCGCGCCCGACGGCACGTATCGCCTGGTTGCCCCGAGCGGGCCGGGCGTGGTCGCCGTGCAGTTGCGTGACAAGACCGATTACTGGCGCGGGCAGGGGTTCGACGCGATCAAGAGCAAGGACCGGCAGGGGCGCGCGGCCACGATGTTCCCCGGCATGGTCAATGCGCGGGTTTATCACGCCGCCCGGGAGATCGACGCGGCCCCCGACGCGGTCACTAAGGGGATCGATTTTCAGTTGCAACGGGCCGATTCGGTTCACGTGATCTGCACCAGCGCGGATGGAAAGCCGGGCCAGAAGCTCATCGTGATGGGCCATGAGGCCGTTCTGGATGGAGTCGGTGGGGAGATTATCCAAGCCCCGCGTGCGGAATTTGACGTCCGCGGGCTTGGCCCCAACGAGACGCGTCTCGTCGTCGTCCGCGACGACGAACGCCATATCGGCAAAGTCGTCAAGGTTCGTGCCGCCGACGCGCCGGGCGGGAAGCTCACGATCCGCCTCGAGCCGATGGGCACGGTCACCGGTCGCCTGCTCAACCTGCAGCAGGAGCCGATCGCCGGGGGGCGGTTAAGCCTCAATACCGCGGTCCGCGAGCTTCGCGGTGCGAATCATAGCTGGGTCGGGAATGGACATAGCGGGCCGGACGGTCGGTTCAAGGTTGAAGTGCCCGTTGGGTGCCCATACATCCTGGGCGCATCGGCAAGTCCGTACGGGGGGGAGGCCAGGTACATCGAGGAGAACCCGATCGACCTCGCACCGGGCGCGACCAAGGACATGGGCGATCTCCAACTCTATACCAAGGCGACGATGCGATGAGCGCGAACTGGGAGCCATACCGCCCGATCCGCGACGAGCCGTGGGACGTTCGGCGCGTGGCCCATCTGCACCGGTGCGCCGGCTTCGCCGCGACGTACGAGCAGATCCAGCGCGATCTGCGCGACGGCCCGGACGCGGCGGTGAGCCGCGTGATCGAAGGCAAGTCGCCCGGCGCCGAGCCTCGTGCGAAATTCGAAGATCTCTCGCACGAGCTCGCGGACGCCGCGATCCGGTCCGGCGACGCCGAGCGGCTCAAGGCATGGTGGCTCTTCCGCATGCTCTTCACGCCCGACCCGCTGGCCGAGCGGCTGACGCTGATGTGGCACAATCACTTCGCCACCAGCAACGCGAAGGTGGACGACCTGGCCGCCATGCACCGCCAGAACGAAACCTTCCGCAAGCTCGGCCGCTCGCGCTTCGGCGAGTTGCTGCGCGCGATACTCCGCGACCCGGCCCTGCTCGTCTGGCTCGACGCCCCCGCCAACCGCAAGGGCAAGACCAACGAAAACCTCGGCCGCGAACTACTCGAATTGTTCACGCTTGGCGCCGGACATTTCAGCGAGGACGACGTGAAGCAGACCGCCCGGGCGCTCACCGGTTTGTCCGCCTCCGAAAACGGCTTCCGGTTCGTGGCGGAATGGCACGACGCGGGGACCAAGACGATCCTTGGGACGACGAAAGCCTTCGATCCCGACTCCCTATGCGACCTGCTGCTGGCCCACCCCGCGACGGCCCATCGCGTGGCCTGGCGCATCTGCACGACGTTCCTCGGCCAGAACGTCGCCAGCGATGCGGACATCTCCGCCTTGGCCGAGGGCCTGCGCGACCACGACCCCGACATCGGCTGGGCCGTGCAAACTGTGGTGCGCTCGCGACTGTTTTTCTCCGAGACGAATCTCGGCGCTCAGGTGATCGGCCCGCCGGAGTTTCTGGTTGGGACGGCGCGGGCACTGGGGATGTTCGATCCGCCGCCCAGCACGCTGCTGCTGGCGGATTGGTCGCGCCGCCTGGGGCAGGACCTGTTCTATCCGCCCAACGTCGGCGGGTGGGCGGGCGGCACCGCATGGCTCACCACCCACGCGGTGCTGAGCCGGGCGAATTTCGGGGCCGCGCTGCTGCACGGCCAAGTCAGCGCCACCGGTGCGGCTCCCGATCTTTCTGCAATCGCTCAACGCGCCGGCATCGCTGCGAGCGTCTCCGCCGCGTTGCCCGTGTTCAACGATCTGCTCGCCTGCGGCCAGTTGTCCGATGCGCAGCTCAAGTCGATCGCCGATCGCGCCGGTGATTCGCTGACCGACGCCGTCGCCATGCTGCTGGCGACCCCTGAAGCGCAACTCGCCTGAACGCGAGGGAGGCACGTCATGCAACGCCGACGCCGTTTCCTGCGGAACGCCAGCCTGGTGGCCCTCGCGCCGCTCGTCCCGACATTCCTCGAAAAACTGGCCCTGGCCGCCGGCCCGCAAGCGGATGCGCGGATCCTGGTGGTCATCCAACTCGACGGCGGCAACGACGGGCTCAACACCGTCATCCCGTACGCCGATCCCGACTACGCGAAGAACCGCCCCACGCTGCGGATCCCGCCCAAGGACGTCTTGAAGATCAACGACCAAATCGGCCTGCACCCCGCGATGCGCGGCATGGCCGATCTGCTCCACGACGGCCGGCTGGCGATCGTCCAGGGCGTCGGGTATCCGAACCCGAACCGCTCGCATTTCCAGAGCATGCGCATCTGGCAGACAGCCCGGCCCGACGCCGCCGATGCGCAGACAGGGTGGATCGGCGCGGCGTTTGACAACGTACGGGAGCGTAAATCGGCCGGCCCGGACGCGATCTACGTGGGCGAGTCGGACCTGCCGCTGGCGCTCGTCGGACGCCGGGCCGACGCGGCGGCGATCACCGGCCTCGAGGACCTCGCGCTCCACGTCGCCACGCCCGACATCTCGCCCCCCGCGAAAGACGAGGGCAATGTGAAGGCATTTGTCCGGCGAACGATGCTCAGCGCCTACGGCACGGCCCACGAGCTTGCCCGCGGCAGCCAATCCGCGGCCCGAACGCCCTCGTCCTATCCCGACACGAAGCTCGGCGGGCAACTGGCCGCGGTCTCCCAGTTGATCAAGCTGGGCGGCGGCACGCGCATCTTCTACGCCTCGCAGGGCGGCTACGACACGCACGCCGCCCAACTTCCCCAGCACGAGTCCGTGCTCCGCGAACTATCCGGCGCCGTCAAGGCATTCATGAACGATCTGAAGGCGGCGGGTTTGTCCGATCGCGTGCTGCTGATGGCGTTCAGCGAGTTCGGCCGCCGCGTCGCCGAGAACGGCTCGCTCGGCACCGACCACGGCGCTGCCGCACCCGTCCTCCTTGCCGGCGGGACGCTGAAGCCGGGCCTGTTCGGTGATCCGCCCGGCTTCTCCCAACTTCCCCACGGCGACCTGCCGATGTCCATCGATTTCCGCCAAATCTACGCCACGTTGCTCGAGGACTGGCTGAACATTCCTTCAGCCCAGGTGCTGGTGGGCAACTGGGCCAAACTGCCCTTGCTGACGACTTGAGCTTCGCCGGATCGAGCACCACGTGTTTGATCCGTTTGCGCTTCCAACCGGGTGGCAATTGCGGCGGTTTCGGGGGAGCGTCGCGGCGGTGAAGCTGGGGGATGTCCCACGCAATAATATGATATCTATCTCGCCGGGACGGGACATTATGGGACATTTTGGGACATCGCCCGGGCTCCATGATCGGTTCAGTGCGTCATCCCGGCGACGCGTCGAGTTGTTCCTTCAGGGGCACGAGCACCTTCACGATCTCGCTGAGCACGCGGATCTGCGACAAGGTCGCGTCGACGCGATAGACCTTCTCCGGCGCGTAGTAGTCGAGCACCGGCCGCGTCTCGCGCTCGTAGACTTCGAGGCGTTTTTTGATCACCACGTCGCTGGCATCGTCGATCCGGTTTTCCTTCAGGGCCCGGCGGCGGAGCCGTTCGACCATCTTGTTCAGGTCGGCCCGCAGGTAGAGGATCAGCACGACGTCCAGCGTGTCCTCCAGCAGCCGGGCCTGGGACAGGTTCCGCGGGATGCCGTCGAGGATCAGGAACTCGGTGTCGGGATGGAACTGGTTCACCATTTCCATCCCCTTGATGTACTGCCGCCAGAGACGGATGGTGAACTCGTCGGGCACCAGTTCGCCGCGGCCGGCGTACTCCCAGAAGTTGCGGCCCATCTCGCTCTGCAAGTCCAGCGACCGGAAGATGTCGCCGGTCGAGCTGTGGTGAAACCCCGGGATGCTGCCGAGGATCTTTCCCTGCGTGCCCTTGCCGCTGCCGGGCGCGCCGAATAGCAGGATGCTTCGATAACGCATGCGCCTCCTCAGCGGGAACTATACAAGCACTTCCAAGCGGCGTCATGTTATGCGTTTTTGTCGCAGCCCCAGTTGCTGGGATCGAATAACGCCAGCGGCATTGTCCCGATTGCGGCCGATAATGCGGCGATGAGCATCTTGAAAATGGATTCCACGCAGGACGGGCATGTGTTCATGTCCGTGGCGTCACCGAGGAACGCCATGGACAAGAGTACTTGTCCATGCCACCCGACGGACTGCTGGTTTCAATCGTCCGACGGTTATCCCTCGTCCTGCTCCTTCAGCCTGGCGATGACGGTGAAGTCTTCGAGGGTGGTGACGTCGCCCTTGACGTCGCCGCTGGTGGCCAGTTCCTTGAGGAGGCGGCGCATGATCTTGCCGCTGCGGGTTTTGGGCAAGGCGGGGGTGAAGCGGACCTGGTCGGGCTTGGCGATCGCGCCGATCTGCTTGCCCACCCAATCGGTCAGCTCCTTCTTGAGTTTGTCGGACGGGTTGAACCCGTTGGCGAGCGTGACGAACGCGGCGATGCCCTGCCCCTTCATCTCGTGCGGCATGCCGACGCACGCCGCCTCGGCAACCGCATCGTGGGCGACCAGCGCGCTCTCGATTTCCATGGTTCCGAGGCGGTGCCCGGCGACGTTGATCACGTCATCGACCCGGCCCATGATCCAGAAGTAGCCGTCCTCGTCGCGGCGGGCGCCGTCGCCGGTGAAGTAGTACGGCGGGACCTCCGTCCAATACTGCTTCACATAGCGATCCGGGTCGTTGTAGATCCCGCGGAGCATCGAGGGCCAGGGCTTTCGGATCACCAGCAGGCCGCCCTGGTTGAGCGGAAGCTCATTTCCCTTTCGGTCGACGATCGCCGCATCGACGCCGAAAAACGGGAGCGTTGCCGTGCCGGGCTTGGTCGGCGTGACGCCGGGCAGCGGCGTGATCATGATCCCGCCGGTTTCGGTCTGCCACCAGGTATCGACGATCGGACAGTGCTCGCCGCCCACGACCTCGTGATACCACATCCATGCCTCGGGATTGATTGGCTCGCCGACCGTGCCGAGCAGCCGGAGGCTGCGCAGGTCGTGCTTGTCGACCAGTTCGCGCCCGGCCCGCATGAACGCGCGGATCGCGGTCGGCGCGGTGTAGAACACCGTTACCTGGTGCCGCTCGATCATCGACCAGAATCGGCTGAAGTCGGGGTAATTGGGCGCGCCCTCGTACATCAGCGTGGTCGTCCCGTTGGCCAACGGGCCGTAGACGACGTAGCTGTGGCCCGTGATCCAGCCTACGTCGGCGGAGCACCAATAGATGTCTTCGTCGTGAAGGTCGAACACATACTTGGCCGACAGGTACGTGCCCAGCAGGTAACCGCCGGTCGTGTGAATGATGCCCTTGGGCTTGCCTGTGGAGCCGCTCGTGTAAAGGACAAAGAGCATGTCCTCGGCGTCCATCGGCGCGGCGGGGCAATCGGTGCTTTGGTCGCGGACCAACTCGTGCCACCAGACGTCGCGCCCCTCGACCCAGTTCACGTCCGCCCGCGGCATATCCGGATCAACCGGCGCGCCGACCCGCTGCAACACGACGACCGTCTTGACCCGATCGGTCTTCTTCAGCGCCTCGTCGACATTGTGCTTGAGCGGAACGACGTTGCCCCGGCGGAAGCCGCCGTCGGCGGTGATGATGATGTTGGACTTGGCGTCCTCGACGCGGTCGGCGATCGCCTGGCTGCTGAACCCGCCGAAGATCACCGAGTGGGCCGCGCCCAGCCGCGCGCAGGCGAGCATTGCGATCGCGGCCTCGGGAACCATGGGCATGTAGATCGTGACGCGGTCGCCCTTCTTCACCCCCAGCTTCTTCAGCCCGTTTGCCAATCGGCAGACGTCGTCCCGGAGCTGGCGGTAGCTGATCCGGTGGACCGACCCGCCGCTGCCCGGCCGGCCGCTTTCCGGCTCGCCCTCCCAGAGGATCGCCGCTTTGTCGCCCAGGCCGCGTTCGATGTTGGCATCGAGACAGACGTAGGAGGCGTTCAACTTCCCGCCGACGAACCACTTGGCGTACGGGTGCTGCCAGTCGAGCACCTTGTCCCATTTCTTGAACCAGGGGATCTGCTCCGCCATCCGGCCCCAGAACTGCTCCGGGTGGTCGATCGACTCGCGATACAGGCGCTCGTATTCCTCGCGCGACTTGATATGAGCATGACGCGCGAACTCCGCCGGCGGCGGGAAGACCCGCCGCTCCTGCAACGACGACTCAATAGCCTCCGATGCGTCGGCCATATCCATCCTCCGTAAGGGCGACCCGGCGCAGTATAGCCGAAACCGGCACAAAGGGCAGATACGACGCGCCGAGGCCATACCGGCGCGGGCGAATCGTATGGGATCCCGACCGGGAGGGAGAGGCTCCTGCCGAGCCGAAGCTCCTTCGAAAACCACGGCTCGGCAGGAGCCTCGCCCTCCCAAATACAACCCGTGTCGCGCGAAGATTACCTCAAGGCAACGCCCTTCCCCTTGGCGCTGGGGGAGTCATTCGCTAGAACGTCCGGCCCGGAGGTTTTCCCTGATGAAATTCTGGATGCCGCTGATCGCGTTATCGATCGGCTTCGCCCCCGTTGTTCGTGCGCAAGAGAAGCCCGCCGTCGCATCGCGGGTGGCGATCATTAGTATCGATGGATTACGGCCCGACGTCGCGCTGCGGGCCGACATGCCCCACCTGCGGAGCCTGATGGCTCGCGGGTCGTTCACGTTCTGGGCCAACACGACGGACGTGGCGATCACGCTGCCGTCGCACACGAGCATGCTGACCGGCGTCACGCCGGAGAAGCATGGCATCCATTGGAACGACGATAAGCCGACGAACAAGCCCGAGCACCCGCTGGTTCCCACGCTGTTTGACTTGGCCAAAAAGCAGGGCCTCACCACGGCCTGCTGCGCGGGCAAGAGCAAGTTCCGGGCGTTCGAGACGCCCGGCGCGCTCGACTGGAAGTTCATCAAGGAAAGCGACGACGCGACCGTTGCCGACGCGGCGGCGGCAATCGTCCGCGAGCACAAGCCCGGTGTCCTGTTCGTCCACCTGCCCGACAACGACCGCATCGGCCACTCTGTCGGCTGGGGGACGCCCGAGCAGGTCGCCAATCTCGCCAAGACTGACGAGGCCCTGGGCGTCGTCCTCAAGGCGCTCGATGACGAGCACCTGACCGACTCGACGCTGATCATTGTGTCCGCCGATCACGGCGGGAACGGCCGCACGCACGGCGGGCTCGACCCCCGCAGCCGCCACATCCCCTGGATCGCCGCCGGCCCAGGCGTCAAGGCCAACTACGACCTCACGCTCAACATCAAACTCGTCGTCAACACCTACGACACCTTCGCCACCGCCTGCCACGTGCTCGGCATCCCCCTCCCCGCCGACTGCGACGGCAAATCGATCAACGACATCTTCGCCCACCGCGAGCTGCTCAACGCGGCGCCCTAAGCTCAACGCCAAAGCATCAGATCAGGAGTGAAGCGAATCTACCCCGCCTGCGGCCGGGTAGCCTCTATCCCGGACCCGGGCAAGCATTCGCGCCGCGCCCCACACTTGGAAACCCCTTGTTTGTGGCAAAGTGTGGCGCGGTTTTGGCGGCTTTACTCGATATAAGTCAAGCATAGTTGATGTGGTGGTCGGCCGGAGGCCGTCGCGGCCTGCCTGGGTGTGGCGCCCGACCTGGGCGCCGCCCGTGCCTGCGGCGATGCAGCCGTACCCGTTCGCCGTCCCCGCCCCGGTCGCGGCGGAATTGTGGCAGCGGATGGGGCTTGATCCCAGCCCGCGCCCGCCCGGCCCGCGTGCAGACAACGCGAAGAGTTGGCCCAACCCTGTTACGACGACGATTTGGCTGCTCGCCGCCGTGACCGGGTTCATTTCCGCCGCAGCGGCGTGGCGCGGCGCACGCAAGCGCCGTGGCGCGTGAAGTATTTTTGCTTGCCAGGCAAAAACGTGGTTGCAACTACTCGTGACGCTTGCTAGCGTCTGGTCGCCGGGCCGGATCAAATGCGGGACTCTCGGGAGGGCGCGTGGCACATGCGGTGCATCCGGGCAATGCAATTCGATTTTCGCGTTCGCGACGGGGCATCGGCGCGGATGGGTGGGCCGATGTTGTCCGTGTGCGGCTCAGGATGCGGTTGCATCCGTCGCGGTGGCGGATGCCCCTCGCCCGGCTGCCGCGGCGACCTGCGACCCACACTCCGGACATCGCTTGGGGCTGGCGCGGAGGTCGTAGCCGCAGCGAATGCAGCATACGGACATTTCGCGGCGCCGGCGTCGGGATTCCCGCCAGATACGGGGGATCACCAACATCGGAACGACGCCGGCGACGAAAAGAACAAACCACAATGGAAACTGGAGCCGAAGCTCCCGAATTCCGCCCGCTGCCGTCATATTACCCCAATAATAGGCGTCAAACCCGAGCGCGCCGTTGCCATTACGGCGCGGCAGGCGGTTGCCCAGGGACCACCGCGTTCGCGAAACGTCCGGCGACGGGCCGTCACCGCGCCGGTCACGGCTGATTCGCAGGAATACCTCCCCGCTCCCTCCCGTTGCATCGGCGAACCAATGCCGTCGGAAGCCCTCGTTGGCGGACGACGTAACGCTGTCGTGCTCGACCCACAGCGACACCCAGTAGCTGGTCGCCCACACTGCCGCGCCGGCAACCAGTGCGACAAGACAGAGCGCCAGAACCCCAGCCGATGCGGCTCGCGCGGCAAATGTCAGAAGCAGTCGCGTTCGTCGCATGCACGCTACCTTACCAAAATGGGCCACCGTCGACTGCGATGCCGGCGACCCCTGTGCCGGCGCAGCTCGCCTAGTGCATCGCCATCAATGATGGCAGGCGAATATGAAAATTATTGCTTTGCCATCCGAAATGTAGTTGCAACTGCTTGTCACGATTATTACGGTTTCCTTATCGCATCGGGCCGGAAGGCCCGGTTTAATTGAGGGCGGGCGCGACCCGAGGCGTGGGACGACTGTCGTGGATCCCGCGCGACAGCGGCGGGATGCCGTCGAACTATGCGAAGGCGAATTCTCACTATTCTTGCTCGGCGTATCAGGGAGTTGGCGACGGTTGTGGCGCTGATTTGCTTGATCGCGACGTGCATCACGTGGGTTCGGAGCTATTTTGTGCGCGACTACGTCATCGTGGCGTGGTATGGGCTGGGCCAACGGGCGTGCCGCCATCAGACGCTGCTGGCAACGGGTCGGGGCGGCATCGCACTACAGGACCAGACATGGCTCGGCGTAGCGCAGCAGCTGAACGAGCCCCGATTCCATGCCGAGCGCCGTTACGACCGCAACGTCTATTATTGGGTTCCACGGGACGCGCCGTGCTCCTTTTGGAATAGTCTCGGCTTCGGATTGGAGCGCGTGTCCGGCCCCGGTGGAAGTCCGGCAGCTTGGACGCTCATCGTGCCCTGCTGGGCAATCACACCCATCGCCATGCTCGCATCCTTATTTGGGGTTCGGCTGATCATACGCCGACGTCGCCGAGACCGCCGCCTAAGACTCGGCCTTTGTCCGGAATGCGGGTACGACCTGCGGTCCTCGCCATACCGATGTCCGGAGTGCGGAGCGGTGATCGTACCGGCGACAGATTAGCCGGATTCGGGAGGAGCTATGTTGGACAAAGTGCACAGCCGAAAACGCATTAGAATCATTCTAGCGGCATTGACGGTAACGCCGATGGTCGTGTCGGCAGGCGAGGTAGACTGGAACGCCTTATCAGGCAACTGGAGCGTTGGCGCCAATTGGGTTGGGGGAATTGGCCCGAATAACAATGACCGCGTTGTTCTGAAATTCGCCGGAAATGCCACCTCGACCGATGACATCATCAACCCCCCCGGGCAGGGAGGCGGCGGAGGTCTCACGCTCCAGTCGCTGTACGTTAGCCAGACCGGGACGACTGGAACGAACGGCTTCTACCAAGCGGCACCGCTGACAGTCGCGAACACCTTCATCGGGGAGGCCAGTCTCGGATCCTACGAGCAAGCGACCGGGACGACCGCCGTGCACACAACCTGCCTCTATGTAGGCTACCACTCGTTCGCGGGCTCGTACCAGCTTGACGGAAGCGCGACCGTTGCCAGTCCGACAGAACTCGTCGGGTTTCTCGGTTCCGGGACGTTTACACAGGGATCGGCTGGCACCGACACATCCTGGAATCAAGTGCAGGACCTCCAACTCGGCGTGTACTCCGACGGAACCTACACGATGGCCGCGGGGCTAGGGACGTTGTTCGCCAATAAGATCGAACTCGGCACGTTCGACCAAGGTTCCGGGACGTTCGACCATCGAGCAGGGGATGTTGTTGTAACGGCGGCCAACGGGCTCGATGGATCCGTGTATGTCGGGGCCGGCCAGACCGCTGCAACCTCGAACTTGTACGAGATGAAAGGTGGCAACCTCGCAGCCGTTAATCTCGTTGTTGGTTCGAACGTGCGCGGAGATTTCCAACACACCGGCGGTGCAGTTACGCTCACAGGCGACCTCGAGCTTGGTTTAAATGCGCCCGGGCCGGCATTCAACGGCACCTACGAACTTAGTAACAGCGCATCGCTCTCCGCGCTGAATGAGTACATCGGATACGCTAACAACGGCCTCTTCACCCAGAGCGACAGTTCGACCAACACGATCAGCGGCAACCTCGTCCTCGCACAGAACGCGATCCCGGGCACGTTGTCCGCTCCGACGTACACCCTCAATGGCGGAACACTCCATGCTGGGAGCGAAAGTATCGGCGTGGCCAGCGCAGCCCACTTCATCCAGAATGGCGGCACGAATACCGTCACCGGAAACCTGACCATCTACCCGGTGGGAACGTATGCGCTACACGGCGGCGGCACGCTGAACGTTCAGGGCGACGAGACGATCACCGGCGGCGGGACGCGGTTCACCCAAGACGGTGGCAGCCACACGGTCGCGGGCACCGCGACCCTCGGCGCCAACGACAGCGCCGCCTTCTCACTCAGCGGCGGCAACTTCACCGCCGGGGACCTGACCATCAACGGCGGCCAGTTCGGCCAGTTCGGCGGCGTTGTCGGCGTCGGCGGGTCGCTTTCCATATCCGGTGGCCAATACAACCTCACTGCGGGAACGCTGCAGGCGAGCCTCGTCGCGTTGGTCCAGAACATGAACCTCGCCACCCTCCACGTCGGCAACTCTGCCACCGCCCACCTCGTCGTCCTCCAAGGCGACGGCACCATGCAGGTGGATGCCGGCGGCCAGGCCCTGTTCGACACGCCTGGCGGCCAGAATGCAATCGGCGCGGTCGTGCAGAACGCGGGCACGGTGGCGTTGGTTGCCGGGTCGGACATCCAGCTCTCGGGCACCGTGAATAACAACTCCGGCGGCACGGTCGACCTGCAAACCGACGCGGGCTTCAACGGCTACGGCACATTCAACAACAACTCCGGGGCGATGTTCCAGAAGTCGGGCGGGTCGGGCACCAGCGCGGTCAGCGGGGTTGCGCTGACCAATGCCGGCACGATCGATGCGCGGACCGGCATAATGGACCTGAACGTGACCGGCACCAACGCCGGGGCGATCGCCAGCGAGGGCGGCGCCAGGGTGTTGCTCGGCGGCACGTGGACGCTCAACGACGGCACCGTGTTCAGCGGCTCGGGAATCACGAACCTCTACGGGACCGCGACCCTGATGGCCGACGCCCGGGCCACCACCCAGTTCCAGGTCGCCCCCGGCGGGTCGCTCCAGGGCAGCGGCTACACGTTCACCAGCGCCTACTCGCTGGAACTGCAGGATGGCAGCAGCGCCAGTTCGCCCAGCAGCACCTCGCCGCTGACGATCGCCAGCCAGGGCAGCGGGATGACGCTGACCGGCTACGTCAGCTTGAACGGCGTCGTGCTCAATGCCCAGAGTTCGACTTCTCAGTTGAGCGGCGCCAGCGGGTCCGGCAGCCTGAGCTGCGGGTCGAACACGACGATCAACAACCGCGGCGACTGGTACGTATTCGACGGGACCGGCATCACCGGCAACGCGTCCAGCAGCGCGTTCAACAACACCGGGACGTTCACCAACTATACCAGCACCGGCACGACCGCGGTCACGATCCCGTTCAACAACAGCGGGACGGTGACCGATGACCGGCGGGTGCATGGTCCGGAACCGGTGGCGACGGCGATCAGCAGGCGCGTGATCGTCCACCTGCATAGGAGCTATTTGCATGATTGGGCTTCGAGCAGTTCCGACTCGCGGTCGGCGGTGAATTGGTTGGTGTAGAGTTCGTAATAGCGCCCGCGGTGGCGAATCAAGTCGGCGTGGGAGCCGTCTTCGATGATTTGGCCGCCGTCGATGAGCAGGATGCGGTCGGCCGAGCGGACGGTGGAGAGGCGGTGGGCGATGACGAAGCTGATCCGGCCGGCGAGCACCCGCTCGACCGCCGACTGGATCGCCCGCTCGGTGTGGGTGTCGACCGAGCTGGTCGCCTCGTCCATCACGAACAGTTGCGGGTCGGCGATCATCGCACGCGCCAGCGCGATCAGTTGCTTCTGCCCGGTCGAAAGCTGATTGCCCCCTTCGCCCACCTGGCTGCCGTATCCGTCCTTCATCGCGGCGATGAAGTCGTGCGCGTTGACCAGCCGTGCCGCGTGCTCCACCTCGGCGTCGGTGGCATCGAGCCGGCCGTAGCGGATGTTCTGGCGGATCGTCCCGCTGAACAGGTGCGGCTGCTGAAGCACCATGCCCAGATTCGATTGGAGCCAATGCAGGCTGCGGCGGCGGTAGTCGACGCCGTCGATCAGGATCTGACCCGACGTCGGCTCGTAGAAACGACACAGCAGGCTGACGATCGTGCTCTTTCCACCGCCGGTCGGTCCTACCAATGCGATGGTCTGCCCGGCCGAGACGCTCAGGTCGAATCGGTCGAGCACGCGCCGGCCTTCCTTGTAGGCGAAGCTTACGTCGCGGAATTCGACCGTCTGAATGCGGTCGGGATAGCCATCGGACGCCATGCCATCGCCGTTGGACCGGGCCGCCTGAATCCTCGCCAGCACCTCGGTCGAATCCTGGATCTCAATCGGCGTGTCGAGCAACCCTTGCACCCGCTCGGCCGACGCCTGCGCCCCCTGGACCATCGTGAGCGAGTTGGCCAGTTCCTGTGCCGGGTTCTGAATGAACGCGGCGTACTGCAGGAACATGACCAGCGTGCCGATCGTCATCCCGCCCGCCCGCACGTCGATGCCGCCCCGCCACAACGCGAGGCCGACGCCCACGCTGCACAGCGTCAGCACTACCGGAAGGAACAGCGCCGAATAGAGCGCGTTGCTCACGGCGTGGCGGTACATCTGCCCGGTCAGGTCGGTGAATTCCTCGAGGTTGCGCGCCTCGCGGACGAACGACTTGGTGGTCCGCACGCCGACGATCCCCTCGTTGAAAGCCGCGGTCGTGTGGGAGTTGGCCTTGCGCAGCGCGCGGCTCGTCCGCAGCAATCTCACCTGGAAGAACCGGCTCACCCACAGGAGCGGCGGAACGATCACGAGCACGACCAGCGCGAGCCGCCAGTTCAGCCAGAACATCACGACCGCCACGCCGCTCAGCACGAGCGAGCCCCAGACCAGGTCGAGCAGCGCCCAGCCCAGGATGCGTGAGAGGCTGCTGACGTCCGACGTGAGCCGGGCCATCAGCCACCCCACCGCCTTGCGGTCGTAGAACGAGAACGGCAGATCCTGGAGTTTGTCGAAGGCGGCGGTGCGGAGGTCGTATGCGACGCCGGTCGTGATCCGCCCGGCCAGCAGGATGAACGTGAAGATGCAGGCGGCCAGTACGCTTATCACGACGCAATAGGCGAGCTCGATGTGGCCCAGCCGGGCCGCTCGGCCGTGGGTGGTGATCTCGTCGACGAACCGGCCCGTCAGCCAGGGAATGGTGATGTCGGCGCCCGCGCATAGCGCCGCCTGAACCGCCAGCGCGAGCAGGTGCCAGCGGTATGGCCGTGCGAACCGCAGGATGCCGCGCCACAGCGCAAGGTTGATCCGCGGGTGGAACGCGTCGTCGTCTTCCAGGTGATCACCGGCCATGTCCGTTTTCCTCAACCGGGTTCCGCGGCCGCATCCAGTTCGTCGGCCGCGGGTTCTTCGGCGACGGTCGCCGTCGTCTCGATCAAGTCCGCCCTCAGATCTTCCTCGAGCGCGCCCTGGATCTGCCAGAGCCGGCGGTACAGGCCATCTTCGGCCACGAGCTGCTCGTGCGTGCCGTATTGCGTGATTCGGCCGTGCTCCAGCACGACGATGTGGTCGGCCTGGGCCAGCGTGGAGAGGCGGTGGGCAATGAGGATCGTCGTGTGCCGCCCGCGCCGCCGGCGCAGCGCGGCGAGGATGGCGGTCTCGGTCCGCGTATCCACGGCGCTGAGCGCGTCGTCGAATACGAGGATCGGCGCGTCGCGGAGGATCGCGCGGGCGATGGCGACGCGTTGCCGCTGTCCGCCCGAGAGCGTGACGCCGCGTTCGCCAACCAGCGTGTCATACCGCTGCTCGAACGCCTCGATCGCGTCGTGAATGGCGGCTGCCGCCGCGGCCTCGATCGTCTCGCCTTCGGCTGCCCCGTGCCGGCCCAGCGTGATGTTCTGCCGCAGCGACTTCGAATACAGGAACGGCTCCTGCATCACCACCGCGAACTGCGAGCGGACGTCCTTGCGGTCAAGCTGGTTGATCTCCATGCCGTCGAGCGTGATCGAGCCGGCGTCGTAGTCGTAAAACCGCAACAGCAGATGGATCAGCGTCGACTTGCCGGCGCCGGACGGTCCGAGCACTGCCAGCGTCTCGCCCGCGCGGATCGTCAGCGAGATGCCGTCGAGGACGCGCTTGCCGGCGTGGCTGAACATGACGTCCTTCAGCTCGATTTGTCCCTTCACGCGATTGGGAACAGACATCGCCTGATGACGTGTGCTGGTTGATGGGAGGGCGAGGCTCCCGCCGAGCCGGGGCTCGCTCGAAAAACCCGGCTCGGCGGGAGCCTCGCCCTCCCGTTTCGGCGCCGGCGCCAACTCGCGCGGTTGGTTAAGGATCTCCTCCACCCGCTCCAGAGAGACAAACGCTTTGCCGACCTCGGACAGGATCCGCCCGAGTTGTCGCACCGGCCAGACGACCATCGCCTCGTATTGGAGAAACGCGACGAACGTGCCGACGGTCATCGTTCCCCGCGACACGCGCCAGGCCCCCGCGAACAGGACCAGCGCCGTTTGCAGGAACACGAGAAAGTCGCTGGCGGCCCAGAAGTAGGCCATCAACACGTAGAGGCGGAAGTTGAGCCGCCGATGGTCGACGTTCTTCGTGGCGAATTTCTCCCGCTCGAACGACTGCCGCGCGAAGGCGCGCACGACGCGGATGCCGGTGAGGTTCTCCTGGAGGACGGTGGTCAGCCGCCCCTCGGCCTCGTCCGTCTCCTTGAACCACCGCCTGACCATGGAGAAGAAGACGACCGCCGAGACACAGATGACCGGCATCAGCGCGACCGCCACGCCGGCCATGCGCCAGTCCATCGCCACCAGGATCGGCACCGCCGTCGCCAGCAGCAGGATCGCCCGGCCAATCTCAATCACCTGCGTCGCGTAAAAGGCGCGCACCGTGTCAACGTCAGACGTACAGCGCTGGACGAGGTCGCCCGTTTGGGCGGCGTCGTGGTAAGAAACGGGAAGGTGTTGGAGATGGTCGTAAAGGCGTTCGCGGAGTTGCCGGGCGATCGATTCACTGGCCAGGGCCGCCCACCGCCCTTTCAGGTAGGTGAACCACCCGCCGACCGCGGTGACGAGCACGATCGCGGCCGCGACGATGCCAAGAACGGCGCCGGGCCGATTACCACCGATCAGCCTAGCCCAGCGGATGAAGGATGGGTCCCCGGATTTGGATGGATCGATGATCCCGTCGATCGCCGCGCGCACGATCTGCGGCGAGACGTACAGGAGCAGGATTCCCGCTCCCATCGCCCCGATGGCCGCCGCGAATCGCACCCGCTGGCCGCCCGCCAGCCGCCAGAGGGTGCGTGTCTTGCTCCAATTGGGCACGGCGCGTCCCCTTCTGCAAGTGACTCAAAACCGTCGCCGTAGAGAAAAACCGTCCAGCACGCCCAAAATCTGACAAATAAATCGTGGCGCAAAACAAAAACGACCCGGCACCGCTTGGCACCGGGTCGTTTTCAAAAGCGGGTGATCGGGGTCGAACCGACGACATTCACGTTGGCAACGTGACGCTCTACCACTGAGCTACACCCGCATGGTGTGCCGGATATTAGCCAAGGGGGGATTGGATTTCAAGAGAGTAGGCAACTTGCGGGGGAACCGGAGCAGCGGTAGAGTCCGCGCCGGCCGCCTTGCGGGGAGTTTCGGGCGAAACGGAGTTCGCTCGGCCGGGGGCGGGACTTGGGCGACGCGCGCCGTGCGTCGTCACTTCCGAGCATAGGCCCAATGAGCACAACGACGATGACGGTCGAGCATCAAGCGAAGGTCGAATACGCCCCCCACCGCAAGTTTGTCGGGCCGCCCGAGAAATATGATCTGGCCAGCGCGGGACAGTTCAGCCTGCTGACCGCCTTGGGCTTGCGCGAGGAGCATACGCTGCTGGACATCGGGTGCGGGTCGCTTCGCGGCGGCCGCCTTTTTATCCCTTACCTGAAACCCGGGAAATATTTCGGCATCGAGCCGGAACAGTGGCTTATCGACCAAGGCATCGAGACCGAGGCCGGCCGGGACCTTGTTAACCTGAAAAAGCCGTCGTTCGTCAACGACACGAACTTCACGTTGACGAGTTTCGGTCGGAAGTTCGATTTCATGCTGGCCCAGTCGATCTTTTCGCACGCGTCGCAGGCGCAGATCCGGCGGTGTCTTTCGGAGGCGAAGAAATCTCTGGAGCCGGACGGGATCTTTGCCGCGACATTCTTCCCGGGCGAGGAGAACTACGAAGGCACGGAGTGGGTTTATCCCGGCTGCGTGTATTACACGCTGGAGTACTTCTCGAAGTTGGTGGCGGACGAAGGCCTGGCGTGCAAGCCGTTGAACTGGACGCACACCAACCAGCAGAAGTGGGTGGCGATCACGCATGCCGAGCACGCGTCGGCGGTGCCTGAACTGGCGGACGTGGCGCGGATCGGCGTGCTGGAACAGCAGGTGGAAGCATTGAACAAAAAGCTCAACAGCCTGCAGAAGCTCGCCGGGTTGAAACTGATCAAGAAGATCAACCGCCTGTTTCGCGGCAAGGCGTGATGGCGCGGAAGGATGGCATGGTTGCGACAGGGTTCGGACGCTCCTATATTTCACGCCCGCAGGATGGACGTGCGCACATCGACTCCCGCCGTGCCGGTCGTGGAATACGCGGCCCGGCCGGCGCCTCCCCCGCCGCCTGAACCGCCGGCCCCCACGCTGTCGGACCGCGTGCTTGCGCTTGCGGATCGGCACCGGCGCAAGCTGTTTCTCGGGCTGCTGGTCATTTACCTGCTCGGCTTCAACGCGCAATGGCGCGTGGAGCCGGACAGCGCGCTGTATCTGACCGTCGGCCGGAACCTGGCCGAAGGGCACGGCTACACGTATCACGGCCAGCCGCACCACTTGGCCTATCCCGGGCTGCCGCTGCTGTTTTCGGGGATCTTCAAGCTGTTCGGCACGCGAACGCTGGTGCCGTCGCTGGTGGTCATGCTGTTGATCGGCGCGGCGACGCTCGCGCTCACCTACCGTCTATTTCTCCTTTACGCGGGCCGGCCCACCGCCGTGTTGATGACGTTTGGACTGGGGATCAGCCGGCTCTTTTACCGCTACTGTTTCGAACTGCTCTCGGACATGCCGTTTCTGCTGGGGGTGATGGCGTTCCTCGCCGGGTTCGAGGCGATCTTTCATCGCCGGCACGACGGGGGTGAGTCGGATGATGCTGCCGCCCATCCAGTGAAATGGTTTGATTGGGTGCTGCTGATCGGCGGGCTGGCAACGGCCATCGCGATGCGGCCTTCGATGTGGGCGTTGCTTGCCGCGACCGTACTGGCGCTGGCTTGGACCACAATCCGGGGCGGCTTTCGTTGGAAGCAGGCGATCCCGCTTGGCCTGGCGATCCTGGCCGCGGGAATCCTCTTCTGGAAGCTCGACCCACGTCGCAACGGGCATGCGGCGATGGGCGATTACGAGGACGCCTTGGTCGAATTCGCCATCGGCCACGTCGGGACGCTGTTTCATAACCTGTTCTTCGTGAACCTGCCCAAGCTGTTCCAGGCGACGCTGAGCCAGACGTTGTTCGGCGCCCGGCTCGGTCCTGGGCTGAGCGATCTGGCGGGCGTCGGGGTAGTTCTCGTTTGCGCGACGATGCTGCGCGACCGGCCGCTCTGGTTCCTGTGGGTGGCGATGACGTTCGTGATGATGCTGGTCGCGATCGAGCCGCTCGACCGCTACTTCCTCGAGGCGCTGCCGCTGATGGTTTTCGCCTGGTGGCGCGGCATCCGCTGGCTGAACCAACGGCTGCCGCAGATGCGATTCGGCCGGCATCGCGTGTCGCGCCGGTGGGCCGACTGGGTCTTCGCCGGCCTGTTCTGCCTGGGCGGGACGACGAACCTGCTGCGGGTCGGTGAGTTTGTCGTCGAGCAGCGGCGGCCGCACTTCCTGAACTCGTACAAGGAAGGCCGGTACGCATCGTCGAACCAGGTCGCCAAGCTGGTTCACGATCGGGTTGACGCCCATGGGTGGGTGCTGGCGACGCCGAAGTTCGCGCGGATCCTGACGTTCCTGAGCCACCGCAACGTGGCGGGGCCGCACGAGCCGGTGGACCTCGACCCGAACCGCGAATCGGTGTTCGTCCTGGAGCCGATCGACGACATGGTTCGGCAACGGCTCGATCAGTTGCAGATCCGGCTCGGCGGGCAGGTCGGCCCTGACATCGAAAGCAAGTTCGACCCCGAGCCCTGGCAGCTCCGCAAGGCCGAGTCCCAATAAATACCCAAGCGACATCAGAGAGGCCGCACGTGAACACGCCCGCCAACGCTCCCCGGACGAAGAATGTTCCCACGCGACGCGTTGACGTCAGACGCCGTGCTGCGGTCGAGGCACTCGAGGATCGTCTGCTCTACGCGGCACAGCCGTTCGGCCCACGGCAATTCATCCCGCTCGACTTTGCGCCCCGGCTGATCGCCACCGGAGACCTGACCGGCGACGGCCTGCCCGACATCGTCGCGCCGATCCCGGCGGACAACGTCGTGATCGCGCTCCTGAACAACGGCGACGGCACCTTCACCACGCATCGCAGTTCGGTCCCGTTCCAGACGCCGCGGGCGGTCGCAATTGCCGACTTCAATGGCGACGGCCACGCCGACCTGGCCGTCAGCGGCACCGACGCCAACGGCGACAACGTCGTCGCGATCTACCTGGGCAACGGCGATGGCACGTTCAACACAAACCCCAAGCGATACTTCATCGCCAGCGCCGGCCTCGCGATCGCCGCCGACGACGTGAACGGCGACGGATCGCCGGACCTGGTCGTCACGACCGGACGCCGCCTCACGGTCCTGATCAACAACGGCGATGGAACGCTCCAGAAGCCCGTCTACTACAACGTCGGCGGCGACAACAGCATCTCCGACCAGCCGTCGAGCGTCGCGTTGGCCGACTTCAACCACGACGGCCTGCCGGACATCGTCACCTGCCTGCAGATCAGCGGGTCGGTCAGCATCCTCCTGAACAACCCTGCCGACCCGGGCACGTTCCTGCCGCCGGTGCTCTACAAAGTCCCGGGCAACCCGCTGGCCGTGACCACGGGCGACTTCAACGGCGACGGCAACATCGATTTGGCCGTCGTCGGATCTGGCTTCCAGATCCGCGGGATCAACGTCCTGCTGGGCAACGGCAACGGCACGTTCGGCCCCGCAGTGACATACCCGGGCCCCTATTTCGCCGACTCGATCGCGGCCGGCACGTTCACCAACTCCGGGCATGAGGACCTGATCGTCGGGTCGTTCCAGGGCCCGCTGGAATACTTCGCCGGCAACGGCGACGGGACGTTCGCCACGCCGGTCAACATCCCCGGCGCCTGGTATACGCAGAACATCCAGGTGGCCGACTTCAACGGCGACGGGATGTCAGACATCACGGTCCCGTCGGGCGGCGTGAAGGTCTTCCTCAACGCCGGCGGCAACATCGCCCCGCCGCCGCCGTCAGGCCCGTCAGAGCAAACGATCGGCGGGGGCGGGAAGCGAACGTTCAGTTTCTACGCGCTGGACGGCACATTCGCGACGGCGACATTGAACGGCCCCGGCACCGCCACGCTCGATTTCTCCGGATCGTCAACCATTCAGCTCCCGACGCCCACCGGGACAAAGCCGGTGCTGGGCCAGCAGATCTCCGGCATCAGCCTGACCGGCACGACCGCCGCAACGACGCTTACGATTTCGACGCAGTTTCGGAGCGAGACCCTGACCGTGCCGACGATCTCGGCCGACGCGACGGTTGGAGGCATCAATGCACCGACGACGTTCCTCAGCGGCGACCTGACGCTCGCCGCCGGCGCGGGCAAGGTCGCGCTCGGCTCGGCGAAGGCCGGAACGATCACCGTCAGCGGGGGCACTGCCCCCTCGTTCGTCCTCGGCACGACCGCACAGGAAACGATCAACTCCGCGGTGCCGCTCGGTTCGATTCGCGTGAACCAGGACGCGAACCTCACCCTCGACGCCCCATCGCTCTCGAGCCTGTCGGTGGGCGGGTTGCTGCACGATTCGTCGCTGACGCTGACCGCCGCTTACGCGGCGGGCGTGCTGGACCTTGAGAAGGTCAACGTCGCCAAGTCCATCGTCAACCTGACGATCAACAGCACGGGCAACATTGGCACGATCGCCGCCTTCTCGATGAGCGGCAGCACGATCGACGCCGGCGTCGGCCCGCTGCCCGCCGGGCAGCAGTTCCCAACGCTCTCCGACTTCGTCGCGACCGCTTCGATCAACGCGGTCCGGCTGGGACGCCCCGTGCTCTTCCAGTCGTTCGTGAATTCGAACATCTCCGCCTACGGCCTCGGCACCTTGCAATTGGGCACGATCCAGACGTCCAACAACGGCACGCCCTTCGGCGTGACCGCGCACACCATCGGCCAAGTCGCCGGCACGACCTCGCTGGGCCAGTCGTTCACGCTGAAGAACCTGAACACCCCGCAAGACGTGCAGAGCCAGATCGCGGCGAAGAAGCTGAACCTGCAGGATTTCGTCGTTCAGTTGGTGTGACGCGTTCCCGTGACAGGGGTTGCCAGGATTACTTCATCCCCAACCTTGAGGTTTAGCAACTCCTTCGCGGCCCCATCCCGCACCGCAATCTCAAGCAGTCCGCTGCTGCCGATCAGGGCAAGCGGTTCTCCGGGCGCGACGTCTTGGTATGTGCGCCGCAGCGGGCCGAGATTGCGCCCGGCGACGCGGAACGTCCGGTCGCCCCTTGCGCGGAGCGTGGCATAATCCATGTTCGTCGTCGCGTTGCCGAAGGCGTCTACGTGGATGATCCGGGCAGTCGTGCTGCCGGGTGCGGCAGGCGCAATGTCGAGCAGGATCGGATCGGTAATCGGCCGAGCGATCGCTTCAATCGAAGTACCGGCAGCGAGCATTCCGGCGGCCGGGGCCATGATGTCGCGGCCGTGGAAGGTGTTGCTGGCGGACTTGGGCCGCCAGGTCAGTTCGAAGGCGTTGCTCGGGCCGAGGCGGCGCCAGGCCCAGGTGATCAGCCCGTTGTCGGGGCAGACGACCGTCTGGCGGTTCATCTGGACGACGAGGATCCGGCGAGCCGTGCCGACGCCGGGATCGACGACGGCCAGGTGAACCGTGCCCGGCAGGAAGCCGTCGACCGCCCGCTCGAGCGTGATCGCCCCGCAGAGGATGTCGTGCCGCGGGATCTCGTGTGTCACGTCGATCATCCGCACGTCCGGCGGCGCGTGGCGCATCAACGCGGCCTTCATCGCCGCGACGTAGAAGTCGCGCATCCCGAAGTCGCTGGTTAACGTCACGATGGGCCAGGCGGCGGACACAACGGCCCCAAATTAGGCCGCCGCTGGCCGACAATCAACGGCGTGAATGTGGCACAGCCGCCCTCGGCTGTGTTCGACCGAAGGTCGAAGTCGGACGTCCGCCTGCCGGCGGACCACAGCCGAGGGCGGCTGTGCCACAAGGTTGCCCCATCCGCTCGCCAGGTCGAGGTGCACGGGGCTTAGTTGCGGTTTGCGCGGCGGGGGCACTCTGTTGCGCGGCGGCAGCGCCAACTCATTCGAGAACCCATTCGCCGACAAGCCAACCCACAACCCGATCGACCTCACCGGCGACGCAACCCGCCGGTCCCGGCGGGCCGCCGCCGCAATTGCCGGCGGAGTTTGAGATCCTTCGCACGCGCAACCCGTTCGCCCACGGCAAGGGCGGCCCCGGCGGGCCGAACGCGCCCGGCGGGCCGGAGGCGATGTTCGTCCTCCGAGGCGTCGCCGAGGCCGGCAAGCAATCCACCGCGTTCATTGAAGATGTGGCCGCCAAGCGCGTGATGGAACTGGCGGCGGGCAGCCCCGTCGCGACCGGGCGGATCAAAAGCGTGGACATCGACACGATCGAGTTCGAGGCGATGGGTCACTCCCGGCGGATCGCGGTGGGCCAAAACCTGGCGGGTCAGGTCGTTCCGCCGACGCCGGCGTCCAAGCCGGCCGCGCCGCAGGCGCCTCCGGGCGGGCAGGGGCCTGGGAACGGGCCACAGCCCGGGCCACCTGGCGGGCCGATGCCGCCGGGCGCGAGGCCGAAGCCCGGGAAGGGCGCGCCACCGGGGGCGGAACCTCCCTCCGAAGCGCCGCCCGCGCCAGAGCAATGAGCGATTCCGCATCGGCTCGGGATATTCGAGTGGCACGGACAAGTACTCTTGTCCGTGGTGATTCGGAGGCGACCGACCCCACGGACAGGAGTCGATGTCCGTGCCACCCGGGTTCGTCGTTGTTGCAGGTTCGGTCACGACGCGATCGGGCAGTTCGCGAACGGACGGGAAGGGTCAGGGCAGCATGCGGCGAGTGAAACGATGGGGCAGTGTGGTGATGGCGGCGTGGGTGGCGGTGGGGCCGGGCGCCGCGGCGGCCTTGGCGCAGACCGGGCCGACGACGCGTCCGTTGTTCCCCCCAACCACGCAGCCCACGACGAGCGGGGCCGGCGTCGTGATGAACTTCAAGGACGCGCCGCTGGACGCGGTGCTCGATTACCTGTCGAAGAACCTCGGCTTCGAAGTGATCAAGGACGGGCCGATTGACGCGCGCGTCAACATCGCCAGCAAGCAGCCCGTTTCTGCGGAGGATGCGATCACGCTGGTGAACGCGGCGCTCAAGGCCAACGGGTTCATCGCGATCCGCGACGGGCGGATCCTGAAGGTCACGCCGCGGGACAAGGCGAAGAGGGGCAATCCGCCGGTCCGGTTCGGCAACAACCCAGAGGAGATTGCCAACACCGACGAGGTGATCACGCAGGTGATCCCGGTGCTGAACGTCAACGCGGCCAAGCTGAAGGACGAGCTGAAGCCCTTCATGCCCGACGCCGACGTGGCGGCCAACGAGGGGAGCAATTCGCTGATCGTGACCGACACGTCCGCGACCATCCGGCGGATCGTGCAGATCATCGCACGATTGGACGAACACGAAGCGCAGACGGCGGAGATCCGCATCGTTCGCCTCAAGCACGCCAACGCGAGCGCCACGGCGAAGCTGATCGACACGTTTTTCAAACCGCCCGCGGGCGGCGCGCCGCAGCCGAACCCGAACATGCCGCAGATGATGCCCCCGCAGCCGGGCCAGCCCGCGCCGGGCGGCCACGGCGAGTCGGAGCGGCACGGGCAGACCGTCGTCACCGCCGCGGACGATCGGACCAACACGCTGCTGGTCATGGCCTCCGCCGCGTCGCTGAAGACGATCGAAGAGATCATCAAGAATGTTGACTCCGACGACCTGACCACCGCGGCGACGACGCAGATGAAGGTCTTCCCGCTCAAGTACGCCGTCGCCGATGACACGGCCAAGCTGATCAACACCGTGTTCAAGCAGAAGGACAACAACGACTCCCCGTTCTTTTTCATCCGGTTCGGCGGCGGCGGGGACGATCAGAAAAAGCAGGTGCAGGTCAACGCCGCGGCCGACCCGCGGACCAACACGCTGATCGTCACCGGCACCGAGGAGGGCATCGCCGCGGTGGCCAAGCTGGTCGAGCGGCTCGACTCCAACACGACGTCGTCGGCCGAGCTGCAGGTCTTTCACCTCAAGCATGCCGCCGCGTACGACGTGGCCGGGATGATCGAGGACATGTTCAAGTCGAAGGATGACAGCGGGCCGCGGTTCCCGTTCTACATCTTCGGCGACAACCCATCCCCGCAGCAGGCGACGAAGCTGAAGGTGAACGTCACGTCCGACGACCGGACCAACACGCTGATCGTCACCGCCCCGGGCAGCATGATGCAGGCGATCGGCCGGATCGTCGAGGAGCTCGACGCCGATCCGGCCACCGAGGACAGCCTCTTCATCTACCACCTTCGCAACGCCCAGGCGCAGAACCTCGAATACGTGCTGAACGTGATGTTCGGCAACATCAGCGGCGGGCAGAATCCCAATGGCGGGCCGAACGGCCAAAACCCCAACGGACAGAATGGGCAGAATGGGCAGAACCGCTTCCAGAACAACAACAACTCGAACAACAGCTTCGACAACGGCCAGGGTTTCAACAACGGCAACAATCAGAACAACAACAATAACAACCGCAACAACCGCCAGAACCGCAACGGCCAGCAGGGGGCCAACCCCAATCTCGCCAAGGCTTCCAACGAGCTGACGGGCAAGGTGCTCGTCGTGGCCGACCCGGACACCAACGCGCTGCTCGTCACCACCGCCAGCCGATACGAGAAGCAGGTGCGGAAGATGATCGAGGACCTGGACCGGCCCGTGCCGCAGGTGCTGATCAAGGTGCTCGTGGCGGAAGTGACGCACGACAACTCCGCCGACCTCGGGATGGATTTTTCCGTGCTGAACCAGCGTCCCAGCGGCAAGGGACAGACCGTCGTCAGCGGGTTCGGCAACGCGGGCGCGACGCCGGGCGTGGTCGTCTCGGTCGTCGAGACCAACATCACCGCCATGCTCCACGCGCTGGCGCAGCAGGACAAGCTCGACGTGCTCTCCCGCCCCTACATCCTGGCCAGCGACAACCAGCTCGCCAACATCTTCATCGGCAGCCGCGTCCCGTTCATCACCAACTCGCAGATCACCGACTCGGGGCAGTTGATCAACACGATCCAGTACAACGACATCGGCCTGAACCTGAACGTCACGCCGCATATCAACCCCGACGGGCTGGTGATCCTCGACGTGAACCCGGAGATCCAGCAACTGACCGCGCAGACGGTCGAGATCACGGCCAACACAAGTTCCCCGGTGATTTCCAAGCGGTCGGCGGAGAGCCGGATCGGCGTGCTGGACGGGCAGACGGTCGTCATCGGCGGCATGATGGAAGACCGCAAGACCTCCCAGTTCAACCGCATCCCGATCCTGGGCGACATCCCGGTGCTCGGGGCGCTGTTCGGCCGGATGCAGACGACGAAGACCAAGACCGAGCTGCTGATCTTCCTGACGCCGCACGTCGCCCAGCGGGCGGACGCACTGGAGCCGATGACCAAGGACGACGAGAAGGGCATGCGGCTGACGCCGCGGGCGGTGGAACCGGGCACGTTCGAGGAACAGATGCGCGGCATGCAACGCGGCCACGTCCCGCAGACGCAGCCGACGCAGCCGGCGTCGCCCGTCAACTCGATCGACCTGAGCGAACCCCCCGACTCTAAGCGGCCGACCCGCATCGAGAACCTCACCCCCTCGACCGAGCCCGCGGCGCGGCGATAATGAGGCAATGCCGACAGACGATGGGGCCACAGAGAGTGCAGCTATACCCCCTCTCCCTCCGGGAGAGGGTTGGGGTGAGGGGGGATTACGAGCGACGTTCGTACGCGCAATCAACCCCTGTCATCCTGAGCGGAGCGAAGGATCTCTGCTTCGGTTCTGTCTCCCGACCCAGAGGTCCTTCGCTGCGCTCAGGATGACAAGAAGGGGCGACCGCGCGGAGGAGAGGCGCTCGCAATCCCCCCTCACCCCAGCCCTCTCCCAGAGGGAGAGGGAGCAAGCGGGGCAACGCGCGAATGTAGCCCTGATGTCGCTTGCCGGCGCCGTTCTGCTCGCAACGTTTCCGTTGGGCTGCCAACCCGCGCCCCTGCCCTCATCCAACCCCCACCCCACGGTGACCGTGAACGGCGCCCCGCCCGGTGCCGCGGCGCCGGCGCGCCCCGAGCAGATCGAACAGGCGATCGGCGCCAGTCCGGCCGGCATGCGTCTTCAGGAGATCAGCGGCGCGCTGCTGGAGTACTACGCCCTGCATGGCCGCCTGCCCGCGATGCTGGCGGAGCTTGAGTCGCTCCCGGACCTCGATCAGCCGTTGAATTTCATGAGCCCCACGTCCGGCAAGCCTTACGCGTATGTGCCGGCGGGCTTGAAGTCGCCGACGGACACCCGGGAGATCGTCGTGTACGACATCGCCCCCGACGCGAGCGGGCTGCGCTACGTGATCCTCCTGCGCCGCCCCCGCGGCCGCGAGGCCGCCGCGACGTGGGTGGATCGCATTCCCGAAGCGATGTTTCAACAATATGTGAGATGAAGGAAGGACTGAGGACGGAGTGCTGAGGATCGAATGAAAGACCACCTCAGTCATCAGCACTTAGTCCTCAGCACTTCTCATACCGGCCTCAATCCCGCCTCGATTTCCTTCCGCCTCGGCTCCAGGAACGGCGGCAGCGAGAGCCGCTCGCCCAGTTGATCCATCGGCTCGTCGGCATCGAAGCCCGGCCCGTCAGTCGCGAGCTCGAAGAGGATGCCGTTGGGCTCGCGGAAGTAGAGGCTGCGGAAATAGAACCGGTCGATGGGCCCGCTGTTGGGGACGCGCATGTCGCGGAGGCGTTCGTACCACTGGTCGTATTCCTCGTAGGTGGGCACGCGGAAGGCGACGTGGTGGACGCCGCCCGCGCCCGAGCGGGCGATCGGCAGGCCCGGCTCGACCGCGACGTGCAGCTCGGCCGACGGCCCGCCGCCGGCCATCTCGTAGACGTGAACCATCGACACGCCGGAACTGCTCCCGCTCGACGCGACGCCCTCGTACTCCTTCACGTGCCGCATTCCCATGACGCGGGTGAGCACGAGGTCCGTCGGCCGCCGGTCGCGGACGCTGATCGTGATCGGCCCGAGGCCTCGGATCTGGTGCTCGGCGGGCACCGGGCTCCGCTCCCACGGGTGCGGCGTCCCGGGCCGCTCGTCGGCGACGAGGCTCAAGCGCTGCCCCTCGGGGTCTTCGAAGTCGATCGTGGGCCGGCCATTCCGCTCGACGATCCCGCCGTGCAGCACGCCCAGCTCGTCGAGGCGCGCCAGCCAGTATTGCAGGCTCTCCCGGCCCGACACGCGAAAGCCCGTGCGGACGATGCTGTCCGTCCCCCGGCCCTCGCGCGGCAGCGGCCAATCGAAAAACGTAATGTCGCTGCCGGGCGTCGCGCGGCCGTCGGCGTAAAATAGGTGATAGGCGGAGACGTCGTCCTGGTTCACTGTCTTCTTCACCAGCCGCAGGCCAAGGGACTGCGTGTAGAACCGGAGATTGGTCGAAACGTCGCCGGTGATCGCGGTGAGGTGGTGGAAGCCTTGGAGTTCCATGTTGGGACCTCGCGAGAGTGTGCTGTCCGCTGGAGTGTCTTTACCCCCTCTCCCGGAGGGAGAGGGGGCAAGAAAGGCGCGCCCATGCATCACCCATTGAGCGCATTGCGGATCAACTGCCGCGCGGCCTCGATCTCATCTTCATTGATCGTATGCGGCATCCCGGGATACCGCCGCAGCTCGACCGTCGCGCCCATCCGCTCGAGCACATCCCGAGTTTCCTCGACGCGGGCGAACGGCACGTGCGGGTCCGGGTCGCTCGTGCCCAGGAAGACCGGCGTGCCCGCCAGCGACCCGGCATAATCCCTCGGCGTCCCCGGCGGCCCGATCAGACCGCCGGTGAAGGCGATCGCGCCGCCATACCGCCTCGGGTGCCGTGCGACGAATTCGGACGTGAGGCACGCGCCCTGCGAAAAGCCCAGCAGGAAGATCCGCTCGCTGCCCACGCCGCGGGCGAGCAGGTCGGCGACGATCGATTCGATCCGTCTCAGCGCCGAGTCGAGGTACGGTTGGTTCGACTCGATGGGGGCGAGGAACGAGTTG
>DASXMX010000641.1:0-8466 GCA_036495445.1 Tepidisphaeraceae bacterium
CCTCCGTTCGCGAAGCCGCAAGCGGCGTACTCCATGCGTCCTTCGACGCTATACCACGTGCCTGAGGAATCGGCGCAGCACGTCGGTTGTCAAACCGTACATCAAGTGCGCGGCCAGCGCGTCCGCGTGCACCTCAGCGGAATACTCCGTCGGTCCTTTCGCTAATCCCAGGGCCGGGACGGCGATCTCGTCGCCCAAGGCCCACAGGGCGAACCCGAACGGGAGCCCCAGCCCGGCCCCGGTGACCGGCAGCAACTCGGCCATTCCGCCGTAGAGCGCGCCGACCAGCGACCCGTAGGCGTAGTGGACCGCCGGGCCGGCGATCTGTTTTTCGGATTCCGTCAAGTTCCGGTGCAGCACGCGTTGGGAGATTCGCTCGGCGGTTTGAACGGTGGCGTTTTCGTCAAGGTTGGTGCTTGAGCCCATCCCCTGGCCTTCGCCCTGTCGGCCCTCTTGGGCGTGCGATTTGGCCTCGCTGCCGCCCGCGCGCCCGCCGCCTTGGGCCGGGCCTGGGGGCGGATTGATGGCCCGGACCTGTTGGAACTGGTTCATCACCCAGGAGGCGGCCGCCCCGGCCAGCAGGCCGGCGGCCATGCCGCGTAACAAGTGGACGTGTGCCATGGCTTCGCTCCTTCTCACGGGCCACGCGAGAACGCGGAGGTCACCCGTCAATTACGCGGCCCAATAATGCGGGTTGCAACTGCCGTGCCGGGTTTCCCATCCACGAATCGGTGAATCTCCGTTGAACATTTTAGACATTGTCGGCACCGCACGCCTAGAAGATGGTACAACCAACGCGGAAGGAGAGTCGCCGTGAGACAGGGACACGCGACCGTCCGGACGGCCGGCGGCACGGAAGCGGCGGACGAGCGGGCGGCGAATTATCTCAATCGATACCATGCGGTTCGGAGCCAGACCGAGCGCGTCTGCGCGCCGCTCGTGCCCGAGGACTACGTCGTGCAGTCGATGCCCGACGTCAGTCCGACCAAGTGGCACCTGGCGCATGCGAGCTGGTTCTTCGAGACGTTCCTCCTCGGCCCGCACGCACCGGGGTATCAGCCGTTCAACCCGCACTTCGCCTACCTGTTCAACTCCTATTACGTGACGGTGGGGAACCGGCATTGCCGGCAGAACCGGGGATTGCTCAGTCGCCCGACGGTCGCGGAGGTGTACGCGTATCGGCAACACGTCGATCGGGCGATGGAGCGGTACATTCAATCCGCGCCCGCTTCGCAGCTCGCGGAACTCGCGTCCGTCCTGGAGATCGGCCTGCATCACGAGCAGCAGCACCAGGAGCTGATGCTGACCGATATCAAGCACGTCTTCTGGGTGAACCCGATGCGGCCCGCGTACCACCCGGAGCCCGCCGCCCCAGGCGGCGCAGTGCCACCCATGCGGTGGGTGAAATTCGACGAGGGGACGCACCGGGTCGGTCACGACGGCAGCGGCTTCGCCTTCGACAACGAATCGCCGCGGCACCGCGTCTTCCTCGAACCGTTCCAACTCGGCTCGCGCCTGGTCACGAATGGCGAATACAAGCGTTTCATAGAAGACGGCGGATACCGCCGGGCCGACTTGTGGCTCTCGATGGGTTGGGCCAATGTCCAGCAGGAGGGTTGGGCCGCGCCGCTCTACTGGATCGAGCAGGACGGCCAATGGCTCAATCACACGCTGTTCGGCCTTCGCCCCGTCAATGATGACGAGCCGGTCTGCCACGTGAGCTATTTCGAGGCGGATGCCTACGCCCGGTGGGCGGGCGCGCGATTGCCGAGCGAGTTCGAATGGGAGGTCGCGTCGCAATCGGCGCCGATCGAAGGGAACTTCGTCGAAAGCGGCCGGCACCACCCCACGCCGCTTTCGGACGATCGCGAGGGATTGCGGCAGATGTTCGGCGACGTATGGGAATGGACGCGCAGCGCCTACCTGGCTTACCCGGGTTACCAGCCGACTGCCGGCGCGTTGGGGGAATACAACGGGAAGTTCATGTGTAATCAGTTCGTGCTCCGCGGCGGGTCGTGCGCCACGCCGGGGAGTCACATCCGCCGCACGTATCGCAACTTCTTCCCGCCGGATGCGCGGTGGCAATTCCAGGGCTTCCGCCTCGCGAGGGATTTATGAGCCGAGCCGCGCGCCTCCCCCGTGGCACGGGCGTCCCGCCCGTGCGATCGTCCTTTCCCGGCGCCGAGCCGGGACCACGTGACGCCTCAACCGGCCTGCCCTCGATGCCCTCCCCCGGTTCGCCGGGAGAAGCGGACGGATCGGGCAATGCTTGTGGCACAGCCGCCCTCGGCTGTGGTCCGCCGGCAGGCGGAAAGGCATTTCGACCTGTCGGTCGAACACAGCCGAGAGCGGCTGTGCCACATGACCCCCTCCCCAACCCTCCACCGGTACTCCTGGGGAGGGAGAAATTTGATGCACCCGTCCACGATTTCGGTCCCGAGCGGGACGACTTTCGCGCCGACGTGCTCCGCGGCCTGCGGCAGGCGCGCAAGCAGATTCCCTGCAAATACTTCTACGACCAGCGCGGCTCGGAGCTGTTCGACCGGATCTGCAAGCTGCCCGAGTATTATCCGACGCGCACAGAGCTGGGCATCATGGCCCGCCACGCGGGCGACATGGCCGGGGCGATGGGGCCGCGGTGTCGCATTGTCGAGTACGGCAGCGGAAGCAGCATTAAGACGCACGTGCTGCTGGATCACGCGCAGGATCCCTGTTCGTACGTGCCGCTCGATATTTCGCGCGAGCACCTGCTCGCCGCCGCGGCCCGCCTGGCGGCCCGCTTTTCGGGCTTGAACATCCTGCCCGTCTGCGCCGACTACACGAGCCGGTTCACATTGCCCGATGGGGACGGCGGCGCGCGGACGATCATCTATTTCCCCGGCTCGACGATCGGCAATTTCGAGCCGCACGAGGCCCGCGCGTTTCTGCAGGCCGCCGCCGACCGCGCGGGCGCCGGGGGCGGGCTGCTGATCGGTGTCGATCTGAAGAAAGACCCCGCCGCCCTCCACGCCGCCTACAACGACGCCGCCGGCGTGACCGCGGCGTTCAACCTCAACCTGCTGGCGCGGATCAACCGCGAACTCGACGGCGACTTCGACCTCGAGCAGTTCGCCCACTACGCGTTCTACAACCCGCGCCTCGGGCGAATCGAGATGCACCTGCTGAGCCGACGCGCGCAAACGGTTTCGGTGGGGGACGAACGGTTCGATTTCCGGGAGGGCGAAGCGATCTTCACCGAAAGCTCGTACAAGTACACCCTCGACCAATTCGCCTCGCTCGCGTCGGCGTCGGGATGGAAGGTGGAGAAGGTGTGGACGGACGAGGGGCGGTTGTTCAGCGTGCAGTACCTGTCTCGAGGGCCAATACGTGAAACGTGAAGAGTGAAACGTGACGAGGAATGACGTCCTCTTATCACGTTTCACTCATCACGTTTCACGACATGCCATCGAGGGGCGGCAATGCCGAGCTTGTGAGCTGCGAGAGGTCCTGATCCGCCTAAAACCCCATCAGAGCCGGGGGGTGTCGCCCCGGCCGGAACCGGAGGTTCCGGGGCATTTCGACGAGCGGCGGGTATCGACCAGGGAACGTCAGACCTGAACCTTCGGTCCAGACCGGACCGACACGGTCCGGCTCTGAAGGTTTCCAGTCGGGTCATCCTCAAGTCGGTTTCCAAAGCTGAGCCCAGTAGCGTAATCCCGTCGCGAGCCATACAATTCCCGCACACTTTTCCAGAGAGACGAGAGAGAACCCTTGAGCGACAAGACCGAACACCCGCCGATTCCTGAAGCCTTCGCCGCGTTGGGCGTGAGGCCGTCGATCCTCCGCTCGCTGGCGGAGATGAAGTTCACCACGCCCTCCGAGATCCAGGCGCTGCTGATCCCCCGCGCGCTGGCCGGGGTGGATCTGCTGGGCCAGGCGCGCACCGGCACCGGGAAGACCGCCGCCTTCGCCATCCCGCTGCTGTCGCGGGCCACCAAGGGCGTCGCGACGCAGGCGATCGTCCTGGTCCCGACGCGCGAGCTGGCGGTGCAGGTGGACACCGAGTTCAAGCGGATCGGGCAGTACACGCCGATCCGAACCGTGCCCGTTTACGGTGGGCAGAAGATCTCGGCCCAGATGAAGTTCCTCAAGCACCACCCCGAGATCCTCATCGGGACCCCGGGCCGCGTGATCGACCTGCTCGACCGGCGGATCATCCACTTCGACAACATCCGCTTCGTCGTGCTTGACGAGGTCGACCGCATGCTCGACATCGGGTTCCGCGACGACATCCGCAACATCCTGTCGCGCATCAAGGGCGTTCGGCGCGGCGCCGGGGAGGAACGGCGCGGGGACGCGGGGACGCGGCCTGCGACGAGCTCAGTCGAGTCGGGACGCGGGGAGGAAGAAGGACAAGGCACGGAGGGGGAGAATGGGGAGGCGCAAGCGGAAGCGGCCGCGCCGGCGCCGGGGCGTCACCAGACGATCTTCTGCTCGGCGACGATTTCGCCAGAGATCGAGCGGCTCGCCCGGCAGTACATGCGGGAGCCGGTCGAGAAGCTGATCGCGCCCGGCGCCGACGAGAAGCCGACCGTCGAGGAGGTCGAGCAGTATTACTTCTCGGTCGAGCCTTGGGATAAGTACCGGCTCCTCAGGATGCTCCTGGAGCGGGAGAACCCGGACCTGGCGATCGTCTTCTGTCGCACCAAGCGCGGCGCCGAGAAGGTGGCCAAGCGGCTTCACGCGGATGGCATCGAGTGTCGCGAGATCCACGGCAACCTCGCCCAGAACAAGCGCGACCGGGTGATGAAGGGGTTCCGCCACAACAAGTTCGACGTGCTGGTGGCGACCGACTTGGCCAGCCGCGGGATCGACGTGGCGGACATCAGCCACATCATCAACTACGACATCCCCGAGGATCCCGAGGCCTACGTCCACCGCGTGGGCCGGACCGCGCGGATGGGGGCCAAGGGCAAGGCGTTCACGTTCGTCGGCAAGGACCAGGGGGACGAGCTGACGAAGGTCGAGTCGCTGATCAACATGGTGGTCCCGCAGGCGACGATGGAAGGCTTCGAGCCCAAGCCGCCGCCCGCGGACTGGACCGCGGAGAAGCCCGGAATGGGCCCGTCGGCCCCCTCGGCGCCGATCACCAGTCGCTTCGAGCGACCCTATAGCCCAAGCTCAGGTGCGGGCACGGGCACGGGCGCGGGCACAACGACGGGCGAGCAACCCGTCGTAATCCAGGCCCCGCCGCGCACGCTGGGGAGCAAGATCCCCATCACGCGGAGGCATAAGCGACGGAGGTAAGCGAACGGATTTGCGAACCGCTAAAGCGGTCGCCCCGGTAAAATGCCTCACCGGGGCGACCGCTTCAGCGGTTCGCAAACCTCACGAATGAGGGACGGTCCCATGCCCCGGTTTCGCGTCAGCACCCATTCGCGTCGCGAGTTCATCAAGGGAAAGCACCGATTCGAGCATTGGTACCGAGATAACACAGTCTATTTCATCACCGCACGGTGTCGGGACCGTTTCCCTGCGTTCAAGTCCGAGGAGGCGAAGTCCGCCTTTTGGGACCGCTTCAACCACTACACGCAGGAATACGGATTCGTCCCTTGGGTGACCTCACTGGTCAATAACCACTATCACACCCTTGGTTACCTCCGCGAGGGGAAGAACCTGGGTCCAATGATGCAGCGGATCCATGGGTCCATTGCGAAACTGGTCAACGATCTGCTCCCCGAGCGTCGCGTCCCGTTCTGGCGCGAGGGCGCCCACAACGACTACTTCGACGGATGCCTCCGGGACGAGTTGCAGTGCCGGCGCGCGTACCGATACACCCTCAAGCAGAGCGTTCGTCATCACCTCGCGTCCGATTACCGGAGCTACCCGCATACGGTGGTGAACGTCGAACTGGACCGGGGCATTAAGCGGGCTCTTGCGCTCCAAGCGTTTCTCTCCGAGGTGCCTTACCCGCGGTACGGGCAATCGACCCGGAACGCGCCGTAGAAGCATCGCACTTGCATCCACCGCCTGCATCTGCAACACTGTCCGCCCGACGCGAATCTTTCGAGTTGTCCCGAGAAGGCCACAGGCTCCGACCCGAGCACTGTGGCTCGATTGCTTTTTGGAGTCGTCCGTCATGTCCGTGAACGTTGCGATCGTCGGCGCCACCGGCGCCGTGGGGCAGGAATTCCTCACCGTGCTGGCGGAGCGGAAATTCCCGATCAAAAACCTGAAACTGCTGGCCAGCGCCCGCAGTGCGGGCAAGACCGATCACTTCAACGGGCGGGCGTACACGATCGAGGAACTCACGCACGACTCGTTCAAGGACGTGCAGATCGCGTTCTTCTCGGCCGGCGGGCCCATCAGCAAGGAGTTCGCCCCCTCGGCGGTGAAGGCCGGGGCGGTCGTCGTCGACAACACCAGCGCGTTCCGCATGAAGGAAGGCATCCCGCTGGTCGTGCCCGAGGTGAACCCGGAGCAGATCCAAAAGCACAACGGGCTGATCGCCAACCCCAACTGCTCGACGATCATCATGAACGTGCCCGTCTGGCCGCTGCACAAGGTCAACCGGGTGAAGCGGGTGATCGTGAGCACGTATCAGGCGGTCAGCGGGGCGGGCGCGTGGGGGCTGTATGAGCTGGACGCGCAGATGAAGGCTTACGCCGCGGGGCAGCCGGTGGCGAAGGAGAAGTTCCCCCACCAGATCCTGCACAACGTCTTCAGCCACAACACGCGGATCGCCGAGAACGGGTACAACGAGGAAGAGAACAAGATGGTACACGAGACGCGCAAGATCTTCGGCGACGCGCGGATGATGATCACCGCCACGTGCGTGCGCGTCCCGGTGCCGCGGGCGCACAGCGAATCGATCAACATCGAGTTCGAGCGGCCCATGACGCCCGCCCAGGTCCGCGAGGTCCTCGCCAAGGCGCCCGGCGTGCGGATCGTCGACGACGCCGAGGCCAACCACTTCCCCATGCCCCTGGAAGCCAGCGGCCAGGACGACGTGCTCGTCGGCCGCATTCGCCAGGACATCAGCCGCGATGATGGCCGCGGCATCGACCTGTTCGTCAGCGGCGACCAAATCCGCAAGGGCGCGGCGACGAATGCGGTGCAGATTGCGGAGAAGCTGATCTGACTCCATGCGTCTCCTCGCGATCGGCGACATTCACGGGTGCAGCCGGGCGATGGACGCGCTGCTCGATGTGGCTTTACCCGCATCGGACGACGTGATCGTCGCGCTCGGCGATTTCGTTGACTGGGGGCCGGACTCCCGCGGCGTGCTGGATCGGCTCCTTAGCCTGCGGTCGCGATGTAACCTGATCGCGCTGCGGGGCAATCATGAAGAGATGATGCTCCGCTCCCGCCTGAACGCTGACGAGCACGCCATCTGGCTCCGCGCCGGCGGGGACGTCACGCTCCGTTGCTACGCGGACCGCTCTATTCCCGAATCCCACTGGAACTTCATCGAGCACGAGTGCCGCGATTTCTACGAGACGGACTCACACATCTTCGTCCATGGCGGGTTGAGCTCCGACGTGCCGCTACAGGAGCAACCGGCCTATATGCTGCGGTGGAAGACGTTCCGCGACGTCAGGCCGCATTGCTCCGGGAAAGTCGTCGTCTGCGGCCACACGACGCAGCGCGACGGGGAGCCGCGATGGCTCGGCCATTCGATCTGCATCGACACCGGCGCCTCTTGCGGCGGCTGGCTGACTTGTCTCGAGCCCGCAACCGGCGCCTATTGGCAGGCGAATCAGGGCGGCAAAACCCGGCGCGGCGAGCTTGCGTGACGCCGCAACGCTTGCCCGTGACACGGGTTTTCAACCCGTGCGAGCGGCGCCCGAAAGTCAGACGACCGCCCATTCAAGCCGAATCAAGCTGCAGAGTTGGATTGCATTGAATGCAGGCCCGACTCGGCACGGGTTGGAAACCCGTTTCACGGGGCGGATTGTTTTACGGCGTGTCCGGCGATACACCCATCCCGCATGGGACGGAACATCGCGCGGCACGGGTTGGTGATCGGGTGGGTCGTTGCGTTCTCGTTGACCACCGTTCTCTGTGCGGAGGAACCCCCGGTCATTCCGGTGGGGCTGGACGCGTATCGCATGTGGGACCGCTGGGCGTATCAGCGGATCGGGGCGCGGGCGTACATGCGGAGCACGTATGACCGCCGCGGCGGGAACGAGGGGGCCGACGCGAGCCATTTCCTGTACCAAACCGCCGACGACTTCAACGTGACGCTCGACGTGCAGGGCCCCGGCGTGCTCTACTTCGTCCGCTACAACCATTGGCACGGCAGCCCGTGGCATTACGTGATCGATGGGACGGATCACCTGGTCACCGAGACGAGCACTGCCGACCCGAAGCATCCCGCGCCCAATTCGGTGTTCGAGCCGCACGACGCGCTCCCCAGCCCGCTCGCCTGGACCTGGGCCGACACGCGCGGGGCGGACCTGATCGGCGTGCCGATCGGGTTCGAGC
>DASXMX010000642.1:0-3380 GCA_036495445.1 Tepidisphaeraceae bacterium
CGCCCTTCCGATGGTCCCCACGACAATACTGGGGGCGCAGACTCAAAGGAAGCCTTTGACCGTCTCGGCGATTCTGGCGGTCTAAGGCTCGGGGCGCGGCGGTCGCAGTCGCGCCGAGCCGGTTTTGGCGCGGCTCCTCGATTCGCGGATCCGCATCCGCTGGCGGATTTCGTCGAGCCGCTCGTTCGCGTCGTCCTGTTCGAGGAACTCTTTCACGCGCGACGCGTGGGCGACCTTCTGTTCGACGGTGTCGAGCCGGCGTTGCAGGCGGGCTTGGGCGACCTGTTTGGCGGGCCGTGCCTTAGGCCGCCGTATCTGCATCGCGCCGTACCCGCCGAGCAGTGCGCCAAAGGCGACGCCGGCCCCGGCGACGATCAGGTTCCGCATCACCACTTGTTCCTGTTCTGCTTCTTGATCGCGGGGGAATTCGGCATGGGCATGTCCCGATGGCACATACTGGCCCAAGACAGCCGCGTAACCCGCATCGACCGGCGCGCGCCCGCCGGTCGTGGAGGGCTGCCGCCTCGGGATCGGCCGCGGCGGTTTGCTGCCGGGATCCTCCTGGCTCGGCGTGGCGGTTTCCGTTTCGTCCAGTTCCTTGAGGAACTCCGCGTGCTTCGACGGGCGCACCCCGTGATCCCGCACCTTGGCGTAGACCTGTGTGAAGACGGCGCCGAAGAGGGCGATTTGGGCCGAGTAATAAATCCAGATCAACACCGCCGCCAGCGACCCGACCGCACCGAACGCGGATGCGGGGGCCGCGAATCGAAAGTAGAGCGCCAGGGCGTACTTGCCCAATGCGAACAGCACCGCGGTGAGCACGGCCCCGATCAGCGTCGACTTCCACTCGATTTCGGCATCCGGGACGGTCTTGAAGACCATGGCGAAGATCAGCGTCAGCGCCACCACCGTCGCGATGAAATCGATCGCCCAGGTCAGGAACTTCCACCCCATGCCGTGCTGTTCGGCGAAATGGCTGATCCAGCCGGCCACCGCGATGCTGCCTAGGATCAGCAGCGCGGCGATGCCCAATACGACGATGGATTTGAGCCGCGCACGGATGAACGCGACGAGCGCACGGCCCGGCTTGGGCTTCAGCTTCCAGACGCGGTTCATCGCCTGTTGGATTTCCGCGAAGACGCCCCCCACGCTGACGATCACGAGCACGCCGGAGATGATCGCCGCCAGCGTTCCACTCCGCTGATTGGCCATCTTGTCGAGGATCGCGCCGACGGCGTTGGCGCCGTCCGAACCCATCCAGTGAGCCGCGGTGTCGCGAACCTTCTGGACGGCGTTTCCCTGCCGAAGCACGATCGTGGCGACTTTGACCGCGACGACCAGCAACGGCGCCAGCGCCAGGACGGTGTAACAGGAGATGGCCGCCGCCCAGGTCATCGCGTCGGCGTCCACCCATTCGCTGGCGGACGCCTTCAGGATCGCGAACCACGAGCGGCCTTGTTGCTGTTGCTGCCGGGTTTGACGCTGTTCGGCCAGGGCCGTTCGAACATTGGTCGCAGGCATGGTGGCACTCCGGTTCGACGCGCACCGGCGCGTTCGAGGACCCGCCGGCGCATGTCGAATTTATCCCCGATCCGCGGGAAACGGATCGGCGAATCCGTCGAGCAATTGCGATGCCGGGGGTGTCCGAAGCAATTACCCGGCTGCATCACGGACCGGATTTCCTCCTTGCCCTCTCCCGGAGTACCGGGAGAGGGAGAAACCTGCGTTCCTTCTCACTGGTGGGTCATGTTTTGCCGTGATCGGGCGCATCGGCCGAAGCCGGCGTGTGGGCCGCGTCGTGCCCCTCGAGCCAGCGGCTCGCGAGGCGTGCGAACGCCATGAAGTTGCCTAGGCGGGCGGCCTTGAGATAGCACCGGAACGCCTCCCGCCGGTTGCGCGCCGGGCCGCCGCCCAGTTCGTATCGGCGGCCGAGGCGGTACAGCGCGTTGGAATAGCCGCGCAGAATCTCGGAGGAGGTTTCGGGCGTGGGAAGCGCGTCCATCGGCATGGGCGGAGGAATGGGTCCGTCGGCCGGCGACAACTCCGCCAAATGCCCCCATTCGGCTTCGGCGAACGGTGCCGCCGGGAGGGCCGATTCGCGCGCCCGTTCGAAGAGGGCCGCGGGCGGGGAGCTGTAGGTGTCGAGCCCGCAGCGAGGGCAGTACCGCCCCGCTTCGCACAGGCGGCTCAGGTCCGCGGCACAGCGCAGGCACCGGGCCGGCATCACCGAACGGGGCGCTCGCGCAACCCGGGCGTCGCACGTTGCAGCGGTCGAATTGGTCGCGGGATCTGCCATCGCAACAGATGATCCGTTCGCGGTTGTGCAAATCATTATAAACCGCGCGGTGCGAGAAATGCCACGGGCATGAGTACATGCCCATGCCACCCCAAAGAGCCCGATGCGATGGCTGTTATGGCGTGCGGGGCTGGGTGTGGGATTCGATATGGGCCAACTCTTCGCGGGCCATTCGCAGGGCGTTTTCGTCGTGCAGCCGGAGCATGGCCCGCTGTAGATAGTGGCGTGCTTTGTCGTACTGGCCGAGGTAACGGGCGTAGATCAGGCCGACCATCAACTCGATCTGCTCGATCTGCTCGGCCTTGGGGTAGACCCGGAGGAGCGTTTCGTACGCCTCAGCGGACTGGGGGAAGCGCTGTTCCCCGGCGAGCTGGTTGGCGACGTCGAGCTGCGCCTGTTTGGGCAGCGCCTGCTGCGGATCGAGTTGCTTGAGTTGCAGATACAGGTGGGCCGCGGTGGCCAGATCGTGGCGGGCGACCGCTTCGAGGATCGCGGCGCGAACGGTAAGGATCTGCTCCTGCCGCGGGTCGGGCGGCGGCGGGACGGTCTGATCGCCCCGCTGGCGCGGCCCATACTCGAATGGGTTGTACCCCTTGCTGACCATGTCCCGGTACTGCCGGCGGCGGTTCCACTGCTTGACCATCGCGACCAAGTCGAACTGGTCGCGCGGGAGCAGTTGGGCCCAGAGGAGGGCAAAGCTCACGGCAAATCCGAAGATCGTCCCGCCGATGTGGGCCACGTGGGCCACGCCGGTGTTGCCGGCGAAGTTGAAGATCACGTCCTGCGCGAAGAAGAACAGGATGAACCAGAGGCTGGGAATCTCATACCGCCCGATGAAGAACCAGATGTAGAAGACGCTGACGTTGGATCGGGGGAAGAGGACCAGGTACGCCCCCGTCACCGCCGCGATTGCGCCGCTGGCCCCCACCACCGGGACCGAGCCGCTCTGCATCAGCACGTAGGCGATGCCCGCGAAGATCCCCCCCGCCAAGTAGAACGCGAGATAGCCGACGTGGCCCATCTTGTCGTTCACGTTGTTCCCGAAAATGTACAGGAACAGCATGTTGCCGATCAGGTGCAGCCA
>DASXMX010000643.1:0-6220 GCA_036495445.1 Tepidisphaeraceae bacterium
ATTCGATGAGACGATCGACGATGATGTGCGGACGTAGCGCTCGGGGGTTGACGCGCGGGCGCGGGCCGGTAGCGTATCGGGCTTTCGGATCGGCAGGACCGTGAGCAGTCAAACCGCCGTTGGCGAACGGGCGGGCGCCGCGGCGGGGACGACGAGCCCCTCGCAGGCCCCGGCCGCCGCCGACCCCAATTCGAATGGCCCGGACGCGGCGACGCCCGCGGTCGCGGCGGCGCCCCCGGTGCGGCAGTACAACTCGCCCGAGGCGCTGGCGCGGATGCCCCATTTCGCCAGCGCGACCAACCGCTTCCTCTTCTTCTGGATGTTCCACTTCCTGAGGCCGGTCCGCGGGACCGTGTTGGCCGCCTGCGGCTGGCTGGCGCTGGCGGTGGGCGTCGAGATCCTCGTCGCCAAGTGGATCGAGAAGGCCGTCAACCTGATCCAGCGACTCTACGTCGCGCCGCAAGGACATGCGCCGTCGTTCTGGCAGTGGTTCTGGCGCGATCCGGCGCCAAGCGCGGCGGCCTTCCGACATGTCATGCTCGTGCTCGTCGGCCTCGTCGTGGCGACGCTGCTGCTTCGCTACCTCAAGGAAGTCGCGAACACGAAGATGAGCATGCACATGGTCTTCTTCATCCGCGAGGCGATTTACGACAAGCTGCAGCGGGTGGGCTTCGGCTTCCATGACGCGCTCTCGTCGGGGCAGCTTATCAACCGGGCGCTGAGCGACCTGCAGAACGTCCGCGCGTTCGTCCAGACCGCGGTGCTGACCACGCTCGACATCGTGCTGGCGGTGGGGGGATACATCCTCCTGCTGATCACGATCGACTGGCGGCTGGCGCTGCTCTCGCTGGTGCCGCTGCCGATCTGGACGTACTACATCCTCCGCTTCAGCAAGATCGTTCAGCCGGCGGCCAAGGCGGTGATGGAGGCGGACGACAGGAACGTCTCGCTGATCACCGAGGCGATCGCCGGGGTGCATGTGATTAAAGCATTCGCCACCGAAAGGCAGGAGATCGGCCGCTACGAGGGGAACCTGCAGGAGTTCCTGAGCCGCACGCTGAAGCGCATCCGGCTGTTCGCCGACTTCAACCCGGTCATCCGCACGATCGCGATGGCGTCGTACCTGACGCTGTTCCTGCTGGCCGGCATCCTGATGGTCCACGGGAAGATCCAGGCCGGCGGGTTCCTCGTGCTGGGCGGGGCGATGAGCGCGATCCTCACCCGCCTGCAGCAGGTCTCGACGATCAACGAGCAATACCAGAACGCGATGGTGTCGAGCCGGCGGTTGTATGAAGTGCTGACCGCGCCGCCGACGGTGCCGGAGCGGCCCGACGCCCGGGCGCTCCCGCCCGGGCCTGGCGCGGTGAAGTTCGAGCATGTCTCGTTCGGATACGACGCGGCCAAGCCGGTGCTGCACGATGTCAGCTTCGAAGTGCCGGGGAGCAGCATCGTCGCGATCGTCGGGCCGACCGGCGCGGGCAAGAGCACGATGGTCGGCCTGATCTCCCGCTTCTACGACCCGCAGCAGGGGCGGATCCTCATCGACGGGGCCGACGTGCGGGACGTGACGCTGGCGAGCCTGCGGAGCCAGGTGTCGTTCGTCTTCCAGGAGACGTACCTGTTCAGCGACACGACGGCGGGGAATATCGCCTACGGGCGGCCGAACATCACGGAGGGAGAGATCGAGGCCGCCGCCCGGTTTGCGCAGGCGCACGAGTTCGTCGAGCAACTGCCCAACGGATATCAGACAATGCTCGGCGAGCGCGGCTCGACCCTCTCCGGCGGGCAGAAGCAGCGGCTCGCGATCGCGCGGGCGATCGTGACCAACCCGCGCGTGTTGATCCTCGACGATGCGACCGCCGCGATCGACCCGGAGACGGAAGACCTGATCCGCAAGGGGATGCGGGTGGTGATGAAAGGCCGCACGACGTTCGTGATCGCGCACCGCATCAGCACGGTGAAGCGGGCGGATGTGGTGATCGTGGTCGAACGAGGCCGCATCACCCAGATGGGCACGCACGAGCAGTTGATGAACGAGGCGGGGCATTACCGCGAAATCGCCGAGGTGCAGTTGTCGGGCGAGGCCGACCTGCCCGGCCCGCGCGAAGACCTCCCGTCGCACATGGACCGCCAGCGGGACGAGCGGGCGATTCCCTCGACGCGGCAAGAGCCTGCCGAGGACGCGGTTTGACCGCTCTCCCTCGGGTGAGGGGAATTTGTAGGGGCGAACCTTGTGTTCGCCCCTACGAAACGCGTTCGAAATTCCCCCTCACCCCGACCCGCTCGGGGGCAGTCGCCAATTCCCCTCGCTTCTCCCAGAGGGAGAGGGGGAAATGCGGAGGACCACGACATGAGCATGAAGAAGCACATCCCGATGCTCCTGCTGCTGGGCCTCATATCCGCGCCGGCTCGCGGCGAATCGCCCTACGCGAAGTGGTCGCATGGCCCGTCGCCCGATCCGTCGTTCTTTCCGATCGGGGTCTGGCTTCAGGAGCCGGCCCTGGCGAGTCGGTACAAGTCGGCGGGGGTCACGCTCTATGTCGGCCTGTGGAAAGGCCCAACGGAGAAGCAACTCAGCGAACTCAAAGAGGCCGGCATGCCGGTCGTCTGCGAGCAGAATGAGGTCGGCCTGCATCATCTGGACGATCCGACGATCATCGGCTGGATGCAGCAGGACGAGCCGGACAATGCGCAGGAAGTGCGGGACGCTTCGGGCCATAAGACGTACGGCCCGCCGGTGAAGCCGGCGACGATCATCGAGCGATACAACGCGATGCGCGCCGCCGACCCGACCCGGCCGGTTTACCTGGGGTTGGGGCAGGGCGTGGCCAACGACCATTGGAATGGCCGCGGCGGCGCGGGCAAGCCGGAGGATTATCCGCAATACGTGAAGGGCGGGGACATCGTCAGCTACGACATCTACCCCGTCGCGACGCTGCCGAATGGTGCAGAGCAGCTTTCAATCGTCGCCAAGGGCGTCGATCGGCTGATGAACTGGACCAGCGGCGGCCGGATCATCTGGAACGTGATCGAGTGCACCAACAGCCACGGCCAGGGCAAGGCCACGCCGCAACAGGTGAAGGCCGAGGTGTGAATGTCGCTGATCCACGGCTCGCGCGGGATCGTCTACTTCGTCCACCAGTTCAAGCCGACGTTCGACGAGCACGCGCTGCTGGACGACCCGGAGATGCTCGCCGCGGTGACGAAGATCAATCAGCAGATCCGCGAACTGGCGCCCGTCTTGAACAGTGACCCGATGTATGAAGGGGCGCGGGTGCGACCGTTGTCGATGCGGCCGCCGATCGACTGCGCGACGCGGAAGTACGAGGGTGCCACGTACGTGTTTGCGGTCGGGATGAGGAACGTGCCGGGCAAGGGCTCATTTCTCGTGCCGCGGATTGCGCCGCATGCGGTTGCAGAGGTGATCGGCGAAAACCGCACGATCCCCATTGAGAACGGTAAGTTCGAAGACAAGTTCGAGCCGCATGACGTACACCTATACCGGATCAGGTGAGAGGCGTTCCGCGTGACACAGGGCAAGCAACCCGAGATTTCGTTGACGATTTCACATCCATTTCGACGTAAGCCCGCCCAGGCTCAGACCAAGGCGCCCGTCGTCCCGTACAACGAGGAGGACGAGGAGCAGCGTTACCGGCCGATCGACCGGGTGCTGCTGGGGCGGACGCTGCAGTTGCTCGCGCCGTTCAAGCGGCAGTACGCGCTGGGCATCTTCCTGGGGATCCTGATGACGGTCGGCGAGATGATGTCGCCGAAGTTCACGCAGTGGATCATCAACTACGGGATCGCCTTCACCGCCAGCAAGGGCGAGGCCGGCGCGCCGACCACGTCGGCCGCCGCGTGGCACATCGTGTTCCTGGTCGCGATGTGGGCCGTCGTGCTCACGGCGGCGGTAATCCTCCAGCGCTTGACGATCCTCGTCATGACCGGCGCAGGCGAGCGCGTCCAGTTTTCCCTTCGCCGGCGGCTCTTCGATCACCTGCAGAAGCTGTCGATGAGCTACTACGACAAGACGAAGCTGGGCCGGATCATCAGCCGGTGTACGAGCGATGTGACGGCCCTGCGCGAGATCAACGTGTGGGGCCTGCACACGATTGTCGCCAACGGGCTGATGATGATCGTCGCGGCGATCATGCTTGCCGGGACGAACCTGTGGCTGTTCCTGTCGGTCGCCTGGCTGGGTGTGGTGCTGGTGGTGGCGAACCGAATCTACCTCAAGCGCGCGGCGGTCGCATGGCAGCTTGCCCGTGAAGGGTGGACGCGTGTCTCGACCAACCTGGCCGAGAACATCACCGGCATGCGGGTGGTCAACGCCTTCAACCGTCAGGGGCCGAACCTCGGGGTCTTCAACACGCTCCAGTACGACAACACCGCCAACAACGTCGCCGTCGCCCGCCTGAACGGCGTCTACCAGCCCGTCCTCGAACTGGTCCGCTTCCTGGGCAAGGTCACGATCCTCATGCTCGGCGGGTACCTGATCGTCCGCGGGACGCTGGGGCGCGGCGGCGTCGGGAAAGTCGTCGCGGCCTTCCTGTACTGGGACTGGTTCATGAACCCGATCATCAACTTCGGGAACTTCTACAACCTGCTGATGCAGGCGATGGCCGGCTCCGAGCGGATCTTCTCGCTGCTGGACCTGCAGCCCGAGGTGCAGGACGAACCGGGCGCGCCGCCGCTGCCGCGGATTACCGGCCGCGTGGAATTCGACCATGTCACGTTCGGCTACAGCCCCGAGCGCCCCGTCCTGCACGACGTCTGCTTCGAGGCCAACCCGGGCGAGATGGTCGCCCTCGTCGGCGCGACCGGCAGCGGCAAGAGCAGCATCATCTCGCTGGTCGCGCGCTTCTATCAGCCGCAGTCCGGCCGGGTGCGGGTGGACGGGCACGACATCCGCCACGTCACCGGCGAATCGCTCCACCGGCAGATGGGGCTCGTGCTGCAGGTGAACTACCTGTTCAGCGGCACGGTCGTCGACAACATCCGCTACGCGCGTCCCGACGCGACCGAGGAGCAGGTGATTGCCGCCGCGAAGGCGATTGGTTCGCACGACGCGATCTGCTCGCTGAAGGATGGCTACCGAACGGAAGTCGGCGAGCGCGGGGCGAACATGTCGCTGGGCCAGCGGCAGCTCATCTGCTTCACCCGCGCCTACCTGGCCGACCCGCGGATCTTCATGCTCGACGAGGCGACCAGCGCGATCGACACCGGCACCGAACTGCTGATCCAGCGGTCGCTGGAGAGGCTGCTGGAGGGCCGCACGACGTTCGTCGTCGCCCACCGCCTCAGCACGATCATGCGGGCCGACCGGATCCTCGTCATCGACCAAGGCCGCATCATCGAACGCGGCACGCATAGGGAGCTCGTCGCCGCCGGCGGGAAGTACGCTCACCTGTACCGGCAATTCGTGAGCCATAGTGAATGACCCTGCCGAGCGCTGGACCGTCTGCGGGTTGTTGTCGTGCCGAGCGCGATCCGCTCGCATCCGTTCTGATCCTGTCCTGAACGGCTCGCACGCGTATAGTCTCGGCATGTCTCTGCTTTCCGATATTCTCGAGCACAATAAGCAATTCGTCGAACGCAAGGAATACGAGCCATTCCTCACCGACCGGTTCCCCAACAAGCGGATCGTCGTCCTCACGTGCATGGACACGCGGCTGGTCGAGCTGCTGCCGCGGGCGATGGACTTTCGAAATGGCGATGTGAAGGTGATCAAGAACGCCGGGGCGATCGTCTCGCACCCCTTCGGCAGCGTGATGCGCAGCATCCTCGTCGCGGTCTACGAGCTGCAGGCCGACGAGGTGGCGGTGGTGGGGCACTACGACTGCGGCATGGCCGCCCTGCGGAGCGACCGGATCCTCGAAAAGATCCGCCAACGCGGCGTGCCGGATGACGTGCTTGAAACGTTGCAGCATGCCGGCATCGACCTCAACAAGTGGCTCACCGGGTTCGAGAACATCGAGGACGGCGTCAAGCAGAGCGTCCAGATCATCCGCCGGCACCCGCTCCTCCCCAAGCACCTGCCGGTTCACGGGATGATGATCCAGCCGACCACGGGGGAGTTGAAGCTGGTCGAAGAGGGCTATGGGCGCTAACGCATCGGAACCGCATGTACCCATTGGAGTGACGGCATTGTTGTTGGGTGGCACGGACAAGTACCCTTGTCCGTGGTCTTTCCTCGCGACGCCGCGGACAAGGGTACTTG
>DASXMX010000644.1:0-8656 GCA_036495445.1 Tepidisphaeraceae bacterium
ACATGCCCATGCCACCCAACGTGACCTTGCTGAGCGGACGGGGCATGGGTTCCTCCTTCGAAACATGTCGCGCAGGGTCACGTTGGGTGGCATGGGCATGTACTCATGCCCGTGTCTTCCGATCAGAGAGGGCCACGGGCATGAGTACATGCCCATGCCGCCCCGGAAGCGGTATCATTACCGCGCAAGAAGGAGAAATGGCACGTGTCGGATTTGTGGTACTACGCGATCACGGAAGGCAACCAGCAAGGGCCCGTTGCGACCGAGGAACTGCGGGAGATGATCCGCGCCGGGCGACTGGCCGCGAAGGACCTCGTCTGGCGAGAGGGGATGTCCAACTGGGCGGAGGCGGGGACGGTTCCCGAACTGTTTCCTCCCGAGATGCGTGAGGTTCCGACTGCGGTGCCGCTTTCATACCAGTCGCCGCCGCCCCAGATCAATTACTACAACCCGGTCGGCGGGGTCGTCGTCTACGGCGGGTTCTGGCTGAGGTTCGCGGCGTACCTGATCGACATGGTGATCCTTTGGGTTCCGAAATTGGCGATCAGTACCGGGCTGGGCGCGTTGGGCCATTACAAGGTGCCGATGTCCCGTCAGGGCATCCCCATGTTCCCGGACATGGGCTCGATGGGCGGGTTGCTCAATGTCGCGATGGATTGGCTCTACTTTGCCCTGATGGAGAGCTCGTCGTGGCAGGCCACGTTGGGCAAACGGGCATGTGGTCTGATTGTCACCGATCTCTCCGGCGCGCGCATCACCTTCGGGCGGGCGACGGGGCGCTACTTCGGCAAGCTGATTTCCGGGATGATCCTTTACATCGGTTTCATGATGGCGGGCTGGACGCAGCGGAAGCAGGCGCTGCACGACATGATGGCCAGCACGCTGGTGATTCGGAGGGAACTGCCGCGGGCGTGACCAGGCGCCCGGCGGGCGATCGAGGTATCGGATGGCCAGTCGCTTCAAACGCGGGATCGGCGCGACGATCGGGTATCTGGCGGCGGGGCTGGTGCTGACGATCGTCGTGGCGCTGGTCTGTGGTGCGGCGATCGATCTGTCGACGGGAACGAGCGTCTCCGCGAGCAACGGGAGTTGGTCGGTCACCGTGCAGTCGCGGCCGGGGGCGGTGCGGGTCACGTCGCAGTGGCAGGCGCTGCCCTGGAGCCCGGTCCAGGCGGCGGGGCCGCCGGACACGCCACGGCCGGGTGACTTTCCCACCGCCTGGGCGCCGGCGACGCGCAACGGCTCGCCGGAGTGGCTCTTGCTCACCTATGACAAGCCCCTGCGGATTCGCGCGGTCGACGTGTACGAATCGCTGAGCCCCGGCGCGCTGACGCAGATCTCCTTCGTGACCGAAGGCGGCGCGGAGATCGCCGCGTGGTCGGGCGTCGACCCGACGCCCGCGACCGCCGCCAGCGGCGTGTCGCACGTGGCGATCACCGAACCCTCGCTGCCCGCGGTGCGGAAAATCAAGCTCGACATCGGGATCCCGACGATCCCCGGCTGGAACGAGATCGACGCGGTGGGGGTGATCGACGATATCGGACAGACGCACTGGGCCACGATGGCGGAGGCGAGCAGTTTTTATGGGCAGACGGGGGCGGGGCCGGCGGGCGGGTCGCCGGGGCGGTTAGTTCCGCCGTGGGCGGGGGCGGACTTCGGGCCGCCGGATTGGACCGCGGAAGGGGCGAAGTCTGCGGTCCGGGCGGCGGACGCCCGCGGGTGGCCGATGGTCGCCCTCTGGACGCCGGTCGACGGGCCGGCCGTCGCGCCGGGTGCGACGACGGTAACATTCCTGACCTACCCGGCGTCAGTGCCGCGGCCGGTCGCGACGCGCAATGGGGTGCTGCCGTGGCGGCCCATGTGGACGGGATTGGCCGTCGATACGGCGGCCTTTGCGGCGACGTTGGCCGTGTTGCGGATGATGCTGACGAAGCCGAGCCGATTCGTCGTGGAACTGTCAAGATTGAAGCGGGGATGCTGCGTGCGATGCGGGTACGACTTGAACTTCGATTTCAAAGACGGGTGCCCGGAGTGCGGGTGGCGGCGAGGGGCTTGAGAGGAAACGTACACTCTGTGACGAATTCGGGGGCATGGCGCTTTCTCCCTCTCCCGGTACTCCGGGAGAGGGTTGGGGTGAGGGTTCACCGCGCGAGTATCCTGACTCCAGAGAGCAGCGTTGCGCGGCAAACCCTCACCCTGCCCTCTCCCGGAGTACCGGGAGAGGGTACGCTATCGTCATATAAGAATCGTGCGCGTGCTCAATTGAAGGAATGGTGATCACCAGGAGGGCAGGAGCGATGGCGAACTGGTTTTACAGCGCGAACGGCGTTCAACATGGGCCGGTTTCGCGGGAGGCACTTCAGCAGTTGGCCGCCTCGGGGCAACTGCTGCAGATGGACCTGGTCTGGAGCGAGGGGATGCCGGCGTGGCAGCCGGCGGGATCGGTGACGGGTTTGTTCCCCGCGGGGGCGACGCCGCCGCCACTGCCCACGATGGCGACGCCGATCGCCTATGCCTCGCCCGGCCCGTCTCAGCCTTCGCTCGGCGAGGACGCGGCGACGCGCTGGCTGCTGCCGGTCGGCCGGAGCGGCTGGGCCATCGCGGCGGGATATCTCGGGTTACTGAGCGTCGTGATGTTCCCGGCGCCGTTCGCCCTGATCTGCGGGATCCTGGCGATCCGCGACATTCGCAAGGATCCGAGGAAGCACGGGATGGGGCGGGCGATCTTCGGGCTGGTCATGGGCGCCCTGTTTTCGATCGGGTTGGCCTTCATGATCGTTGCGATGGTGTCTTCGTCCTCATCGGGAGCGGGACATCACAGGGGATTTTAAAAGGACGCGGTCGAGGACGGGTGACGTGCGCCGCTTGCGGCTTCGCGAACGAAGGGACGTCCTTCGGCAGGATCCTTCCGGAGAACGTCCCTTCGTTGGCGAAGCCGCAAGCGGCGGTACCGAGGGCGCGCGGTGCGGCTCTCCTCTCAAAACTCAAACGGTGGCGCCGTCTTGGGCGGTGCGGGCTTGAGCAGGTCGCGCAGGTTGTAGTGCGTGTAGCGCGCGGCGCTGGCGACGTGCTGGGCGTCGGCGTTGGCGACCCAGAAGTCCAGCGTGTCAGGCTCGAACAGGACCGACTGGATGTTGCTGGTCATGCAGACGGGGCGGGTCATCAGGTCGCGGGCGGTGTCGGCGTCGAATGAGCCGTAATGGGCCTTCACCCGATCGGACAGGGCTTCGTACCGGTTGCCCGCGGACATCAGCACGGCATCGTCGAACGCGTGCGGCAACTCGGGCACCGCCACGCCCGCGGGCAGCACGCGGAACTGGGTCGCGGTCGCGTCAATGCCGACGGCCTGCTTGCGCTTGCCGTCGGAGATCACGTAGTAGTAGTGGCACGTCCGCGGGGCGTCGCGCATGATGCGAATGGCGTCGTCGAGGGTGTCGGCCTTTTCCATCACCTCGCGGACGAGTTCGGCCATCGGCTTGCCGTCCCAGTCGCCGTAGCCGGCGCCGCCCATCTCGCCGATGCTGATGCCGTTCTCGTTCATCGCGGTGACCGACCCGACGAACCCGGCGTAGCCGAGGTTCACCCAGGCGTGGCCGTAGTCGGGCTGGTAGACCATGACGACGGCGTTCTGCTCCAGGCCCACGCCCTTGAGGTAATCGAGGACGCGGCCGTGGTACATGTGGCCGTCCTTCGTCGCCTTGCCGTAGAGCGAGAACCCGCTGCAGTGGAACAGTTCCGGGAAAAAGTTGGAGAGGCGGGCCTCCTGGCGGTCCATGCCCGTTGCGTCGGCGAGCGCGTCCATCTCGGCCAGGTACCGCTTGTCCATGTACGGCTCGAGGCGGTCGACGGCCCGCTCGATCTCACTGACGAACCACTTGCCGCGAAGGAATGAACTGCCGACGCCGACGCCGTAGAGGATGTGGTCGCAGATTTGGTGGACCTCCTTGTCGAGCAGCTTGCCCTGCTGGCGGCCCATCTCGGCCGGCGAGCCCTTGAGGAACAGCACGCGTGTGCCGTCGATCCGCTCGAGCCGGCCCGCGCCTTCGGTCGCGAGGATCTGCCGCTCGCCCGTCGCGGGGCCGAGCGGCTCGGCCTTCTCGGCCTGCAGTTTCGGCAGGATGTGCAGGAACCGCGTCAGGTGCCCGAGGGCGACGGTTTGGACGTCATCGCCGGGATTGGCATGGAGCTTCCATCGATCGGCGTCCCACGCGGTGACCAGCTTCGGGTCGTCGATGTCGATCCGCACATCAGCTCTGGGCGCGTCGACGTAGGTGATCCGCATGAGCAGGCGATCCGATTTGCGGAGCCACAGGCGCGCCTCTCCGCTGGCGACCCCGAGCAGTTCGGTGGCCTGCGGGAGCAGTCCGATCTTCAGCACATCGCATGGGGAGCCGTTGATCGTGTCCTCGCCGTCGGATTGGACGTCGAGCATCAGCGACATCATCGCAAGCTGCATCCGCGAGATCGGCAGCTTGAAGGGGGGCAGGACGGTCTGGTCGAGCTTGTCGGGCTCGGCCTTGAACGGGGCAACGCCGGTCTTGCCGAGGACAGCGAATTTGAACTTGGGCTCGTGGACCCAGAGAACCTGCCCGTCGCGGGCGACGACGGCGTTGAAGCCAGCGGCTGTGCCGCTGATTCGCACGTGATCCGGGGCTTGGAACGCGATGTCGGCCGTCGCGCCCGCCGCCTCTTTCGGCAACCCGTCGGCCTTCACCACCTTTAGGTGCGCGACGAGCGTCTGTCCGGCGCCTTCCTTGCCCTCGATCAGGTTGGCCCATCGCGCCATCGCCTGGGCGAAGATCTGCCGCGGCGTCGGGGCGTCGTCATCCGCGGCGGCAGAGTGGGCGGCGGGAAGGAGCGTCAGGAGGAGAAAAACCGCGAGCGTGGACGGGAAGCGTAGGCGGTCCATAATGTGTTAGACGCTACGTCCGGCCCCGGAACCCGTCAATGCAAATCGACTGGCAAACGCTCACCCGCCGCTGGCTCGCCCGGTTGAGCATTTCGTTTTTCGTGATCGCGTTTTTCCTGGGCTGGGAGGGGTACAAGCGGTTCAACGCGACCGGCGGGGCGGTGGACTGGCGGACGCTGCTCGACTTCGTGGCCGCGGCCCTGAGCCTCATCCTCGGCTTCACCGGCGTGCGCGAGCGGCACCGCGGCGAGTAGCGCAACAAGCGGCCCGCGGCACGATCGTGCCGCGGGCCGGCTCACAGAAGATCTAAACCCTGTGCGCGATCTACCGGCCCGGCGGGCGGTAAGTCGACGACGACGACGATGACGAGTGGCTCTTGGACAGGGATTCGCGCTGCTGCTTGAGGCTCTGTTCGGCCTGATCGAGCTGCTGCTGCGCGCTGGCGACCGACTGCTGCAACTGTTGATAGTTCTGATCGTTCTTCATGGAGTCGTCGATCTCGGCGTCGAGTTGGGCCATCTTCGCCTTGGCCGCTTCCAGGCGCGCGTTGGCGTCGGCGAGGGCCTGATCGTCCGCCAGCGACTGCTTCTCGATGTTCTTCATCTTCAGGGCGGCGGTCATGTAGTTGTTTTGGGCGGTCGCCAGATCGGTGTCGCTCACCTTCGTGTCATCGCTGCCGGTGCCGGGGGCGGCGAGGGCCTCCTGACGAATCTTGTCCGCCTCGTCCCGCTGCTTCGCGGCCGCCTGGTATTCTGGCTTGGCATGGACGGCGTTCGTCGCGTTTCGCTTGGCGGTGACGACGTCATTGCTCGCCTTGTTCATTTCCTGCACAACCGGGGCCCATTCGGGCTTGGTCAGGAGCTGCTGCTTGACCTTGTCGCGCGCCCGCTGCAGCTCGGTCTGGGCTTTGTTCAAGGCGATGCGAGCATCAACGACGGCCTTGCTTGCCTGGGCGAGGGGGGATTGCTGCTGTGGCTGCCGGGTCTGCCCCATGGCCGGGGCGGCGATCAGCAGACTGACCGAAAGCAGGGCGCGCGAAACACATTGCCGCAAACGCATGGTGGGTTCTCCGATGGAAGCTGCGATGGACGGAAAAAGTCACTTCGAGCCGTCGAATTATACGCGACGACTTGCCTTTCGTATGCGGAATCCGCGATTCCGTTGAGCGGGCCGGTTAGAATCCGCTCGTGTCGAGCGATTGGCAGTGCGTCGCTCAAGTTGGGGATGTCAGATTGGGTAAAAAGTTCTCGACGCGATGAAGGATCATTACGACATTGTCGTCATTGGCGGCGGACACGCCGGTGCCGAGGCCGCCTGGGCCGCCGCCCGATTGGGAGCGTCGGTTGCCCTGATCACGCTCGATCCCGCCCGGATTGGCCAGATGTCCTGCAACCCCGCGATCGGCGGGTTGGCCAAGGGACAGATGGTCCGCGAAATCGACGCATTGGGCGGCCTGATGGGGCTTGCGATTGACCAGACCGGTATCCAATTCCGGATGCTCAACCGCAGCAAGGGCCCCGCGGTCTGGGGGCCGCGAGCTCAGGCCGATAAGTACAGGTATGCGCGCCAGGTGCAGCAGCTTCTGGCGACGTGTTCGAATCTCGACGTCGTCCCGGGCGAAGTCGCGGAGATCGAAACCCTCCCCTGTGACACGGGTTTTCAACCCGTGCAAGCGGCGTTCGAGGCACAGGCAATTCGCGGATCCGCAGATCGTCCGCACGGGTTGGAAACCCGTGTCACGGGGCAGCGGCAGGTCGCGGCCGTGCGGTTGGCGGAGGGAAGGAGATTCGTTTGCCGTGCGGCAATCGTCACCACCGGCACGTTCCTCCGGGCGCTCATGCACACGGGCGAGCGGCAGACCGAAGGGGGCCGCGTCGGCGAGGCCGCGGCCAAGGGCCTCTCCGGCTGCCTGGCGCGCCTGGGACTGGAACTCGGCCGCCTGAAGACCGGCACCCCGCCCCGTCTCCATCGCGACTCGATCGACTTCGCCGCCTTTGAACGCCAGCCAGGCGACGAGGAGCCGATGCCGTTCTCGTACCTGAATGAATACGACGCGGGGACACGTGGACGCGGAGACGCGGAGACGGAAACCGGGACGGGGACGGTTTCTTCGTCCTCTTCTTTCCCCGCGTCCCCGCGTCCCCGCGTCCCCGCGTCGGCGGCCCCTTGGCGGCCGCCTCTTCCGCAGGTGGACTGCTGGATCGGCTACACGCACGCGAAGGTTCACGAGATCATCCGGGCGAACCTGCATCGCGCGCCGATGTACAGCGGGCAGATTCAATCCACCGGGCCTCGGTATTGCCCGAGCATCGAGGACAAGGTGGTGCGGTTCGCCGATAAGGACCGCCACCAGATCTTCCTCGAGCCCGAGGGGCTCGACACCGACGAGATCTACTGCAACGGGATCAGCACGTCGCTGCCGGCGGACGTGCAGGAGCAGATCGTCCGCCTCGTGCCCGGGCTGGCTGACGCGCGGATCCTTCGCCACGGTTACGCGGTGGAATACGACATGGTCTGGCCGACGCAGATCCGCTCGACGCTGGAGACCAAGGCGATTCGCGGGCTGTTCCTGGCCGGGCAGATCAACGGGACCAGCGGGTACGAAGAGGCGGGGGCGCAGGGATTGATCGCCGGAATCAACGCGACGCGGTACGCCGCGAAGGGCGAAGCTGATTTCGTGCTCCGCCGGGATCAAGCCTACATCGGGGTGCTGATCGACGACCTGGTGACCAAGCCGCCGATCGAGCCGTATCGGATGTTTACCAGCCGGGCGGAGCACCGGCTGCACCTGCGGAGCGACAACGCCGACGACCGGCTCACGCCGATCGGGCGGGAATTGGGGCTCGTGGACGATGAGCGGTGGTGCCCGTTCGAGGCTCGCCGAGGTGGGATCGCAGATGGGATCGCGCTGCTTCGCGCGACCCGCGTTGCCGACGGGACGGCGATGGATTACCTGCGTCGCTCCGAGGTGACGTGGGACGATCTTGCCGAGAGAGTCCCCGCAGCCAAGGCGATTCCGTCGGGCATCGGCCGGCTCATCGAGATCCGCGCCGAGTACGAGGGGTACATTGCCCGCCAGGACAAGCAGATCGAGCGGTCGGCCCAGTGGGAGTCGAAGCTGATCCCGTCGACGTTCGACTATGCGGGTGTCGTGGGGCTTCGCAACGAGGCGCGCCAGAAGCTTGCCCAGTTCACGCCTCGCAGCCTCGGGCAGGCGCTTCGCATCAGCGGAATCACGCCCGCGGACGTCACGGTGCTTGCGATTCATTTGGAACGACGAAGATAGCGCGCATCCGGCGTGCAAATGTTTCGTCGGGCGAAAGCCGCACAAGCCGGGGCAGAGCGGCGCGAGGGACGTTAGGCGTTTCGAAAGCGTCCGACGCCGCGCCGCCCCGGGTCCGGATCCGCCGCAATTCTTATCCGCTCGTTCAGGTGAAATCGCGACGGTCGGAGACCCGCGCGAGTCGAAAGATCCTCACCGGCTTCTCCCGCGTCGGCACCTTCTCCGGGAAGATTTCCAATGTCCATCTGCGGGGCTTGATCCAGTCGATGAACAGGTCGCCCGTTTGCCGGCCCGGTTCGCCCAGCAGCACGTGTCCGCCTGGGGCGAGGTGGTGTCGAAGGAACGGCTCCTGGTGTTCCCACTGCGCCCGCTCGTAGAGGATGTCGGCGCCGATGATCAGGTCGAACCGCTCGGCGAGGCGGTCGGTCCGCCAGTTGAGCTTCCGCGCCCGGACGCGCGACGAC
>DASXMX010000645.1:0-22388 GCA_036495445.1 Tepidisphaeraceae bacterium
GCGTCACGTTTCACTCATCACGTTTCACGCGCTGCGCAGCCCGAGGATGACCCATCGCCCCAGCCCGCTCCCGCTGCCTAGTATTGCTCATGCAACCCCCGATGATCGGTAGCTGGACGGTGCAGGTGAAGGCGGTGCGGCCGTTTTCGATCCATGGCGATCTCTACTACGAAGTCGCTGCGGTACGGACGAACGATGCGCAGGGGCAGCCGCTGACGATCCGCCTGCCCCGGCACACCACCGCGGGCGAGCCGCAGGTGGGGCAGACGCTGCTGGTCAAGTTCCTGATGGGGCAGGTGACGGAAGCCAAGCCGGTGGCGGTGACCTCGGGGTCATAATCCATTGACGGGTGGCACGGACATGTACACATGTCCGTGGTCTTCGGTCGGGCCACCACGGACAAGAGTACTTGTCCGTGCCACCCGAGCTCGATCATTCAACGCCCCCGCTTGCCCCCGCGTCGCGGGCGGATACAGTATCGCACCCTGATGTCGGACGACCGATCGCGAAATGTGCCGGTGCCGTTGGTGGCGCTTGCGGCGTGGCTGCTGCCCGGAGCCGGGTATTGGCTCCTGGGACAACGCGCCCGCGCGCTGGTCGTCGGGATCAGCATTGTCGTCCTGTACGTCCTCGGCCTGCTGATCGGCGGCGTGCGCCTCATCGAAGTGCCCGGATACGGGGACCACGGCCTGCCGCTGGTGGTCGCCCCGGCCGATCGCAACGGGGATCACCTCGTCGAGGCCGACCCGACCTCGCCGGAGACGAACGGCCCGTGGGTCATGACCTCCCGCCCGATGGAAGAGATCCGCAATAAGCCGTGGTACATCGCCCAGGTGCTTGCCGGGCCGATCAACCTGATCGCGTCGTGGGGGAGTGTCGCCGCGTCGAAAGTCAACGCGTCGGGGATGCCGGCCGGCTACCGCTCCCACGCCCGGACCAACGAGTTGGGCGTGCTCTACACCGCCATCGCGGGGATGCTGAACCTGCTGGCGATCATCGACTCGGCCAGCCGTGCCGGGCGGCCGCACGACGAATCCCTCGAGGCCCAACCGGAGGCCGCGGCGTGATGCACCTGCTCGCCTGGCGGCCGTTCCTCGACCCAATCCCGATCTGGGCGGACTCGGTCTGGCCCTGGCTGCTGCTGCCGCTGGCGGCGGCCGTTTCGCTGGTCTACAAGTCGGTCAAGTGCCGCACCATGCGGCAGGTCCCGCGCGAGGCGGCCGTCATCGCCTTCTGGATCATCTTCGGCATGATCGCCGCCGCAGTCGTGCTCGCGGGCGTCGTCAAGGCGCTGGAGTGGTGAATCAGGTCGCCTCAGGATGAACGGGCGCTTCTACCCGCCGGCGCAGGAACGCCAGCGCGTACAACGTCGCGTTGATCAGGAAGACCAAAATCCCGAACGCCACCTGAATGCGCGGCGTCAGGCCCTCCGGGTAAAGCACCGGCATGATGTAGTGGGCCACGAAATCCCCCCGATACGCCTCCGCCCCGCCCTGATCGCGCAACCAGTTTTCCAGGTACGTCAGCGGGCACAGATAGTGAAAGCACTCGGCGAAGATCACCCACGCCACCACCGGCAGATGCACCCAGGCGGCCCACCGCCGCCAGAGCAGCAGCCCCGCGCCGCCGATGACGAACAGGACGACCGCGAAGTGGAACACCACCACCAGGTCCGCCAGCAAGCGGTAGCTCATCGGTCCTTCCTCCTCACCAGTTATAGCGCTCGGACGGGTCGCGGGGTTCAATGATTCCCGGTGCGCCGCCGGACTGGTCACTTGAGTGACCAGTTCTTCGGTGGAAGCAGCGCGTCCTCGGAACTCACTCACTCACGCGCCGGTCGTTCGGCCCGGTTTGCGGGTTGGCTCGTGGCGGCCTGCAGGATCCGGTTCTGCCACGCCTCGCGGGCCTGCTCGGCGGTCGGCAGCTTGTTGTCGCGGATCAACTTCGTCACGTCCCGCACCACGCTGGTCTGCACCGCCAGGTCGGCCAGTCGCTGCTTCAACGCCACCGGGTCGAGCGGCTTGCCGAGTTCCGACACGGGGACCTTCCATTCCCCATCGACCTTCTTGAGAACAAACGGGCCGTCCCGCTCGTCGCGGTAGTTGATGGTCGCGGTGTCGCCGTTGATCGTCACCTCGGCGGTGTCGATCCGGACGAGGCTCTCGGCGGCACCCGCGACGGTATCGCCTGTGACCGTCTTGGCCGGCGCGTCGCCGTAGGCGGCGACCGCCGCCCGCCGCAGGTCGGCCAGGGCGGCCGCCATCTGCGCGTCGGCCGCGACCATCTTCCGCTCGGCGGGCGTGGTGGCCAGGAACATCCGCTGGATCGTCGCCACGTCGCCGTCCCGCATCGCCACGTTCAGCTCGCGCAGCGCCGCCTTGGGCGAGGGCGGGTCCGCGACCGCCGGTGCGGTGGTCGCGCGGGTCGCCTGCCCGAACGCCCACAACGGGCCGGCGAGCAGCGCCGTAGCAAAGATGCGAATCAGAAGAGGCATCGCCTTGATCTTACCGGGTTTGCACGAAGATGGGACTGGAGGAACGGAACGATCTGGCAGGGTCACATCGCACCCCGGCTCCGCCCGGTTAGCCGCGACGCGCAGCGGAGCGCGTCCGAACGCGCTCCGCTGCGCGTCGCGGCTAACCACGAAATCGTCGAAAGTTTCATTGCCAAAGAGTCCCCCCGGGTAGTCGTAGCGGGCCGGAGGCGATACACTTCCCGGTTTCGCGCGGCGCGTTGCGCCGCGCGCGTACAGGGGCTCGTCGTTACATCGGATCAACGGGATGGCATTAACGCAGAAGTTCGCCGACGAATTCACGCATAACGCTCAGCACGAAGGGGAAAAGATCTTCCATCGGGGCGGGGTGAAGTTCGAGGACCGCCTGCCGGATCAGCTCGAGGCGACGGTTCAGGGGGGCCAGCCATACGCGGTGTTTCTCGCGCGCGAGAAGGGCGCTGTTCGCTACGCCTGCGACTGCCCCTATTACGCGAGCACCGGCGACCCGTGCAAGCACGTCTGGGCGACATTGCTGGCCGCCGAGCAACAAGGGTACACGGCGCAATGGGACACCGACCGCCACCTCGATCTGCTGCCGGAGGATGACGACGACCTCTTTGACCAAGAGGAGGCATTAGGCTTCCCGCCGTCCAACAACCCGCAACTGGCGATCCGGGATGTGGCAGGCCTGGCCCGCAAGGCGCCCAGCCGCGGCGGGGACGGCAACGGCCGGCGCCAGCGGTCGAGCGCGGAGTGGAAGCAGTCGCTGGCCGCATTGCGGGAGACGATGCAGGTCCGCGAGCAGTCGCTCTCCGCGGCCGTCTGGCCCGCGGGGCGCGAGGTGCTCTACGTCGTGGACGCACCTCGGACGCTCGAAGGCAGCGGGCTGACGGTCGAAGTCGATTACCGCGAACGCCGCAAGGACGGGAACTGGGGCAAGCCCAAGAAGCAGGCCGTCCGGGCCGAAGAAATCCCCGCCATCCCCGACGCTCAGGACCGCGAGATCCTCTCCCTGCTCTACGGCGCCAAGTCAACGCGCGATTCGTACTCCTCGTATTACTACTCGTCCTACGACTACAGCGGCGCTTCCAGCAGTTACCGCCTCAGCTCGGCGATGCAGGCGATGCTCGTCCGCCGCATGACCGGCACCGGCCGACTGCTGCTGCGGCTCGCGCCCGAGGAGGAACTGCTCCCGCTGACTTGGGACGACCGCGGCACGTGGGAGCTGTGGGTCGTCGCCCGCCCGTCGCCCGACGGGAAGAACTTCGTCCTCACCGGCGAACTTCGCCGCGGCGAAGTGCGATTGGACATCGCGATCCCGGTGATGCTCGTCTCCGGCGGGATGGTCTTCACCCGCGACAGCGTCGCCCCGATGGACGACGGCGGCGCGTTCCCGTGGGTCGTCATGCTCCGCACCAAGCGCGAGCTGATCGTCCCCGCCACCGACCGCGAGGAACTGCTGCAGCAATTGCTCAGCCTCCCCGAGCTCCCCCGGCTCGATCTGCCCGAGGAACTGAAGGTCGAGGAAGTCCGCATCACGCCTCAGGCGAGGTTGCGGGTGCGAAAACCGTCGAAGAAGAACAACTATTACAACGCCGACCGGCTCAAGGGGGAGCTGTCGTTCGAGTACGACGGCGTGATCGTCGGCGACGACGAGCCGGGCCGCGGCATCTATCAACCGGAACGGCGTCGGCTGATCCTCCGCGACCACGCATTCGAACGCGACGCGGCCGGCAAGATGCGCGCCGTCGGGTTCAAGCGCCAGACGGGTTACTACAACGAGGGCCCCGCGTACGAACTGGCGCCGAACAACCTGCCGCAGGTGATCCGCCGACTGACCGCCGAGAACTGGCACGTCGAGGCCGACGGGCAGCTCTACCGCCAGCCGGGCGACATCAAGATCGACGTCGCCAGCGGCATCGACTGGTTCGAGCTGCACGGCACCGCCGACTTCGGCGGGCAGTCCGTCAAGCTCCCCGCCCTGCTCGCCGCGCTCCGCCGCGGCGAAAAGACGATCCGCCTCGACGACGGCACCTTCGGCGTCCTGCCCGAACAATGGCTGCAGAAGTACGGCCTTTTGGCCGACATGGGCACCGCGACCGAAGACCACATCCGCTTCGGCAAGACGCAGGTCGGCGTGCTCGACGCGCTGCTCGCCTCGCAACCGCTGGCGACGTGCGACGCCGTCTTCGAGCAGGCGCGCGATCGGCTGCGGAACTTCGAGGGCGTCCGCGCCGCAGACCCGCCCGCGTCCTTTCAGGGCACCCTCCGCCCCTATCAGCGCGAAGGCCTCGGCTGGATGGAATTCCTCCGCGAATTCGGCTTCGGCGGATGCCTGGCGGATGACATGGGGTTGGGCAAGACCGTGCAGGTGCTGTCGCTGCTGGAAGGACGACGGGAATTGCGCGCGGGTGCCGCGCATTTGCTCCCTCTCCCCCCGGGAGAAGCGAGCGGAACGGGCGACTGCCCGCGAGCGGGTCGGGGTGAGGGAAAACCGGAGAAGACGTCCGAAGAGCCGGGAGAGGTGCACGCAATTCCCCCTCACCCCAGCCCTCTCCCGGAGGGAGAGGGAGTAAAAAGCTCGCCCTCTAAGGGAAATCGCGGTCCATCACTTGTTGTCGTCCCCCGTTCGCTGATCTTCAACTGGCGGGAGGAATCCTCGAAGTTCGCGCCGAACCTCCGCGTGATCGACCACACCGGCATCGGCCGGGCGAAATCGGCCGAGGCATTCGACAACTACGACCTGATCCTCACCACCTACGGCACGCTGCGGAACGACATCCCGTTTTTGAAGGACGTGCGGTTTGACTACGTGATCCTCGACGAGGCGCAGGCGATCAAGAACGCCGCCAGCGAGTCGGCCAAGGCCGTGCGGCTGTTGCAGGCCGACCACCGCCTGGCCCTCTCGGGCACGCCGGTGCAGAACCACCTGGGCGAGCTTTGGAGCCTGTTTGAGTTCCTCAACCCCGGCATGCTCGGCACGGCCCGCGCGTTCCAAGCAACCGGCGCGACGAACCGGGTCGTCGATCAGCAGGCCAAGGAACTCCTCTCCCGGGCGCTGCGGCCGTTCATCCTGCGGCGCACGAAGCAGCAGGTCGCCAAGGACCTGCCGCAGCGGCTCGAGCAGACGATCCACTGCGAGCTCGATACGGAGCAGCGCAAGCTCTACGATGAGTTGAAGGAACACTACCGCCAGTCGCTGCTGTCGCGGATCGCGACGCACGGGATCAACAAGGCGAAGATCCAGATCCTCGAGGCGCTGCTCCGCCTCCGCCAGGCGGCCTGCCACCCGGGCCTGATCGACAAGTCCAAGGCGACGAACGGCAGCGCCAAGCTCGATTCGCTCCTGGCGCAGATCGCCGAGGTGACGGAGGAGAACCACAAGGTGCTGGTCTTCTCGCAGTTCACCAGCTTCCTGTCGATCGTGCGCGACCGGCTCGACAAGGAAAAAGTGCCGTACGAGTACCTCGACGGCCGGACGCGCGACCGCCAGACGCCGGTCGATCGGTTTCAGACCGATCCGAACGTGAAGCTGTTCCTGATCAGCCTCAAGGCCGGCGGGCTGGGGTTGAACCTCACCGCCGCCGAGTACGTCTTCCTGCTCGACCCGTGGTGGAACCCCGCCGTCGAAGCCCAGGCGATCGACCGCGCCCACCGCATCGGCCAAACCCGGCAGGTGTTCGCGTATCGCCTGATCGCCAAGGGCACGGTCGAGGAAAAGGTGCTGCAACTGCAGCAAACCAAGCGCGACCTCGCCGACGCGATCATCAGCGCCGACAACAGCCTGATCGGAAAGCTGGGGCGGGAGGATCTGGAGTTGCTGCTGTCTTAGACCTCAAGGCTGGGGTAAGCTATGGGATAAGGAGTCTGCGTCATGTCCGTTGTCACTCCACAACCGGTGCCTGCCAAGCCGGCGATCCCGCCGCTTCAACCCGGCGACCGCCTCACGCGCGAGGAGTTCGAGCGGCGGCTCGATGCGATGCCCGAGTCTGTAAAGGCGGAATTGATCGAAGGGAGGGTCTACATGCCACCGCCGGCTTTTGAAGAACATCACGGCACACCCCATATGGCGGTGAACCTGGTGATTTCAAACTACTGGGCCGCGACGCCCGGCATCATCGCATCGGACAACAGTTCGCTACGCCTGGACATGGGCAATCTGCCGCAGCCGGACACCTACTTGCGGGTGTCGCCTGCCCATGGCGGGCGAACGCGCCGATCGCCTGAGGGCTACATCGAGGGCGCGCCGGAACTCGTCGCCGAGATCGCGGCCAGCAGTGCCAGTTATGACCTGCACGAGAAACTCGATGCGTACCGTCGCAACGGTGTGAACGAATACCTGGTGTGGCAAACATATGAGAACAAGTTGAACTGGTTCGTGCTGCGCGGTAGCCGCTATCAGGAGTTGCCCGCGAGAGCGGACGGCGTCCTCTGCAGCGAAATGTTCCCGGGGCTTTGGTTGGACTCATCCGCGCTGCTTCGTTTTGAGCTTCCAAGGCTGAAGGATGTGCTGGAGCAAGGCATCCGCTCGCCTGAGCACGCCGCATTCGTGGCGAAACTCGCGTCAGCCGCCAAATAGCTCGAATTGTGCGCCAGGTACCGTCGGCCTCCTGAAATGCTCCGTCGACAGTGCCGGGAACGGGTTGTCCAGCCCCGCCTTTCGCACGGCCAGCTTGAACATCGCCGCGATCTGTTCGGCGAAGACGCCCTGGCCTTTCATCCGCGAGTTGAAGTTGGAGTCGTTAAGCTTTCCGCCGCGGAGGCTGCGGATGCGGTTGAGGACCTTGTCCTTGCGGCCGGGGTAGTGTCGCGCGAGCCACGCCTCAAACAGCGGCGCGACGCCCAGCGGCAGGCGGACCGGCACCGATCCGGCGAACCGCGCCCCGGCCGCCGCGGCGGCTTTGAGGATCGACGGCGTCTCATGATCGGTCAGCCCCGGGATGATCGGCGCCACCATCACGCCGACCGGGATACCGGCCTTGGCCAGCAGCTCGATCGCCTCCAGCCTTCGCCGCGGCGCGCTGGTCCGCGGCTCCATCCGCCGGGCCAGTTCCGCGTCGAGCGTCGTGACCGACACCATCGCCGCCGCCAGGTTCAACGACGCGAGTTCCGCCAGCAGGTCGATGTCGCGGGTGATCAGGTGGTTCTTCGTGATCAGGCTGACCGGGTTGCGGAGCTCGGCCAATACCTGCAGGCACTTGCGCGTGAGCTGCAGCGTCCGCTCCACCGGCTGATAGCAATCCGTCACCCCACTGATCGCCACAACCGCCGGCTGCCATTTCGGCGAGGCCAGTTCCTCGCGAAGCAATTCGGGCGCGTGCGCCTTCACGAGGATCCGCGTCTCAAAGTCCAATCCCGCGGAAAACCCCAGATACTCATGTGTAGGTCGAGCGTAGCAGTTATGGCTCACCACGCCATTCGCAATGAAATCGCCCGTCCCCGTGGTGATGTCGAACAGAGTTGACCTGCCGGGCAGTGGTTCAATCGAGGCGACGCGGAGCTTCGCGTTGTTCTTCAGCGCCTGCCCGTCGATGCTCAATTTGCGGGTGATCGCAGGTGTGACCGTGTGAAAGAACCGGAGATGTTCGCGAAGCCCGCCGCGGATTCTCACGACCTGGATCGGCTTGACCGCGGTCCGTTCTATCACCTCGACAACGTATGTGAACGCATGCCGGTCGAGACCGCCGCAGATGTGGCGGATGATCCGTGGGTCGGTGTTCGAGATGCGGAGGATGCCGCAACTGTAGCTTCCTTCGGCGTCGAAGATGCCGGCGAGAAACCCGCGAGTCCACGATCTCGACGGATCCGCGGGCCATTCGATCAGACATTCGATCGCCAGAACCTGGTCGCGCGCATGAGTACGGATCGCTTTCATCGTCCTGCAGGTCGCCGTTGCAGCTTGGAACTCGAAGCGATTGGTGGTAATACCGGACTTTGCAAGGAATGATGCGGTCCGGTCGAGCCCTTCTCCATCGGCCAACGCCAGACGGAATTGAGTTTGAGATTCACCGCCGCCCCCCTCGCGCGGGTAGTGATAGCGGCCGATCAACCCGTCGCCGTGGATCATCCCGCAAAGATAGCCCCGTTGGTAGTCCTCGTCTGGCGGGGGCGCGACGCTCAATGCGCCGACGCCAAGCATGTCGTTGTTCGCCGTCAGGTGTGGTCGCTGCCCAGTTTCGGATTCCGCAACGAATTTCCACCCGCGGTTTGTCAGGAACCGGTGATCTCCGCTTGCGACGAGCACCGTTCCGTCTTCCAGCGTCACTCGAAACGCGGGCTTTTGCGTTTCCCAGTGGGCCAGAACAGTCGTCGTGACGTAGCGGCGGTAATTCCCGCGTCTTTCGGTGCCGTAGATCAGATCACCCGGCCGTACCTCGGCCAGCGGCCGATGGGTGCCATCCGCCATCAGGATCCGCGTCTCGCCGCTCAGGCAGTAGACGCATCCATGGGAGCATCCCCGATACGCGTTGATGCTGTACGTGAACCCCACGTCCGGCGAGTCGTTCTTGGCGATGATCGATCGGGCCGCGTCCTTCAGGTAGACGGTGGCCGGGACCGGGACGCCCTCCTCGTCGAGCACGTCGCCATCGTGCTCGAACGCGAGCCGCTCGAACCGGTTCGCCGGGTTCTCGGCCGCGCCGCGGCCGCGGATTGTGGGGAGGGAGATATCCATGACGATCCGAACGGACTCCAAACTCGGCAGCATCTTATGTCAGGCCCGCGGCGGCGAAAACCGCGCGCGGCCCGAGGCTGGAAATCTGTTCACAGAAAAACGAATTCGTCCTGATGGCTGCTGAGTTGATGAGTGCAATGTGACGCCGCCTCGTGACACGGGTTTCCAACCCGTGCCGGCGACGCAATCAGGGCGAGAACTCCGAGGCACCAAAGATGCCGCTCGGTTTGAGACGGGGTTCGCACGGGTTAAAAACCCGTGTCGAGGCGGCGGTCACTTGAACTCGTGCATCCGTCGCGGCGGCCAGTCGATGGCGATCACCCGGCCGAGGATGGACTCCCGCGGCACGACGCCGACAGGATGGCCCGGGGCAGCGTCGGGGAAGCTGCGGCTGTCGTAGGCGACGGCGCTGTTGTCGCCCAGCAGGAAGTATTCGCCGGGGCCGAGGCGGATCGGGTGGCCTTCGCAGCCGGTCTGGGGGCCGAACTCCGTGTGGCTCGTGTAAGCATCGACGCCGGGCGGCGGCGGGACGGGGGTGTCGTTGATGCGAAGCTGGCCGCCGACGATCTCGACCTTCTCGCCGGGCAGCCCTGCGATCCGCTGCGTGAAGATGTCGGTGCGGCCCGGCGGACGGAAGATCACGATGTCCCAGCGACGCAAGTTCGGAACCCGCCGGGCGATCACGAGATCGCCGGGCAGGAGCGTCGGCCGCATCGCGATAGTCGTGATGGGACGATATCGAACGCCGGCGGCGCGCAGCGCCGCCGAGCCGATCTTCGCGATTCCGAACCACGTCCCGGCGGCCAGCACCAGCAGGCCGACGCCGGCGACGTGTCGCGCCGCGCTGGACCCGAGCAGCCGCCGGGCCGAATCGCGGCCGCAGGCGAACGCATCCGCCGCTACGATTGCGAAAAACGCGGTGCAGACGACCGTCAACACCCATGCGACGACGATCGTGGGAACAAACGCGAGGCTCACGCCCAGCGTGACCAGCCCGGCCGCCATCAGGCCGAACCAGATGACGCCGCGGCGCGGGTAGCCGGCGATCCATTGCCCGATGCCTGGGAACACGACCGACCCGCTTGCGGCGAGAAAGCCTTTGCCGGGAGCGGATCGCGAGGTCGCGGGCGCCGACTCGCCCGGAGTGGGCGATAAAAGCGGTTCTTCTGTCATGTTCGATCGCCGTTCGTTCGCCCCGAGGATAACGAATTGAGGGGCAACGTCGATGCTCAATTTGTGCGCGCGGCGCACCCGTGTGGAGAATCGCATGCGCCTCGGTGGGTGGCATGGCATGTACTCATGCCCGTGTCTTGCTCCTGCTTCGGATGGCATGGATAAGTACTCTTGTCCGTGATGATTCGGACTCGGCTGACGCCACGGACATGAGTACATGTCCGTGCCACCCGGCAGCCCCGAACTCCCCCAAACGGCATATTCGCCACCCCGCCGTCAGGTCGCGGCCAGATTCACTCCCCCGGCTTTCAAACGCGTGCCCTATGATGACGGTATTGGTAAGTGCGATCGGCCGCGGGGGACTTGGTTGAGAGACGTAGCATGGAACTTCAGACGGTCTCGGAAAAGAAACACACCGAAGTCGGCAGCTACTTCGTGGCGAACTACCCGCCGTTCTCGGCCTGGTCGCCCAGGCATGCGGCGGACGTGCTGGCGGCGCTCGATGCGCCGCCCCGGCCCAACACCAAGCTGGGCCTCTACCTGCACATCCCCTTCTGCCGCAAGCGGTGCAAGTTCTGTTACTTCCGCGTTTACACCGACAAGAACGCCGACGAGGTGGAGACGTATCTCGAAGCCCTCTCCAAGGAGATCCATCTTTACGCGGGCCGGCAGGGATTCGGCGGCCGGCAGTTCGAGTTCGTCTACTTCGGCGGCGGGACGCCGTCGTTCCTCAGCAACGCCCAGCTCCTTCGCCTGATTGATAAGATCAACGAAAAGTGGACGTGGGACGCGGCCAAAGAAGTCACCTTCGAGTGCGAGCCGGGCACCCTCAAGGAATCGAAACTCCAGACGATCAAGCAGATCGGCGTGACGCGCCTCAGCCTGGGCGTCGAGCATTTCGACGACGAGATCCTGAGCACCAACGGCCGGGCGCACAAGTCGCCCGAGATCATCCGGGCGTACAACTGGGCGCGCGAGACGGGCTTCAAGCAGATCAACATCGACCTGATCGCGGGGATGCTGGGTGAGACCGACGACAAGTGGAAGTACGCGGTCGAGAGGGCGCTGCAGCTCGACCCGGACTCGCTGACGATCTACCAGATGGAAGTGCCGTTCAACTCGAAGATCGCGAAGGAGACGCTCGCGCACGGCGAGCACGAGTCGCCGATCGCGAGCTGGAGCCAGAAGCGCGCCTGGGTCGACTACGCGTTCAAGCAGTTCGAGGCGGCGGGATACGTCGTCTCCAGCGGTTACACACTGGTGAAGCCCGAGCGGCACGCCGGGTTCGTCTACCGCGATTCGCTCTGGCACGGGGCCGACCTGGTCGGCACCGGCGTGGCGTCGTTCGGCCACTTCCAGGGCGTTCACTACCAGAACGTCGACACGTGGGAACAGTACATCAGCAAGCTGGACGCCGGCGAGCTGCCGATCAACCGCGCGCTGCCGATCACGGACCACCAGCGGCTGATCCGCGAGATGATCCTGCAACTGAAGACCGGGCACATCGACGCTGGCTACTTCCGCAAGAAGTTCGGCGAGGAGATCACGCGGGCGTTCGCCGACGCGTACGACTCGCTGGCGAAGGCAGGCTGCCTGACCATCGAAGGCGACGACATCCGCCTGACCCGCGACGGGCTCCTGCGGATCGACTCGCTGCTCCCCCGGTTCTTCGAGTCGCAGTTTCAGAATGTCCGGTACACGTAGGCGAACAACAAAAATGCGCCGCAAAGACGCGAAGGCCGCAAAGACGGCCGCAAAGCAAGGAACAAGAGAATTGGACCCTCAGGAGAATTGGACCTGCACGCCACTCGCTCCAATTCATTCTTTCTTCGTGGCTTCCTTCGCGTCTTTGCGTCTTTGCGGCGCATTTGTTTTGCAGGCTTGATCACGTGAGGTCATGAGCGTGAGCGCAGCAGCCCCTATCGCGGTCGAGGCGTCCGGCGCGAGAGCGCTGCTGGCGGATTTGTGCCGCCCGTTCGCGCACGGGCCGTTCCATCCGGACTGCACGGCGGTGCAGCCGGAGGGCATCCCGTTCCCGGAGGACGACCTGCTGGTCCACCACGACCACATGACCATCGTCCTGCAGCGCCACCACGGCAGCCCCGTGAAGGTCCACGTGCTCGAGGAGCACCTCGATGGCGACCTCTACACCCGCAAGATCTGCCTCACGCCGGCCGGCAGCGACAAGCTCGTCGAGTGGGGGATCGTCCGCCTGAATTTCCGTTACATGCCAGAGGCGGTGAAGCAGGAGATCCTGGGCAAGCAGATGCCGCTGGGGGCGATCCTGGTGAAGCACAACGTTCACCGCCGGATCAAGCCGCGGTATTTCCTGCGATTGCCCGAAGCAAGCGCGGTGGCCGCCCTGTTCGGCGCGAACAACGCCGAACCGCTCTACGGCCGCCTCGGCACGATCTACTGCGACGACGAGCCGTGCATCGAAGTGTTGGAAATTGTGTTGAATACGAAGGGGTAGGCAGACGGCAGCAGGCAGTGGGCAGAAAGGCCGGCGCTCTTTCTGCCTACTGCCCTCTGCCTTCTGCCTACTATTTGCTCGCATGACCTACGACGTTGTTGTAATCGGCGGCGGCCCGGGCGGGGCCACGGTGGCGACCCTCGTGGCCGACGCGGGGCACAAGGTCCTGCTCGTCGAGCGGGGCCGCTTCCCCCGCTTCCACATCGGCGAATCGCTCATGCCCGAAACGTACTGGACGTTCAAGCGGCTGGGCATGCTGCCGAAGATGAAGGCCAGCCCGTTCGTCAAGAAGTACAGCGTCCAGTTCACCAACGCCTCGGGCAAGGACTCGGCCCCGTTCTACTTCGACGAGATGAACCCGCACGAGTGCTCGCAGACGTGGCAGGTCGTGCGGAGCGAGTTCGACCAGATGATGCTCGCCAACGCCGCCGAGCACGGCGTCGACGTCTGGCAGGAAGCCAACGTCCAGGACGTGATCTTCGAGCCGGCCGAGAACGACACGCTCCCCCGTGCCACCGGGGTGATCGTCAACCGTAAAGGGGAACCCTCCGTCCGCGTGAATGCGAAAGTGATCGTGGACGCCACCGGCACGTCCGCGTTGCTCTCCAAGAAGCTCGGCATCCGCGAGCCGGACCCGAAGCTCCGCAAGGCGTCGCTCTTCGCCCACTACAAGGGCGCCCGCCGCGATCCGGGAAAGAACGAGGGCGCGACGCTCGTCCTCTCCACCGCCAATCAGGACGGCTGGTTCTGGTACATCCCGCTGCCCGACGACGTCGTCAGCGTCGGCGTCGTGGGCGATCTCGACCGCCTGATCACTCACCGCGAAAGCCCCGAGCAAACGCTGGATGAAGAGGTCAAGAGCTGCCGCGGCCTGGACGGCCGGATGACCAGCGCCACCCGCGTCTCGCCAGTCCATGTGCTGTCCGATTTCTCCTGGCGGGCCAACCGCTGCGCAGGCGAAGGATGGGTGCTGATCGGCGACGCGTTCGGTTTCCTCGACCCGATCTACTCCTCCGGCGTCTTCCTCGCCCTCAAATCAGGCGAAATGGCCGCGGACGCGATCAACGAAGGCATTGCCAAGGGCGACCTCTCCGCCGCCCAACTCGGCAAATGGGGACATACATTGGCCGAGGGCATGCAGGCGATGCGCAAGCTCGTCTATGCCTTCTACACGCCCGGCTTTTCGTTCGGCCAGTTCATGCGCAAGCACCCGGGCCTGAAGCGCAACCTCGTCGAACTCCTCATCGGCGACGTCTTCCGCCCCGAGGTGAACCGCATCTTCGACACCATGGTCCAGGAAATCCCCCTGCCCGACGCCGTCCCGCTGCAGATGCCCAATGGAGACGGGGCGCGGGCGGAAGAGGCAGTGGCGTGAATGCCGAACGCCGAGTGGCGAATGCCGAATGAACGCCCGGCGTTGCTGCTCGCGATTCGGCACTCGGCGTTCGGCATTCGGCATTCTCAATGTCCACCGAATTCTCGCTAACCCGTCGCATCCAGTTCTCCGAAACCGACATGGCGGGGATCGTCCACTTCTCGAACTTCTACAAGATGATGGAGGAGGTCGAGCACGCATTCTTCCGGTCGGTGGGCCTGAGCGTCTCGATGCAGCACGACGGCCTGCACGTCGGCTGGCCGCGGGTCTCGGCGGCGTGCGAGTTCTTCGGCCCGCTGCGGTTCGAGGACGAGGTCGAGCTGCGGATGCGCGTCGTCCGCGTGGGGGAAAAGTCGTTCAGCTACGAAGTCGATTTCCTGGTGGCGGGCCGCCGGATCGCGCTCGGCAAGACGACCAGCGTCTGCTGCTCGATCGACGACGCCGGGATGAAGTCAATCCCGATCCCGCCGGCCATCCGTGAGAAGCTGACGAGGGAATCGGACGTGGGGTGAAGATGAATCGGCCGCGTAACGCCTTCCTTAACTCCCCCTCACCCCAACCCTCTCCCAGAGGGAGAGGGAGCAAGAGCATAATTTCGGTCCTGACGTTTGCCTGCGTCGTCTGCCTCCTTGTTTCATCCGCGCGTGCCGAGGACTGGCCGCAATGGCGCGGGCCGCGATTGGACGGAACCTCGACCGAAACGAGCATCCCGACGCACTGGTCTCCCACGCAAAACATCCGCTGGAAGACGTCGATCCCCGGCAAGGGCCATTCGTCCCCGATCGTCTGGGGCGATCGCATCTTCGTGACCACCTGCCTCGAAGCTCAGCAGAAGCGGATGCTGCTGTGCATCGACCGCGGCTCCGGCAAGGTGCTCTGGCAGCACGAGGTCCTCAAATCCCCGCTGGAGCAGAAGAATAAGTTGAACAGCTACGCCAGCGCGACGCCGGCCACGGATGGCAAATACGTCTGGGTCGCGTTCTTCCAGATCCCGAAAACCGAGCTGGCCTGCTACGACTTTGAGGGCAAGGAAATCTGGCGGCGGTCGCCGGGCGCGTTCCATTCGGTGCACGGGTTCTGCAGCTCGCCGGTGCTCTACAAGGACCTGGTGTTCCTGAATTGCGACCAGGACTCGCAGGCCGCGTGCATCGTGGCGTTTGACAAGAACACGGGCGAGGAGCGGTGGCGGACCGCGCGCCCGAACCAGACCCGCTCCTACTGCACGCCGCTCATCCGCAACGTCGGCGGCCGCGAGCAGCTTATGCTCAGCGGGAGCAAGTGTGTCGCAAGCTACGATCCCGATACCGGCAAGCAGCTCTGGATCATGGACGGCCCGACCGAGCAGTTCGTCGCCAGCCCGGTCGTCACCGACGACGTCGTCTTCATCACCGGCGGCTTCCCCACCTATCACCTGGTCGTGATCAACCCCGACGGCGACGGCAACATCACCCACACCCGCGTCGTCTGGCACGAGCACGGCGCGGTCGCCGCCTACGTCCCCTCGCCGATCGCGGCGGGCGACTGGTTCTTCGTCTGCTCCGACGGCGGCCTCGCCTCCTGCTGGGACGCCAAGACCGGCAAGGAACTCTGGCGCCACCGCCTCGGCCAACACCACAGCGCCTCGCCCGTCCGCGCCGGCGGCAACCTCTGCTTCACCGCCGACAACGGTGACACGTACGTGTTCAAAGCGGGGCCAACGTTCGAACTGATGAGTCAAAACCCCCTGGGCGAAGAGGTCCGCGCCTCCCCCGCGGTTTCACAGGGCGAGCTGTTCATCCGCGGGGTTCAGAACCTTTATTGCATCTCGGGAGCGAGCACCCCGTAGGGCCCGCTTCAGCGGACCGCGCCGTTTTCGTTTTCCACGATCACGTTTCGGTCCGCTGAAGCGGGCCCTACGCGCTTGATTCCGCCCCGAAGCGCCTGCCCGACCGCGGCGCTTTCGAAGAAGGAGGCGGTGTCGAGGGGCGTGCGCCCCTCGTCGTCGCGCGCCGTGGGATCGGCCCCCGCGGCCAGCAACCGCGGGACCGCGCTCGCGTTGCGGCACCGGGCCGCCCAGTGCAAAGGCGTCCGGCCGCTCGCGTCGGCGGCGGACGCGTTCGCACCCGCTCGCAACAACACGTCCAGCGCCGCGTCGCGACGGTATTGCACCGCATAGGTCAACGGCGTCTGGCCGGCCGCATCCTGCGCCTCCACCTCGGCGCCGTGCCGCAGAAGCATCCCGATAAGAACGGGACTGCCGTTGATGACGGCCAGGTGCAACGCGGTGGCGCCGGACGTATCACGGGCATTGATGTCGTTCGCCCGGTCGAGCAACGAGGCCACCGCGTCGACATCGCCGGTCAGGGCGGCGGCGTGCAGGGGCGTCGTCTCGAGTGGCCGCCGCCGGCTCAGCGCCGCCGCCCAACACGTGATCGCGACCGCGGCGCAGAGGAACAGGACCTTCAGGATTCCGGTGCAATACATGAGAGGGCTCCCAAAGTGGAACGTACCCGGCAAGCGCGGCTCGCCCTGGATTGAGGTTGCACCCGTTCGAGAAGAGACGCCGTCACCCGGCGGATTCTCGGGAAAAGGAGGGCCGCCGGGGCATAGTTCAGGGCTATGGCACCCGGCGGGCTGGAAGGCTGCACCACAACGCTCACGCCGCGCGCGTGCCGATCACGGCGACGTTGTTCGTCCCGTTGCTGTCGACCAGTTGAGTGGAGGGGCTGATCGACGCGATCAGGTTGTACGTCCCCGCCGCCTGCTGCGGAGCGGTGAAGGCGACGAAGAGCGTGATTGACTTGCCCGGCTTGAGCTTGATCTTGCGGGCCGGCACGCTGGCCAGCAGTTGCTGGGTGGCGGCGTTGAGCGTCGTGCCGTTGGAGGCATAGAGGTTCAGCGCAATGTTGCCGATCGCAGTCACATTCCCGAGGTTGGTGATCGTGATCGCGACGCCGCGCCGCTGCCCGGGCGTGACGGCGACGGCCTGGCTGGCGGCGAACGCGGCGGCCAGGTCGAGGTTTTGCGCGGCGATATTGATCGCCGTCGGTGTCGTGACCGTCGCGTTGGCCGTGTTCGCGTCCGCCGTCGCCGCGGCCGAGGCGATCAGGGAGTAGTTGCCGCCTGACATGTCGGCCGGGAGCGTGTAGCCGACCTTCACCGCCCGCGATCCGCCCGGCGCGAGGCTCACCTTGCTGAGCGTCACCGTGCCGATCAGCGTATCGTCCGAAGAGAGCGTGCCGTCTGTCGAGGCGTACAGGTCGATCTGCACCGAGCCGGTGTATTTGCTGTTGCTGGTGTTGTTCAGCACCAGGCGCACACTGCCGCTGTCGCCGGCGACGGTCGGGCTCGACGAGTATTGTGTGAACATCACATCGAACGGCGAGGCCGCCAACGTGGTGGTCGTGGTGGTCCCGCCGGAGCCCGAGGAGGTGGACCCGCCGGAACCGGACGAGGTCGACCCGCCCGACGAGCTGGAGCCGCCGGTCGAAACGACCGACGCGTTGGCGACCAGAGCGGTGATGAGGCCGGCCGCCTTGGGCGTTCCGAGCCCGGTCGCCAGGTCGAAGCCGGTGGTGGCCTGATTGCCCTGCCCAAAGCCCCCGAACCGCCAGTGCCAGCGGCCCGGCGACGTGGTGTCGACGACGTCGTTGAACTCGGCTGAATAGGTCGAACTGGAGTTGTACGCGGCATAAAGCATCGGCAGCGTCTGGCTGGCGCCGTCGAGCGTCCCCTCGCCGGCCAGCACGCGCCCCTGGTCGGCGATCGCGATCAGCGCGGCCCACTGCGGCGCGCCGGCGCTGGTCCCGCCAAACACCTGCCACCCGCTGCTCCCTTGGTAGGCGAGCGAATCGTACACGGCAAAGCCCGTGTTCGGGTCGGCGTTGTAGGCGACGTCCGGCGTGGTACGCACGCCGGTGGTCTGCACGTTCTCCTGGTAGCTCGGCTCGCTCTCCACCTGGCTGTATCCGCCGCTCGTCCCGCTCCAGGAGCTTTCGCTCACGTAGTTGCCGTTCGCGTCGAGCGTGAGCGTGGTCCCGCCGACCGAGATCACGTTGGGCGAGCTCGACGGCCACTGCACGCCGGAAAACGACCCGCTGTCGCCCGCGGCGGCGACGAACGTGACGCCCTGGTGCCCGCTGGGCGTGGTGAAGTCGGGATCGTAGTTTGTCTGGCTCGACGATTCCCCGCCGTTCCAACTGAAGAACTCGCTGCCGCCCCAGCTCATCGAGACGACCGACACGCCCGACGCGTCGCGGGCATAGTTCACCGAGGCCATCAGGTCGGAAACGCTGGACGAATTCGCTTCGACCAGCAGGATCTTCGCGCCCGGCGCGATCGCGTGGGCCCATTCCACGTCGAGCGAGATCTCCGTCGCCCATCCCGCGTCAGTCGTCGGCAGCTTGCTCCCGCCGGTCTGGTTCACGACGGAAAGGTTCGCGCTCCGCAGGTTGAACTGCGAATCGAACACCTGCACGTCGCTGAAGATGTTTGGGTCGTTGAACGCGTCGACGATCGCGATCGTCTGCCCGGTGCCGTCGGCCGCAACGCTGCCATTGTCAAAGCTGACCTGGTCGAACCCGTAGGCGTTGCGGATCTCAGCCGGCGTGTAGCCGCTGACCGTCGTCGTCGTCGAAAACAGCTCCCGCGGCTCGAGCGTCTCAAACATCACGTGGCGCGGGCGCTCGTCGTGGCGGCGAGGGTCGTTCCTCTTTCGATTCCAACCGAACATTGCGGACTCCTGTCGGTGTGCGTGCGTCTGCGAATATCCCATGCGGCGGCAGGCGGCGGGCGACTGCGGGTTTCTGTGAGCATCGTTCCGGCCCGCGTGCGGAAACTTCCGCCGTTCCGGAAAACTTTCTCGCGTGTCGCCGCCCATCTCGTTGACAGCGGGTTGCGAACGGTGCCTTGCGGACGCCGGTCAATACGCTGCGAATGGTGCACTTCTGCGGCGGCTCATCGTGCCCGCCAGCAACTAAGCCACTAGTGATAAATCACAGAGGACACGGCCGCGAGACGAACTCAACGTCAGCCGATGCGGTAGAATCCACTGCGGTTGAGGGGATTACCTCGTGAACAGAGTTGAAATGGCTTCCGACGCACACTTGCTGATCGACCAAGCCCGCGGCGGCAACGAGGAGGCGACGGGCCGGCTGCTGCGCATGTACGGCGAGTACCTCAAGCTGCTCGCCCGCGTGCAGATCGGCCGGCGGTTGCAGGGGAAGGTCGACGCCAGTGACTTGGTGCAGGAGACGTTCCTCGATGCCCACCGGCAGATGCCGAACTTCAAGGGCGCGACCGAGGCCGAGTTGCTCGCGTGGCTGCGGCGGATCATGGCGGGGCAGGTCGCGATGACCGTCCGCCGATACGTCGGCGCCAAGGGGCGCGACGTCAACCTCGAACGCGGCATCGCGCAGGATATCGAGCACTCATCGGTCGCGCTCGACGGCGGTTTGGTGGGCTCGGAGACGAGCCCCAGCCAGCACGCCGCACGCCGCGAGCAGGCCGTGATCCTGGCCGACGCACTCTCGCGCCTCTCCGAAGACCATCGTGAGGCGATCGTCCTGCGGCACCTGGAAGGCCTGAGCCTCGCCGAGACGGCCCAGCGGATGGGCCGCAGCGCCGACAGCGTGCAGAAGCTCTACGTCCGCGGGCTGATGAACCTCCGCCGCACTCTGGGGACCTTGCCATGAGCACCGATTCGAACGCCCCGGCCCCGGACCGCGACGCCGACCCGACCGCCGGCATGTCGGGCAACGAAGATCGGCTCGTGCGCGCGGTCGAAGAATACCTGGCCGCCGTCGAAACGGGCCGGCGGCCCACCCGCCAGGAATTCGTCGCGCGCCATCCGGAGATCGCGACCGAACTGTCCGCCTGCCTGCAGGGACTGGCGTTCGTCAACTCCGCCGCGGCCCGGGTCGCGGCCGATGCGGGCGTGGAGAGCGACCGCCACGTCGGGCCATCCGCGCAACCGCTGGGCGACTTCCGCCTGCTCCGCGAGATCGGCCGCGGCGGGATGGGGATCGTCTATGAGGCGATCCAGCTTTCGCTGGGCCGCCGCGTCGCGGTGAAGGTGCTCCCCCTCGCCTCCGCGCTCGACCCGCGCCACCTGCAGCGGTTCCGCAACGAGGCCCAGGCGGCGGCGCAGCTCCATCACACGAACATCGTTCCGGTCTACGCGGTGGGCTGCGAGCGGTCGGTCCACTTTTACGCGATGCAACTGATCGAGGGGCGGAGCCTCTCGGAGGTCATTCGACAGATCCGCGCCGCATCCGGGCGGGGCACGCCCGACTCGCTCGAGAGCCGCGTGACGGCATCGACGGCATCAATCCATCATCGATCGGGGACGCGGGTTTCCCCCTCCCCCGGTACTTCGGGAGATTCATGTGGCACAGCCGCCCTAGGCTGTGGTCCGCCGGCAGGCGGACATCCGACTTCGACCTTCGGTCGAACACCGCCGAGGGCGGCTGTGCCACATGGCCCCCTCCCTAACCCTCCCCCGGAGTACCGGGAGAGGGAAATGAGGTCGGGCCACGCGGAGAATCATGGGCCCCCGGTCGATTCGGGATCCGGCAGCAGCATCACCGTGACGGCCCCACCGGCGTCACGCCAAACGGCAAGCGGCAAGCGGGCGCCCAATGGGGATGAGGCGAATCGCATCTCCGCGCCCGACGATCTGTCGAACCTCGCCTCTTCGCCCGTCGGACGACGCTCGCGGTATTACCGCGAGGTCGCGCGGCTCGGGTTGCAGGCGGCCGAGGCGCTCGATTATGCGCACCAGCAGGGCGTCGTGCACCGCGACATCAAGCCCGCCAACCTGCTGCTCGACGACCGCGGGAAGGTGTGGATTTCCGACTTCGGGCTCGCGCAGATCTACGCCGACAGCGGCCTCACGCAGACCGGCGACGTGCTCGGCACCTACCGCTACATGAGCCCCGAGCAGGCCTCGGGCAAGGCCGTCGTGCTTGATCAGCGGACCGACGTTTACTCGCTGGGCATGACGCTCTACGAACTGCTGACGCTCGAGCGCGGCCTGCCCGGCTGGACGCGGGAAGAGCTATTGCGGCAGATCGAATCGGTCGAACCGCGGCCGCCCCGCTCGATCGACCGGGGCATCCCGCCGGAGCTGGAAACGATCATCCTCAAGGCCGTCGCGAAAGACCCGGCCGACCGGTACTTCTCCGCCGGCGCGCTGGCCGAGGACCTGCGGCGGTTCATGGCCGATGAGCCGATCCTCGCCAAGCCGCCTTCGCGTTGGAATCGGACGATCAAGTGGGCCCGACGGCACCGGGCCGTCGTCGTCGCGGCGGCCGTTGTGCTTGTGTTTATCACCATTGCTTCGCTCGTCGCCACGGGGATGATCGCTTTCGCGCAGAGCAAGACGACTGCCGCGTATCACAGCGAGCAGGTGCAGCGGCTGCGGGCCGACCAGCAGCGCGATCAGGCGGAGCGGGAGCAGGCGCGGGCCGAGCGCAGCTATCGCGAGGCCCGGCGGGCCGTCGATTACTTCACCCGCGTGGCGACCGAACAAATCCCAAAGGACCCGTCGCTGGTCGACATGAAGCAGAACATGCTGGAGACGGCGCTCGATTACTACCGCGGGTTTCTCGAAGAGCGGCACGGGGATGGGGCCGAGTCGGCCGAGCTGGCCGCGGCCGAGCGGAATGTCGCGTCGATCCTGGAAGAGGTGTCGGCGGTCGGGAGCATGGTCCGGCTCGACTTCACGATCTCCTTGCTCCGCCGGCCGGCGGTTCAGGACGAACTGCACCTGACCGCGGACCAGATCCGCCAGCTCGACGCGCTGCGGCCCGCGCGCCCCGGCCCGCCGCCGGACGAAAGCTCAGGCGGTCAACCCAAAGGCCAAAGCGCGAGCCCGACGACTCAGCCGACGCCGCGACACAACATGGCCCAGGAAGAGGCCGAGCGCGAGGCCGCGCTGGCGCGGCTGCTGACGCCCCAGCAACTCGACCGCCTGCGGCAGATCTCGCGGCAGGTGCGCGGCGTCTTTGCGTTTACCGACCCGGACGTGGTGGCGGCGCTGGGCCTCACCCCATCGCAGAAACAGGCCGTCCGCGCCGCGCAGGCGCAGTTCTACAGCTTCGCCCGTCGCGGCCCGCGGGGGCCGGGCGGGCCGGGCGGGCCGGGCGGGCCCGGGACGGAGCACGACTTCGGCCCCAATCATCCGCCGGGCGATCACAATGGGCCGCCAGGCGCGGAGTCG
>DASXMX010000646.1:0-6417 GCA_036495445.1 Tepidisphaeraceae bacterium
AAGGACAATTGCCCCGGGTCACTCGCAGCAGACTGCGCCACCATCTTCGGCCTCCGTGCTTCGGTCCAACGCTTCTTCGCAAAAGCAGTTAGACCACACGGAGGCCGCTGGCGCAATAGGCGGCGTGAATAATCCGGGCTAAGCAGGCGCAGGCGTTCTGCCTCTTTTATCTCGACGGGTGGGATTACCTACGGATCGCGGCCCACCTACCGGCGAGCGTCAGCGCGGTCGGCGTCCTGCTCCATCGCGCGCGACATCGACTCCGCACTCTGCTGGCCGACGATCCGATTCACGAACCACCCAAGCCGGGGAGATGATCATGCAAGACCCGAACAACCCCGATGACGAATTGCTGGACCGTGCGATCGCGTCGCTCCGCGAGGCCCCCGTTCCCGATGGCCCGGCGCCGATCGTGCAACAACGAACGGTCGCCGCACTCGCCGCCGCCGGATCCCGCGATCGTTTCCGGCGGACGCTCGCGATGGCGGCGATGATTCTCGTCCTGATCGGTTTCGTGTCGACGATCGTGCAGCTTCGCCGCGCAGTCCGGCGCGACGTGGCCGACGTTCCCCAAAACACGAATCTGACCGGTACACCGACCCCAAACCCTTTACCACGTGGGATACCTTCCACCCGGCCTGAGCATCACCGTGAGGCAATTCCCGAAGCGATACATCCGCCGGCCGTCCTGGCATCCAACGTCTCGATCACCGGCCACGTCTTCTATCGCGGCCCGCGCCCCACGCGCAAGCCGATCGACCTGAGCGGCTGCCCGCAATGTGCCGCCGCGGCCGGCGGGCCGATTTACGACGAGTCGCTCGTCGTCAACGACGACGGCTCGCTGCAAAACGTCGTCGTCTCGATCTCCGGCGGTCTCCCCGCGGGCGAGCAGTTCGCCTCCGCTGCCGATCCGGTCACGCTGGATCAAAAGGGATGCACATTCCGCCCCCACGTCATCGCGGCTCGGGTCGGGCAGCCGATCGTGGTGAAGAACAGCGACCCGTTCCTCCACACGGTCCACTCGCTCGACGCCGAGGCGTCCCCCGCCTTCAACTTCGCCCAGCCAACGATCGGCGAGCGCCAGGTCGAGCCGTTGCGGGCGGTGGAAACGTTCGAGGTGAAGTGCGATTTGCACCCGTGGATGAAGGCGTGGGTGCGGGTGTTCAATCATCCCTACTTCACGGTTACCCGCGCCGACGGGTCGTTCGCGCTCCCGCCTCTGCCGCCGGGGACGTATCGCGTGAAGGCGTGGCATGAGACCTTGGGGGTGCGGGAAAAGCAGGTCGTCGTAGCCCGGGATCATCCGCTGTCGCTCACATTCGATTTCGAACCAAGATAGAGATTCCCGCGTGTTTTCGTGATACCCTGTCGACACGTCCGGGGAGTCCCAATGGCCAATGATGCAGAAGCGGCGTTCCAAACCGGCCGTCAGTTAGCACTCGAGGAAGATTTGGCCGGCGCGCTGGCCGCCTTCGAACATGCCGTGGCGTCCGATGCAGAGCAATGGAAGGCGCGACTCAATTGCGGATTGATCCGGCAGCGCTTGGGCGACGATCGGGGCGCTTTGAACGATTTCGACGCCGTTCTGAAAAATAAGCCGAATTTGCCGGAGGCGTGGTACAGCTGCGCAATTTCGCGGAAGCGCCTCAACGACTTCGAAAGGGCGCTTTCGGACTGTGACGCCGCACTTCGCCTCCGCCCGGCCTACAAAGAGGCCGGTCATCTCCGTTGTATCTGTTTGAAGAACCTGGGACAGGAGGAGACCGCGCTCACCGAATTGAACGAACTTCTCACCTCGGACCCGGGATTTACCGAGGGCCGATACGATCGCGCGACGGTGCTTTATCGGAACGGAGATTTCCGGGGAGCAATCGCGGATTTGGATGCCTACCTGGAGGGAAGACCGTGGCACTACGGCGCACTCCTGTTGCGTGGTCTGGCTTCCCACTACATCAACGACGAGGCCGCGGCCGTGCAATTCCTGTCGCGCGCCATCGATGTGGAGCCGCTGAAGGGGAGCACCTACGCCCGGCGCGCGATGTCACTGCAAGCGCTCGGACGAGAGGCCGAAGCCGCCGACGACTTGGCGCGCGCTAAATCCCTGATGTCGTCCGCATCGCCAGCACGGGTTGAAAACCCGTGCCACGATTCCGCCACCGAGACCGACGGCAGCTCGAGCGATCCGCCGTCCCATCACTGAAAAACGCGCCGCCTGGACATCTTACTTCGTGTCCCTTCGTGGATCACTTTCTGCCCGCGATCAGTACTGCGGCCCGCCCGGGTTGATGTCCTTGTTCCAGAGGAGGATGCCGCCGGCCATGCTCTTGACGTCCTTGAACCCGGCTTGCCGCAGGGCCTGGGTGAACTGCAGCGAGCGGCCGCCGCTCTTGCAGTGGACGACGATCCGCTCGTCCTTGTGCTGCTCGAGCTTGTCGCGGTACTGGCCGATCTGCTGGAGCGGGATCAGCTCGGCGCCGGGGATGTTGGTGATCTGATACTCGTTAGGGAGCCGGCAATCGATGAAGTAGAACCGCTCGCCCTTGTCGAGCATCGCCTTCACCTCCCGCGGCGTGACTTCCCAGTCGGGCTTGAACGCGTAGCCGGGCGGCAGGCCCTTCGCGTCGAGGTTGGCGGCCGGGGCGGGCTGGGCGCTCCCGCCCTGCTTGGCGCGGTGGGCTTCCTGCCTGGTTTCCTCCAGCGACTTGGGGTCGAGGATCGGCACGCCGCAGAACTGCTCGTAGTCCACTGGCGCGGTGATCGTTGGGTGATTACCGCAGACCGGGCAATTCGGGTCGCGCCGGACCTTGTAGGTGCGGAACTCGAGGTCGAGCGAGCTGTAGGTCAGCAGGCGGCCGATCGCGGGCCGGCCGATGCCGAGGATCAGCTTGACGGTCTCGTTGGCCTGCAGGGCGCCGACCGTGCCGCAAATGACGCCCAGCACGCCGCCCTCGGCGCAGCTTGGGACGGATCCGGGGTCCGGCGGCTCGGGGTACATGCAGCGGTAGCACGGTCCCGGCTCGCCGGTGTCGGGGTTGGTCAGGTGCGGGGCGAAGACGGTGACCATCCCCTCGAATCGGAAGATCGAGCCGTAGACGTTCGGCTTTTTCTGCAGCACACAAGCATCGTTGACGCAATAGCGCGTGGGGAAATTGTCGGTGCCGTCGATGATCACGTCATAGTCCTTGATCAGGTCCATGACGTTGGCGCTGTTGACGATCGTCTTGTGCTCGATGAGCTTGACGTCGGGATTGAGGTCCTTGAGCCGCCTGGCGGCGGCTTCGACCTTCGGCTCGCCGACGTCCTTGGTGCCGAAGAGGATTTGCCGCTGGAGGTTGCTGGGGCTGACAACGTCGACGTCGGCCAGGCCGATCGTGCCGACGCCCGCGGCGGCAAGGTAGAGGCTGATCGGGCAGCCGAGGCCGCCGGCGCCGATGCAGAGTACCTTGGCGTTCAGCAGCTTCTTCTGCCCCTCGGGGCCGACCTCCGGCAGGATCAGGTGGCGCTTGTAACGGTTGACCTGTTCCTGGTTCAGTTGCGTGACGGGTTGCGGCCGAGCGGCCGCCGAAGCCGAAGGGTTGAGCGTCTGGGTCATGAGCCACCACCTGAGTGAAAAAGAAAACCATGCCCAAAATTGGCATGGCCCGTGGCAGGATCTCTGCCGCGCTTTAGCTGTTTTGCGGGATTCGGCAGGCACATCCCACGGGCCGCAAGCTGCGATTCAAATCGCCCCGAGGCCGCCCTGCGCGCGTGCATGCGGCCTCGACCAGATTGTCACAGGACTCTAGTCCGATGATCCGAAGGCGTCAAGGTGCCGCCGGGGGCAGTGCGAGCGATCGTCTCCCCGACCGCCGCTTACGGCTTCGCGAACGAAGGGCCGTGACCCGGCGGCACCGCCAAACGCAAGCGGCGATCCGACATCGTTCGTGATCCCAAAGCCCCACACCCGCCCCGCTCTCGCTCCAGCGGAAATCGCCGCGCACCCGACGAATAATGACTCGACATGACCCAAATCCCCGCCGCGATCGATCGCGACCTGACGTACCGGCGCATGGACCCCAACGTCGATGGCCCCATGGCCTTCGCCCACTACCGCGAAACCTGCATCGCCAGCTTCGGCGGCGTCCAGCGATGCATGCAGGAAGCCGCCTACCTCCGCTGGCTCGCCCAACGCATCGAGGAATTCCCCGACGGCCACATGTTGGCGCTGTTGCGCGGCCAGGTCATCGGCCAACTCGAACTCCAAGTCCCCTACGGCCTCGACCGCGGTTATGTCAACCTCTTCTACGTCAGCCCCGCCTGGCGGCGGCTGGGGTTCGGCAATCGGATGCACGATTTCGCGCTGAAGTACTTCCGAAGCTGGGAAGCGGATTGGGTCGAACTGCACGTCTCGGCGACGAATGCGGGAGCCGTTTCATTCTACCGATCGCTCGGCTACCGCCTCGCCGAGGTCGAACAGGACGGCGGGCGGATGTGGCGCATGGAGCGGGCGGTGGTGCCGTGAGCTCCGCGATCGCTCAGTCCCCGGAGCTTCTACGACGAGCGCGTTCCCAATTCCTCGCTCGCCCGGTACTCCGGGAGAGGGTTGGGGTGAGGGTTCACCGCGCGAGCATCCTAATTCGATCGAGCAGCGTCGCGCGGCAAACCCTCACCCTGCCCTCTCCCGGAGTACCGGGAGAGGGAAAATCGGATGCCGACTCCGTCGCGAAACCGTTACGTCCCACTGCGCGGCATCGTCAATCGCGGATCTGAAAGGTCCAATCGATACATCATCTGGTTGTAGTCGTAACGCGGCGTCGGGCGGTCATTGCCAGAGAAGGTGTTCGAGTACGTACCTTCGAAGTAAATGACACGGCCGCCCTGCTGGTCGAAGAAAGGGTGATGGACGGGGTTGTAGAACGAGTAGTGGTCGTGCGTGACGACCTTCCGCGCCCACCGCCACGGGCCTTCGGGCTTGTCCGCTTCGCTGTACCAGACCTCGCCGAGCTCGGATGACGAGCCGTGAAATTGCACGGCGATCATAATCCATTTCTTTCGAAACGCGTTGTACGCGACCGACCCGCCGTGGAGAAAGATTGGTTTGCGGGTGTCGACATCGAGCGGTTGGAAGCAGGCCTCATCGGGTTTCAACGTGCCGCGCCGGATGAGAGCAGCCAGTTCGCGTGGTCCGACTGTTGCCGTTTCGCGCTTCCAGCCCCAGACGAGGCGCCCGGCGGCATCGCGTTCGAGCTGCGGGTGGTCCATTTCGTAGCGGGCGCCGGGCACGAGACAGGTGAACGCCTCGTATTGCGCGGGATTTTTCACGGATGCCCAATCCGATTTTACGCGAACGTTTGGAAAGCAATCGCCGCAATAGATGTAGGACGTTTGGTCCTCCTGCACGATGAACGGATGCCCGCGAAGGGCAAGCGGCGTATCCAGCGGCAGATCGATCAGGCTCTCAAACTTCCCCGCCCGATCGTCGAACACGACCAGGCTCCGGCTCATGCACTCGCCCAAATCCTTCATCCGCGACACGCGGCCGATCAGCCGATCCTTTCCCCGGTCGTCCTTCACGACGACCAGCCCGTCCAGCCACTGCGGATGCGCTCCGTCCGGTGGGAAGGTGGGCCGGCTGAACCCGTCATTGCCGACGTAATACGTGAGATCGATGCCGACGGACGGATCCAGCCCGCCCGAACCGGGGAGCAACGACGTCGCCCCCGCCGTTCCAAAGTGGCCGAGCGGATAACTGAGCCGGCTCGTGTCACCCCAGAACCAGCGGATCTTGCCATCGAAGACGGCGGCCTGACACGAATCCTGCCCGGCGACCTGCGCGTTCGAGATCGGCTGCCGGACCGGCGCCGGCCGGCCGAGCAGCACGCTGTCGCGGTAGATCCCGTCTCCGGTGATCCGGTACAGCCGCTCGGCGATGTCCAGGCGTTTGATCTTCAGCGTCGATTCGCCGCCGGATTTCAGGTCGATCGCGACGCCACGGTAGCCGAAACCGTCCTTGGGGAACTCGTAGCCGTCGCTGGTGACCGAAAAGAACACGCGCCGGTTGAGGAGCGTGGCATCGGTGATCGCGACGAGGCCGGCGCTGTCGGTGTAGAAGCGGACGTTGTTCACCGTCCGCAGTTCCACCAGTGGGACGCCGCGCCCGGCCTGGTCGTCGACCACTTGGATCGCGAAGGGCTTCGTTTGCGCGCCGGCGCGACTCGTGAGAAGAAACGCGAAAGCCAGAACGAGGAGCAGCGTGCGGCGGCTGACACTTCGGCTCATCCATCCCATCGTACCGAGGCGTACTGGAAAGAAAGAGGGGGACAAGAATGTCCCTGCGGCAGTTTAGGGCAGAAAGGAATGTCTGCCCCACCAGCTAAAGCCTGGCCGAGCAGAGTTGTCGCGCGTCGACGGCATCGCAAGAATACTTCGGCTCATGCA
>DASXMX010000647.1:0-5926 GCA_036495445.1 Tepidisphaeraceae bacterium
ACGGATAGACACAGATCGGAAGAGCTCAATTCTCCTATCTGTGTGCATCTGTGCCCCATCGGTGGCTCAATGTCTGCATTCCTCTGTGCTCTCTGTGCTCTCTGTGGTTAAATCCCACCCATGAACCCAGCACTGGAAACGAAGGTCAAGCAAGCCGCCGACCGGCTCGACGCGCAAGTCCGGGAGATCATCCACTGGCACTTCAGCCCGGAGTCGGGGTGCGACTTCTGGCTGAACAAGGCGAAGGAGTGGGGCATTGATCCGCGGAAGGAAGTGACCTGCTTCGCGGACCTCCGGAAGCTGCCGCACTTCGAGGACGAGTGGCTTCGCGGCGGCCCGGTCCGCCGGTGGGCGCCCCGCGGGCTCAAGGGCAAGCCGATGTACGTCTTCGAAACCGGCGGGTCCACGGGCGTCCCCAAGTCGCGCCTCCAATTCAATGATTTCCGCGAGGACTACGAGCAGTTCAGCGCGACGCTCCCGGAAGAGAGCTTCCCGATGGGCGCCGACTGGCTCATGCTCGGCCCCTCGGGCCCGCGCCGCCTGCGCCTGGCGATCGAGCACCTGGCCCAGTTCCGCGGCGGCGGCATCGCGTTCTGCGTCGACCTCGACCCGCGCTGGGTCATCAAGTGCCTCAAACGCGGCGAAACGCAGGAGGCCAACCTTTACAAGCAGCACGCGATCGACCAGGCCCTCACGATCCTCCGCAGCCACGATAACATCAAGTGCATCTTCACCACGCCCAAGCTTTTGGAAGCGTTGTGCGAGAAGATCGACCTCGTCCGCTACGGGATCAAGGGGATCTTCGGCGGAGGCACCGAGTTCACGCCGCAGTTCCACCGCTTCTGCCGCGAGGAGTTGGTCCCCGGCATTGACTTCCGCCCGACGTACGGCAACACGCTGATGGGCCTGGCGGCCCACAAGCCGTTCGACCCGGCCGACAACTACGAGATCATCTACCACGCCCCCCAGCCGCGGGCGGCGATCGAGATCTGCGAGTTCGACAATTTCGACAAGAAGGTCGAGTACGGGAAGCAGGGCCGTGTCATTCTGACGACGCTGACTAAGGAAACGTTCATCCCCCGCTTCCCCGAGCGCGACCAGGCCATCCGCCGGCCGCCCTGCGACCCGTACCCGTGGGACGGGGCGGGGAACGTGCAGCCGTACAGCGGGTTCGCGAGCACGGTCATTGAGGGCGTTTATTAACGGCCACCTCGTCGTGACACGGGTTTCCAACCCGTGCCGGAAATGCTGATGCCGATATGGCTTTGGTCAGCACCATCAAGATGACCGCCCGCCAGTACCTGATGCTCGGCGAAGATCCGCCGGGCGTTCGGCTGGAATTGGTGGACGGACAGATTGCGGTGCATCCGGGACAAACGCCCGAACATTCATATGTCGGAATTCACCTGAGCAGTTTGCTGTCAGAGGACGTGGACCGGAATGGCGGCGAATTGTTCCTGGGCCTTGACGTAGTATTGGGCGAGTACGACGTCAGGCGGCCCGACCTGATCTATTTTCGCCCCGAACGCGCGCACTTGATCGGCGCGGAGGAGCCGGTTTGTGATTCACCAGACCTGTGCGTTGAGATCATCAGTTCGACCAGTTCGCGGATCGATCGAACGGACAAGCTTGTCCAGTACGCAGAGGCCGCGGTCCCGTACTATTGGATAGTCGATCCAAAGGCACAAAGCTTCGATGCGTTCGAAAACCGACGCGGGGCTTACAGGCCGGTCGGGAACGGCACCGGCAGCGATGTTGTGCGATTCCCGCCCTTCGAGCGCCTGGAACTTGCACTCGCGTCGCTTTGGTTTAGACGGCGCGTTCGGACGACGAGACTAAAAAGGTAACTCCCATGCTCCACATTCCCATCCTCCGTCAGGGCAAGCCCTACGAATCGGTCGACAAGATCACGATCGTCCACCACGCGACGGGCGAGCCGGTCGCAGCGGTCAGCCAGGCGAACCCCGGCTTGATCTCGCGCGACGTGAACCGGTGGGACGCCGACGTGCTCGAGCAGTTCACCGTCAGGGAACTGATCGCGATGTCCAAACGGGCGGCCGACCTGCTCATGAACGGCACGCTGCCGGCCGGCGACGCGAAGCAGACGTTCGACGACTACGTCAAGAGCCTCTCGGCCACTACCGGGATGCCCTACAGTTATTGCCGGCTGAACGCGAAGAAGATCCATCGCGTGCTGGACGAGATGGACGTGATCCTCGCCGGGCTGACGCGCGGGTTTGACCTCTCGATTCTCGATAAAGGGTACGGCAACGACGAGGGCCGCACGCTGAGCTGGTTCCGCGAGGCGCGGACGTTCGGCGCGGTGCTGCCGAGCAACTCGCCCGGCGTGCACTCGCTGTGGATCCCGGCGATCGCCATGAAGACGCCGATCGTGCTGAAGCCCGGCCGCGAGGAGCCCTGGACGCCGCTCCGCGTGATCGAAGCCCTGGCCGCGGCCGGCGTGCCGCGCGAGGCGTTCGGCTTCTACCCCACCGACCACGGCGGCGCGTCCACCCTGCTGCAAGTGGTCGATCGCGCGATGCTGTTCGGCGACGCTTCGACCACCAAGGCCTGGGCGCATGATCCCCGCATCGAACTGCACGGCCCCGGCTACAGCAAGGTGATCCTCGGCGAGGACGCCGCCGACGAGTGGGAGAAGCAGGTCGACCTGATCGTTGCCTCGATCTCCGCCAACGGCGGCCGCTCGTGCATTAACGCCTCGGCCGTCTGGACGCCGAAGAACGCGGACAAGATCGCCGATGCCATCGCGCGGAAGCTCGCGACGATCAAGGCCCTGCCGGCGGATGATTCCAACGCCCAGATCGCGGGCTTCGCCAACTCTCAGATGGCGACGCGCATCTCCGCGATGATTGACGGCGCGCTGCCGGGCGCACGGGAGCTGACCGCCGAGTTCCGCGACTCGCCCCGGCTGGTGCAGATCGGCCGCGTCGCCTACCTGCTGCCGACGATCATCCGCTGCGACCGCGAGCACCCGCTGGCAACCAAGGAGTTCCTCTTCCCCTACGCCAGCGTGATCGAGTGCCCGCAGGCCGAGATCCCCGACGCCATCGGCCCGACGCTCGTCGCCACGGTCCTGACCAAGGACAAGAATTTCGCCCGCGCCATGATGGCCGCCGAGAACATCGACCGCCTGAACATCGGCGCGATCCCCACCTACCAGCTCAGTTGGGACCAGCCGCACGAGGGCAACCTCTTCGAGCACCTGTACCGCCAGCGGGCATTCCAGATCGAATCGGTCGAGGTGTAGTCGTCGGCACCCGAGCGAGCGGGGACCAAATGACAGAGAGATCGGAGCTGATCCGTGCCGCGCTTGGACCCGGTTGCGAGCAGTTCAATTTCCTGTTGAACGACCAGACGCACACGGGCTGGGTGACATTCGCGGAACGCGGCGAATCGCTTGCGCCCGGTCCGAACGCGCTTCAACTCGTGGGGCGACATGGGGAAGCGTTGCGCCGCGCTGGAGTTCAACTATTTGTCGGAGGCGGCGGAGCGTACGTAGGCGAGGATAAGCTCTTCGAGGTCGACCCCGTGTTTGCTCTGCCCGGCCTTGACGTTCTCGATATTGTGGAGTTCGCGAAAACGGGCAGTCACAACACCCCGGTTTGGGAGACTTGGGACGAACAGCAAGCAGCCTTCCGTTCGATAGGGATGTCATCGATCTCCGAGGCGATGAAGACCGCCGGCATATCGGAAGAACAAGCTCGGTCATCCTACTTGCGAACCGCCCACGGACGAACTCCGTGGAAGATCGTTCGCCGCGCTCTCGAGAGATTCATCGTCGAATTTCCGTTCCACATATACCACGCTGACGAGGCAGGTCTCAGTGCAGCCTTTGAGACGATCCCTCATGGAGAATCGGCGCGGCGAGTGGCCGCGGCTATTCTGGAAGTCGCCCCCGAGTCGTCGGAGGCAATCGAGGGGCGGATGGAGCAATTGGGCCTGCCCGCACCCATGTCGGTGTTTATGGACCAAAGCCACGATCCTTTGGCTTCGACTGCACACTACATCCAACAGACCGGTGGATTCTCGCTCTGGTGGGACTGAGACGGTCGCCTTTCCGCGTTGCGATCGAACACACGACCAGCGTAATCGTCCCGAGCGGTGTATTTTGCACGGGAGACAATTCAACTCCACCGGGGCTACACTGTAGAGCACAGATGGACGATCGGTCGTTGCCCGGCGCGCGGCTTCGCGACCCGCGGCGCGAAGACGTGACGTAACGTGACCCGGACCCTCAGCCCCGCGCGCCGCATGAACTTCCCCGAAACCTCCCTTCCGGCCGAACTGCCCGGCTCCCGCGTCAAAGTCGCGTTCGGCGCCGGCGCGCTCAACGATATTGGGTCGATTGTGAAGGCCGAGCGCGGCTCGCGCGTGCTCCTGGTGAGCGACCCCGGCATCACCGCCGCCGGGCACGTCGAGCGGGCGGTGCGGGCGCTTTACCGGGCGGGGCTGGCCGTCCGCGTTTACGACGAGGCGGGGGAAAACCCGACCACGATCCATGTCGGCAAGGGCGTCATCCTCGCCCGCCCGTTCAAGCCCGACCTGATCATCGGCCTCGGCGGCGGCAGTGCGATGGACTGCGGCAAGGGGATCAACTTCCTGCTGACCAACGGCGGCCGCATGCACGACTACTGGGGCGTGAACAAGGCGACGCAGCCGATGCTCCCGTTCGTCGCGATCCCCACCACCGCCGGCACCGGCAGCGACGCCCAGTCGTTCGCGCTGATCACCGACCCCGACACGCACCAGAAGATGGCCTGCGGCGACACGAAAACGCTGCCGCGGGTCGCGATCCTCGATCCCGAGCTGACCGCGACCGTGCCGCCCAAGGTGGCCGCCGCGACGGGGATCGACGCACTCGTGCACGCGGTCGAGACGGCCGGGACCAACAAGCGCAACGATGTCTCGCGCCGGCTGTCGCGCCAAGCCTGGGAACTGCTCGAACCGTCGTACGAGCGCGTGATGCGCGACCCGACGGACCTGGAGGCGCGCAAGGGAATGCTGCTGGGCGCGCACCTGGCCGGCGCGGCGATCGAGAACTCCATGCTGGGCGCGGCACACGCGTGTGCCAACGCCCTGACGGCGGTCTGCGGGACGGTCCACGGCGTAGCCGTGGGCTTGATGATCCCGAGCGTCATCCGGTTCAACGCGACCGGGCCGAATGCGAACCCTTATTCGGACCTGATTCCGGACGCGGAACAGCTCGCCCGGCGCATCGATCGGATGTTGGACGCGGGCGGGTTGCCGCACAAGCTGACGGAGATCGGCGCGACGGAGGAGCAGATTCCCGAGTTGGCGTCCGTCGCGGCCAAGCAATGGACCGCTACTTTCAACCCGCGCCAGGTCCGCGAAGCCGAGTTCCGCGAGATCTTCAAAATGGCCCTGTAGGGGCGGACCCCCGTGTCCGCCCTGTTTTATTTTGCTTTGCAGGGGCAGGCCCCTGTGCCCGCCCTTCGTTTTCGAGACACAAGAGGGCAGGGACAGGGCCCTGCCCCTACAGGACACAGGGAGGGCAGGCACGGGGGCCTGCCCCTACAATCGCCCGCCGTGCCATCGATGCCGAGCAAATCCCCCTCTGTCGCAGTCATCGGCGCCGGCGCCGTCGGAAGCTATTACGGCGCGCGGCTCGCCCAATACGGTTACCCCGTGCACTTCCTCCTCCGCTCCGACTTCGACGCCGTCCGGCGCAACGGGATGACGGTCCAGAGCTGCGCCGGCGATTTCCGCCTGGCACCTGAGCAGGTGCACGCCTGCAACGACCCGAAGCGAATGCCAAAGGTCGATCTCGTGCTCGTCACGCTCAAGACCACGGCCAACGACCAGTTCGAGCCGCTGATCCGCCCGCTGCTCAGGGAAGACACCGCGATCCTCACGATCCAGAATGGCCTGGGCAACGAAGACCGCC
>DASXMX010000648.1:0-24109 GCA_036495445.1 Tepidisphaeraceae bacterium
ACCCGCACTGGTGCTATTACGACACGTCGAGCCACGCGCGGACCTGGTATCGCAAGTTCGACCAGCTTCCCAAGGACAAGGCGCTGGTGATGGACGTGGTCTACGACGACAAGACGATCGCCCACTTCGGGAATGGCAAGCGCCCGAGCTGGAATATGGCCTTCAAGGACGGCCACGCCGTAACGATCGTTGCCGTTCCGTTGGAGCGGGAATTGGTGGGCCGCGGGACGAGTTGGAAGCTCGCGCGGATGTGGGAATACGTCAACTACCTGGAGGCCCAGGACTCGCCCGCGGCCTCGTATGTCAACGACCCGTCCGCCTGGGGCTGGAGCAACAGCGTCAGCCCGCCGATCGTCGCGTTGCCGTAAATTCTGAGCGGCACCTCGCGCTCGAAGCGTTTCGCGACAGGACCGCCGCGCAAACGAACCCGACGCGAACCCGAGCCTTCCCGGCTCGGGTTCGCGTCGCTTTGTCGATAAACTGGTCTATCGTGTGGTTGGGGCTAACTGAGCCTAGGCGCGAACCTCAGATGTGAGGGAACCCATGCGATCCTTGCGATTCCACCAGTTTGGCCGCCCGGCCGAGCAACTGCGGGTCGAAGAGGTACCGACGCCGTCCCGCGGCGAGGGCGAAGTGCTCATCCGCGTGACCGCAGCCAGCGTCAACCCGAGCGATGTGAAGAACGTTCAGGGCTTCATGCACCAGACGACGCTGCCGCGGACGCCGGGGCGCGACTTTGCGGGTACGGTCGTCGAGGGGCCGGGCGAGTGGGTGGGGGCCGAAGTGTGGGGCACGGGAGGCGATCTGGGCTTCACCCGTGACGGCACGCACGCCGAGTATCTGGTCCTGCCCGCTTCGGCGGTCGTCACCCGGCCTCAGGCGCTGCGGCCCGAAGCCGCCGCCGCGTGCGGGGTGACGTTCGTCACCGCAGCGTACGGGCTTTCGGAAGCAGGCTTGGTTTCGGGTTCGACCGTTGTCGTGATCGGCGTATTCGGTGGGGTGGGTCGGGCCGCGGCCCAGGTCGCGCGGTTCCATGGTGCCAGCGTGATCGGCGTTGCGCGAACCGCGCCGCCTGCCGATCTGCCCGGCTCGATGTCCGATGTCGCGACGATCGATTCGTCCCGCGAGGATCCCGTCGCCGCCGTCCGCGCGCGGACCGGCGGGCGGGGGGCAGACATCGTCTTCGACACGGTCGGCGGTCCGATGCTGCTTGAGGCGCTGAAATACCTCGCGCCCCGCGGCCGGCTGATCGAGATCAGCGCGGGCCGCGATCCCAACGTCACCCTCAACATCCGCGATTTCTATCATCAGCAGGCGAGGCTCATCGGGATCGACTCGCTGGCGCTGGATGCGACGGCGTCAGCCGCGATCCTCCGCGATTTGGTCGGCGGCTTCGCATCCGGCGAGCTGGCGCCGCCCCCGGTTGCCGCGACCTATCCGCTGGCCGAGGCGGCCCGAGCCTATGCCGCGGTCGAAGCCGGCGGCGAGGGTCGGCACGTGCTCCTGCCGGCCACGGGATACAGCGGATCGACTTCACGCGGAGTGCGGCACCCATCGTGGCGCAGCCCTTCCGGGATGCACCTGCAGGTTGAAACGCCTGCACCACAACCGCTGCACTGCAGGTTGTTGTGCTCTTGCCCCAACAGCCGGCGGACCACGGTGCCCCACAGGAACACCATCAGGATTGCCCACGATGGAAAGAGGAGGATGGAGTCGAAAACGCCCAGCCGTTCGGTGAGCATCGAGATGAGCGGCACGTGCCAACTGTGAACGGCCTGGGCGTAGATCTTCACGAGGAAGGCGCCTGATGCGACGGCGTAGGCGATCGCGAGCCGCGGACGCACGGCAAAGAGCATCGTGCCCGGCAGCACCATGTACTGCACGCCGTAGCTCGGGCTGAAGGCCAGGAAGATCGCCGCCGTGACTGCGGCCACTTCGTATCGTTCCCAGCGCGGCCGCAGCCGGGCGAGGACTGCCCAGCCGCCGATCAGCGACAGCAGGATTGCCCGCCCCAGCGCGTGATACGTCCCGACGAGGTGCTCGGCCGGGTGCGCCAGCGCCGGGATGCGCCCCGCGTTCATCAGGAAGAAGTTGATCCCCCAAGCGTCCGGGAACCCGGCGTACGAGAGCACGTTCCGCTTGAACGTCGGGAAATCGATCAGCATCTCCGGCAGGAACGGAATCGCGGCCAGCGCTAGCCCGGCGATGAACCGCCGGGCGTCGGCCCGCGAGCGGCAGGTCAGCAGCAGCGGTCCGACCATCAGCCCCGGGATGATTTTCACGCTGATCGCGGCCCCCAGCGCCAGCCCGCCCCAGAAGAACGCCCTGCGGTCCTCCATCAACCAGACGGCCAGCAGGCATAGGGCGGCGTAGAGCGGGTCGGTGTTGCCGTGGAACGCGCTGACCAGGAACGACGCCGGCGCCCACGCGAACGCCGTCGCCAGGGCGGCGGCCCGCGACCGGCCGAGCCGCTCGCGCCAGCGCGCGTACAGCAGCCCGCACGCCAGCGCGTCGGCCGCGATGATTGGGAGCCGGAAGACGAACGCGAACGCCCACGTGACCTTCGGCGGGTACGCGAGCAGCAACGGCGCCGGCGGCGCCGCGACGATCCGCAACGCCGCCCCCGCCCAGAGCGCCACCAGCGGCGGGTGATTCAAATACCCGTCGGCCCGATACGCTCCCAAGAGCCCCATCAGGCGGACTTCCTTCCCGAACTCCGCGTAGGTCATCGCGTCGTTCGTTCCGATCGAGACTGCCGACAGCGCAATGCGGGCGAGCAGGGCCAGGGCCATCAAAAGGAATAGGATCGCCGCACGTCGCCGCACGGGCGATGCCGGGCCGCCGCTCAGAGGCGGACAATAGGGAGTGGATCTCTTGAACATCCGAAGAGCCGCGCAAATGCCGACATCGGCATCATCGGCTCACGCCGAGCGCGACTTGACGCATGGCGCGAGCCGATCCGCCGCTCTTTCGCCCTTGCGAATGTGGAAAACACCGCGCGTTCGGGCCCGACGCGGATTACTGCCGGCACTACGACCCCCACACGTTCCACGCCCTCAACGGCCCAAGCCTGGGACGGATCGTCGCGATTGTCCGGTTCATGCACAGGATTGAGCGGCCTGAGGGACGAGAGCATGACACTACGGCTGCTGCCCGTCGGTGATCGCCAGCACGCGGCTCGGGCCGCCGGTCGCGCCGGCGACCTTGGGGCAGCCGACGATGACCGTTGCGCCGGCCGGCGGAAGCTGGCCGAGGTTGGCCACGTTCTCAAGGCCCCACTTGTTTTGTCCGAGCCAGAGATGATGGACGGGGAACGCGCGTGACCGGCCGACGTCGAGGCTGATCGTGTCGGTCGCGATCCCGATCACCGTCCGCTCCTTTGCGAGGAACTCAACGGCTTCCGCGTGGAACCCGGGCATGTGAAAGCCCCCGTGCGCGTCGCGGCCGAAGAACAGGTTCGCATCATGCACGCGGGCGTCCCATCCGCTGCAGAGGGCCACCACCGCGCCGGCCGGGATCGGGCCGTGCCGCTGCTCCCACCGTTTCAGGTCGTCCGGCGTCAATTCCGCGTCGGGATCGGCCGTGGCCCGGTCCCGGATGTCGATCACCGCCAGCGGGCCGACGAGCTGGTGGGCCGGGATCCGCTCGGCGGTGTCCCCGTCCGAGCAATGGAACGGCGCGTCGATGTGCGTCCCAATGTGTTCGTGGAAATGCCATCGATTGATGTTCCACATGCCTTTCGGGCGCCGGCTGATTGGTTCGAGCGCGAAGGCGTTGTCCACCGGGAACGGGAAGTCGGGCCCGAGCGTGTGCGTCAGGTCAACGACTGATCCAAGCGTGAGCCGCGGCGCCGGTCCCGATTCGGCGGCCTTCGCCGGCGCAGTTACTGCCGTGAGGCTTGTTCCCGCGATGGCCGCGCCGGTCCTACGAAGAAAGGACCGCCGCGAAGCGGCTTGCGCGAGTTGAACGGTGCAGGCGGGGAGACACATTGCGGTTGCCTCTCTTTCGCGGTTGCGGCCTCGGCTCCAAACGAGCCAACCTTAGCCCGAAAACGGTCGACGGTAGAAGTCACGCCTTCCTCAGCAGCAGGTCGACCACCCAGCACCCCAGGACATGCGGTCCTGGACCGCGGCAGTGGCCTAGAATTCCCTTCTCGGTGCAGCCCGCATCCTCCAAGGCGTCGGCCAGTTCCGGCATCTGGTGAAAGGCCCGCCTCTCATAGATTGCTCGGGCAAGGGCAACGACATTTGGCGTGAGCCAGGAGGCATCAACAGTGACTTGGTGGAAGGGGTTGCCGAAGATGTCTCGTACGAGCTTTGATTGCTCGGTTACTTCGGCGGACCGACCCAATTCGTTCGTCCGGTCGTAGGCGTCATCATTGCCCCGCTCCGCGGCAGCCGTCTCTGCGGCGTGTAGGCCAGCGGCACTGGCGGCGGTAGATGCAGCGGAGGTTGCTGGAGGAACCGTGCCCGCGTGCTCCCCCGCGCACTCGACTGCCGATGAGGTGGCGTAGGCACTCGCATCGGGCGATCGGCCTCCGTCATAGACGGAGAGCGCCATCGCGTCTGAGCGGGCCACCGCCGCATCCCGCTCTGCAACTGTCGCCGCCCCGTCGGCGAATTGCTCCGAGACTTCTACCCCCGCCTGACTCTCGGGAGGCAGCAGGTGCCAAATCCTCCGTACACAGGCGCAGGCGAACAACCGGAGCTTGCGGTCGTTGGCCGTCCCGGCAAAAACCCTGAGCATCGGCTCAGGGTCTGCGCATGCGAGCCACTCGGCCTCAGTCATGACCGCAGTGTATCCGCCGTCCGGCCTTTTCGCTTCAAGGTGGAGTGATTTGGTTTCCTTTCACCGCCCCCGCGATCCGCTGGAGCTGTGAGAAGCCGAAATCCTTCAGCAGGCCGGTTTTCGGGTCGAACGGCCAGTCGAGCGTGCAGACGCCGCCCTCACGGTTGCAGGTGTCGATCCAGTCGATGAGCTCCCGGTCGGTGAATTGGTTGCGATCACCTTGTCCGTGATACACGTTGCCGCAATAGATCTTGCCGTGCCACAGGATGCCGCCTTTGGCGGGGCGATGGCTTGGCGTTAGGCGCGCCAGGTCCTGCTTGCTCCAGGTGTCGCCGCCGGTGTAGTCGTCGATGCCTTCGCGGATGCACGCCTGTTCGTCGCTGCCGCAACTGAACGCGATCACCGCCCGCGGGTTGGCGGCCCGAACGATCGCGCCGATGGATGACCAATCGTCCGGCTCGTCGCGGTACGAGTTCAGCTCGACGCCGTCGAACCACCACCCGGCGACCTTGTCGCGGTACCGGTCGCAATACTCCCGCAGGACCGCGAGCCGCCGGCGGCGGCTCTCGGCCGAGGGGGCGGTCTGGTTGTTCCCGTCGTCCGCCAGCCCCTCGTATACCCGGCGTTCCTTCATGTAGCCGTTGAGCCCCGCGAAGTAGCAGATCAGTTTCACGCCGACGGCGTTCAACGCGTCGGCCAGCTCCATGATCAGGTCCCGCCGGGCGCACTTCTCGCCCGGCGCGTATCCGGTGAAGCGGTCGAATGCCTCGTTCGGGCTGCACGGCCAGGCGAAGTAGTGATCGTCGATGCAGAACAGGACCCAGCCGACCTTCCCCGCGGCGGCCTGCTTCGCGAACCCCTGGACGTCAAACCCATCGACGAATCGATTCCACCCGTCGGCCGTCATCTCGGACGGACTGGGGAACTGCGGCCGGGTCGCAACCGACCGGCCGAGCAGGATCCGGTACTGGTAGTGCATGAACAGCCCGTACTTCCCGCGGTGCATCCAATCCGCGTTCGATGCGGCGGGCCGCGTGGCAACGGCGTGCCCCGCTTGGCCGAGGGCAAGTTCGGGGAGGAAACAAGCCACCGTCGCGGTCGCGAGTGTGGATCGAATGAAACGCCGCCGATTCAGGCATGGATTGAGAGATCCCATGTTGCGGAGAATATGGAGCATAGGCTGGATCATCCGCGAACAATTAGGCCCGCACGGCCGATTTCCAGGAATGCGCAGACCTGAAGCTCGCGAACGATCGCCGGAATGAGCGGCCGAAGAAGCGCTTCCAGTGCGAGATTGCTCAGATTTCCGGTCGAGATCAAAGGCAGCTTGGCGGGCCGGCCATGCAACATGTGTGAATCAACAAAATCGGCGTCTTTGGTGACGACCACCCGTTGTTCGCGATCGGCGAAATCGATGATCTGAGCGTCGGTCGAGGCATTTCCGGCAGGCAAATCCAGCGTGTGCATGGCATCGCAGCCGGCGTCTTGCAGCCATCGGACCGCCCGCCGGGGCAATTGCGCGTCGATGAGGAACCTCATGGAGCGACCGGTTCAAGCCGCCGGCTTTGCGCCAGCCGTGCTGCGAATGCGAGAACGGCCAGGAGGTCTTCCCGCTCCAAGTCCGGGTAGTCCCCCAAAATCTCTTCGAAAGTCATTCCGGAGCTAAGCAATTCCAGCAACGTTTCAACCGGGTATCGCAGCCCTCGAACACACGGCTTGCCGTGGCAGATCGCCGGATCAATCGTGATGCGTGATAGTAATCCGTCCATTACACATTCATTGTAGCACAACATCACGGTGATTGCTGATTCGGATGTCTGATCGAGATGACCGACCCGGCTTCACGCAGGCCGCCGTGGCCAGGGGATGGCCGTCAGCCAGTCGGCGCTCTCGCAGTTGGAGTCGCAGGACGATTTTCCACGGGGCACCCTCCGCCGCCTCGTCCGCGCCCTCAGCGGATCGTCGGCGAGGCCATGTGGCGGTTGTCAAAGCCGATCAAGCACCAAAACCCGTAACCGGCCGCGTGGTTATTGCCGAATCGCGAGAATCAGCGAATTTCGGTGTCGAGACCCAGCGCGCTCGCGAATTCCACAGGATCGCTGAACAGGCGGGAACGAATCGAAGGCGTACCGGTGACCAAATGATTCGCCAGTCGGCGCTCCACCAGGGAATAGTGGGCGTACGCGATCGCCGGCACCTGTAGCCAATCGTCCACATCGTTGTCCTCCGGCCCTTGCTCGCTCATCGCTTTCGCGTAGCGCCAGAGTGCGTTGAGGTACAGGGAGCAGGCGGGTAGCCGTTCGAAATCAATTAGCTCACCCAAGCGACGCTGATCGACGCCCGGATCCGACGCCGTTAGTAAGCCGGACAGCCTTTGCGCGCGGTTTGCCCATTCCATTTTCGCGGCCTGGGTCATGTTCTTCGCACCATGACAGCGAAACCCCTTACGTGTCGCCAATATTGCAGCCCGCCAGCCCTCGACCCGCTCCATGATTATTTTCCTGTTCCGATCGGCAAATTCCGCGGACCGGTCCACCGACAGTTTCACGCCCGCGCGCGATCCTGGGCTCTTCAACGGCTTGAGGTCCCGTGCCCATTCCATTTCCAGGTGATGCTGCGCGAGCGCGATGAGTTCGGGAGTGATCTCGGCTACGTGCCGCACGAGTGGAACCTTCGGCAGGGATAGCGCCGGGAAATGCCGTCGCGTCTCCTCGATTAGTTCAACGAGATAAACGACGGTTTGCTCGAGTTCTTTGACCAGTGGAGCCGTCTCGAAGAACTCCGACAACTCCTGCCACTGACGCGGATCTTCCGCGCCCTCCACCCATTCCAGGCAACACGACGGGTTGAATAGCAATTGTACGCGGCCGCCGGTGACGGCGCGAGAAATGGCCGCGTAAGCCACCAGTCGGCTATCGGTCTGACGGGTTTTGCCTCGCCGCCAGTGAACCATGTTGATGATGTGCCCCGTGTCGAAATGAACGAGTGGGATGGCCAGCATGGCAGCCCTACGTTGAAGGGGAAAAGGGAATCAAAGCCGCCAAGATTTGTGATGGTGCGAGTCAGGCCGTCTCGACCGCAGGCGTCTCAAGTTTGCAGCTTTGGCACCGCACGGTGCCGATGATGAGCCCGTCGCGCTTCTGGAATTCCGCGACCTGTCGCTCGCGGAACACGCTGATCATCGCGCACTCATCATCGCGGAGGAACGCGCGAACCGCCGCCTCGTCAGCGGGCCGTCGTTCGCCGGCCATGAGAATCGAATCTTCAAGCAGCAACCTGTACCGCTGTCTGGTCATTTGCGATTCCACCAATATCGTGAAGCGGGCGCCGGCCCGGGTTGCGTTCCGAGAATTGCGCATCCGCACAACCCGAAGCTCCCGAAGCCGGGGTGAATGAATCTCTATCGGCGGCTGTGGCATGGTCATGATTTCTCCTTCAAGATTGGGCACCTCACGCGGCTCTGGCGCCGTCGGTAATTCCGTGCGGCTTGCCGGAGGCTGGCTCTTTACGGGTAAAGGAAGGTATTGCGTGGACCTTGGCCGGCCCCGTCGAATGCGGCGAGTCCCACGTCCCATAATTATACCCCACAAACCGTGGTCGTGACGGGCAGTGGCATTCGGTGCCAGGGCTTTCGCCCGCTGCCGGAGGCGGTTTATGACCGTCGTACGGATCGCGCGCGATCTGCTCGCCCTGACGACGCAACTTCAACGTGCCGGGCTCCCAGGCGCGTAAGGAGACTTGGCATCTTCGCTTGGATTGGCCAAAAGCCGCTCCTCGTTTCAGCCGATAGGCGCGCTATGCGCACGCCGATTACGTTTTCGCTGCCGGACGGCGGCAAAGTGCAACTATCGGATCAAGTATTCATGCTCGACCGCGAGCGCAAGGTGCTGGCAGTTGAACAAGCGGCGCTCTTGAAGTTCGTGTTCCCGAATGGCACCGCTGAAGGTGTTCCTCCCATGCCTCCGGTGTCCGTGACGGCGCACCTCAAGCACAAGAAGCTACTGGACAGGAAGACAGGGAGGCCGACGGAGTACGGCGAACACCTCGCGGGCGTGCTGCTCGGCGGAAGGCAGTACTCGCGATCGCTATACAAATCGCCGACCTTGATGATCGCCTGCCGAACCAAATGAATCGGAAGGGGAATGCCATGAAGTGGACAGTTAGCGCCGTGGTTGCACTCTTGATGCCATTGGCAACCCATCACTTAGCAGCGGCGGAGATATCGAATATCGCCACTCCGCAATTTCAGACCGCGGCGGCTGATCGGCTGGTCTTGAGGAGTGGCAAAAGGATCGAGGGTGAGGTGATCGCCGAGGATGGCAGCACAGTCACGGTCGAGGTGTTGGTGCCGCCGGGGTACACGATCCGTCGCCGGGTGAATAAGGCGGAGATCGCGTCGCGCCTGCGTCCGCCCCGCACCGGGGTGCCTTACGTCCTGATCCCGGTGATCGGCGAAATCGGAAAGGATGTCACGGTCGACGCGCTCCGAGCCGGAATCGACAAGGCGCGCGCGGCCAAGCCGCGGTACATCGTGTTGGCAATCGACAGTCCGGGCGGCGAAATCAGCCAGATGGCCGGGATGGTGGACCTTTTGATTGATGCATCGAAGGACGTTGAGACCGTCGCGTATGTGAAGCAGGCATATTCGGCTGCCGCAGTGATCGCCATGTGCTGCCGCGAGGTCTACATGAAGCCGGATGCCGTGATCGGCGCAGCGGTGCCGTTCGCCATGACCGAGAACGGCCCGGCCGACGTAGATGCCAAGTTCCGGTCGGCTTTTGAAGCGAAGATTCGTGCCTCAACGGCGCACGGCGGTCACGCGGATTTGCTTATACGGGGAATGAGCGAATTGGATTTGCAGATTTTCGTGGCAACAGAGAACGGCAAGCCGGTTTTGCATACGTCAGGACCCGGGAAGATGGTCAAATCCAGCGGACAAATTCTTACTTTGACTGCGGGTGAGGCCCAGCAATGCGGCTTGGCGCATGTTGCCACCGGCATGACCGATTTGGGCGGCCTGGTCGCGGGCTGCCCATGGTACGAATGCAGCGATCGGGCATGGAATGCGGTAATTGCGACCGTTGCCTTACAGCGGCAACGTGAGTGGGACCAGTTGGAGCAACGGCGGCGTTTTCTCGCCCGGCAGTCCGCCATTGCCGTGGTGAAGCCCGAATGGGAGGCCATCGAACACCGTATTGCCGAACTGCTGCCAAAGGCTGCCGCGAATGCAGACGCTGTCAAAAACCTGAACGCGCAATGCAATTCCGAGCTTTTGCAGATCGAGAACGAATATCAGCAGGCACTGGCCATCGCTCGCTATCAAGCAGATCCCGCCGCCGCGGTCGCCCGCGCATTGGAAGTGCGGAATGCCCGCGCGGCCGAGACGAGGCAGAACTGGCAGGCAAGTGTGGCGGCGCTGCAATCGACAGGCGAGGCGGCTGCACTTGAGGTGGGCCAACTCCGCGCACGGGAAAGAGTGTTGCTTGCAAGTATTCCGCCGGAATAGGCATGGCCCGTCCCGCGTTCTTCGCTCACGCCCGCGGAACGTTGAGGAACATGTCGGCGACGCGGAAGGTCAGTCCCGGCAGGACGAGTCTGCCTTCGAGGGCGCCGGCTTCTGAAATGATTGATGGGGGGCCGTCGGGGGTGGTGTAGACGGCGACGGATCGGGTGCGGGATCGACGATTTCCCACTAGCGTCCCCATCCGCTCGACTCGCAAAGCCGGTTCTCGCGATCGACCGGCCATTGCAGGAGCGGCGCGCGGCGGCTGGCGCGCCTGGCGCGAAACCGCACAGCGGTCTTCCGGCGGCCCGGCCAAGGACGCGGTGACCGCGAGTCGATGGCGGCTGGACTCGGCGGCTTCGCCCTGAACCCTGAACCCTTCTCCCCACCTCTACTCCTCCTCCGCCTTCGGCTTGTACTGCGCCGCGATCTGCTGCTGCACCTGAGGGGGGACGGGTTCGTAGTGGCTCAGTTCCATCACGAACGATCCCTGTCCTCCCGTTACGCTCTTGAGTTGCGATTGGTATTGCATGACCTCGGAGAGCGGGGCCTGGGCTTTCACCTGGGCCATGCCGCCGGGGAGGATGTCGGTGCCTTGGATGCGGCCGCGCTTGCCGGAGAGGTCGCCGGTGATGGTGCCCATGTGGGATTCGGGGGCGATCACTTCCATGTTGACGATCGGCTCGAGCAGGGCGGGCTTGGCCTTGAGGATCGCATCCTTGAAGGCGTATTTGCCGGCGGTCTTGAAGGCGACTTCCTTGCTGTCCACGGGGTGGTGCTTGCCGTCGTAGACGATCACGCGGACGTCCTGGATCGGGTAGCCGGCAACGACGCCCTGGTCGAGCAGCTCGCGCACGCCTTTTTCCACGGCGGGGATGAACTGGCCCGGGATCGTGCCGCCGAAGACCTCGTTGACGAACTCGAACCCCTGGCCGCGGTCGAGCGGCTCGATGCGGAGGAAGACCTCGCCGAACTGGCCGGCGCCGCCGGTCTGCTTCTTGTGGCGGTAGTGCCCCTCGGCCTTGCCCTGGATCGTCTCGCGGTAGGCGATCTTCGGCGGCTTGGTGTCCACCTGCAGGCTGCGGTTTTTCAGCTTTTCAAGGATCAATCGCAGGTGAAGCTCGCCCAGGCCGTTGATCACCATCTCGTGCGTCTGGCGGTCGGTGTGCCACCGGAAGGTGGGGTCTTCCTCGGCCAGCTTGGAGAGCGCGCCGGAGATCTTCTGCTCGTCGCCGCGCGCCTTGGGCGTGACGGCCAGACCGTACATCGGCGTGGGGAACTGCACGGGCCGCAGGTGAACGCTGTCGAGCGCGTGGTCATCGTGCAGCACGTCGTTCGTGTGGATTTCCTCGATCTTGGCGACGGCGCCGATGTCGCCGGCGATGATCCCGTCCGCCTCGCGGTGCTCCTTGCCCTGCAGGTGGAAGACGTGGCCCAGCTTGATGGCCTTCTTATTGTGCCCGATGAAGACCTGCGAGTTGCCCGCCGCCTTGCCCTGGTGGACGCGGAAGATCGCCAGCTTGCCGACGAACGGGTCGGTCGTCACCTTGAACACGTGCGCCAGCAGCGGCTTGTTCGGGTCGTTGTGATACTCGAACTGCCGCTCGTTGGGCGCGTCGCCCGTGAGGAATGGCCGCGGGTTGCCCTCTTCGGGGCTGGGGAAATGGCGGGCGATCGCGTCGAGCAGTTCGGTGATGCCGACGTTGTTCTTCGCGTCGGTGAAGAGGATCGGCACGACGTGCCCCTCGTCCATCGCCCGCTCGAACGGCGCGTGCAGCGCGTCGTAGTTGGGCTCCTCCCCGCCGAGGTATTTCTCCATCAGGTTTTCGTCGAGTTCCACGATCTGGTCGAGGATGGCGGTGTGCGCATCGGGCACGGAGCCGAAGTCGCTCTTGCCCTCGCGGTTGAGCAGGCACTCGACCACGCGCTTGCCGCCCTCGGTCGGCAGGTTGATCGGCAGGCACTCGTGTCCGAACGTCTCCTGAATCTGCGAGACCAGCGATTCGAGGTCGATCTCCGGCATGTCGATCTTGTTGACGATGATCGCCCGGCAAAGGTTGCGGTCCTTGGCCGCTTCCATGATCCGCCGGGTGACGACCTCGATGCCGTTCTGGGCGTTGACGACGACGGTCACCGTCTCAACCGCCGGCATCGCGGCCATTGCCGCGCCCATCAGGTCGGGCGAGCCGGGCGAGTCGATCAGGTTGATCCGCTTGCCGTCATGGTCGGCGTGCAGGATGCACGAGTAGATCGAGTGCTTGTGGTCCTTCTCCTCCTTCTCGAAGTCACTGAAACTGCTGCCGTCAAGGGTGCTGCCCCGGCGGGTGACGGTCTTGCTGGCGAACAGCATCGCGTCCACCAGGGCCGTCTTCCCCGACGCGCCGTGGCCGGCGATCAGCACGTTGCGAATATCCGCTGTGGTATAGCTGGGCATGCGACACTTCCTCTGTACCGAACCTCGGATGGCCCCCCTCGCCAGGACAAGCCACTTACCCTCTGAAGCAGCGGCCGCCCGCGATTCGGCCGCAAGTATATGGGGGAGGGCGGGTTCCGGAAAGATGGGATTAAGATTGCGCGCGCGCGTCAAGCAAGGGAATCACCACGGAGGCACGGAGAACACGGAGGGTTGGAGATGCGGGACACGGCGAGTGCGGCATCTTGTTGTGTGAATTCCACGGATCTGGGATGCTGGCCTTTTCTTGGCCCAGGAGGATCAGCCGATGGCGCATGGGGCACCGATACAGAACTTGGACAGCATCGACATCATTGGGGCGAGGAACGAGGGCGGCGCCGACCTGACGATCGTCGTCAGTTCCGCTTTGAACGCATCGCCGGAGCACCAGAAGCTTCTGCTCGACAAGTTGGAAGGTTATCTCGGATACGTGAACACACCCGATTTCGCCGCGGAGTTCGGAATACCCTCGCCGGATCGCGTGTGCATCGTCTTGGCTTGCTATCACTCGCCGGATCCCGTCATCCTGCGCCTGATCGAGAAGTGCAGCGCTTGGGCGCAGAAGAACAACGCGAGCCTGCGGGTCGAGAATCGGACAAGGGCCGGATAAGGCCGGCGGGTGGGGTGGATATTTCGCTCCCTCGCGCCCGCGTTGCTCCGTTTGATCCTTTCCTTCCCCGCGCGGTACGTTACCCGGCGTGACCGTCGAATCGCCTGCCGATGTCCCGGGCCGGTCCCGGGTGATCCTGATTCTCCTTGCGTTGGCCTTGGCGTTGCGCATCGGGTGGGCCGTCACACGGCCGGTGAATGATGCGGCGATCGATGCGCTGCCTGATCAGCGCGAGTATCTGTCGCTCGCGCAGAACCTGCTCCACGGCGGCGGGCTGCAATTCATCGATCCAAGGTTCAACGAGGCGGTGAAGGCGTTTCGCACGCCGGGGTATCCGATGATGGTCGCCGCGTGCGGAGCGAGCGTGCGCGCCGTGCGGATCGTCCAGGCTTTGCTAGATGTCTCGACGGTGCTGGCGATTTACCTGCTCGCCCGGCGACTGATCGGGGGCCGTTTCGCGCCGCTGCTGGCCGCCGGGATCGTGGCGGTCAACCCGTACCTGATCTACTTCACCGGCCTGCTCCTGTCCGAAACGCTGTTCACGGCGATGCTCGCTTGGGCGATGGTTTTGCTGGTCATTGGACGGGGCGGGCGAGGCCCTTGGCTGGCGACAGTCCTGTGGCTGGCGGGCGGGTTGCTCCTGAGCCTCTCGGTGCTGGTCCGTCACTCGGCGGTCGCGCTGCCGGTCCTGCTAGGGCTGCTCTCGGTCTTTCTGAACACCGCGAGTGAGGTGTCGTACAAACAACTCAGCCTGTCAGCCGAAGACTCGTACACGAAAGGGGTTTGGCGGCTTCCGCCGGGCCTCACGATGGTAATGCTGACGCTGTTAAGCCTGCTTCCTTGGGTGGTTCGCAATCGGGTTGTCCTCGGTCATTGGATCTGGCTGGACACGAATTCGGGCTTCACGCTCTGCGATGGCTACAACCCCGACGCAACCGGCGCCAGCGATCAGAGCTTCGTCCATCGCATGCCGGAACTACAGGCGTTGGATGAAGTTGGACGAGACGAGCACCTGAAGCAGGAGGCGATCGATTACGCGCGAACGCACCCGGAGCGGGCCGTGATGTTGGCCGGAGCCAAACTCGCCCGAACGTGGTCGCCCGTGCCGCTCAGTCGCGAATACGGGCGGCCGGCATTGCGGTTATTGGCAATGGCGTATTCGGTCCCGTTCGACGCGTTGGTATTAATCGGATTGCTGTGGGGCCGGCTGCGGAGGTCGGCGAAGGTTTTCCTGATTACGCCCGCGATTTATTTCAGTATCATCCACATGCTCACAGTGGGTTCGTTAAGGTATCGCATCCCGATCGAACCGCCTTTGGCGGTTGTAGCGGCCGGACTGGTGGGGGCCGGCGGGGCCGCAAGTTGGCGTCGGGCACTGTCCGCTTGACCGCATCGCGTCCGAAAGTCGATAGGCATTAATAAGTTCCGCCCCGCGTCGTGCGCGTTTGCTGGATGCCGCGTTATTCGATCAACCCGTCGTGCCTGCTCGACCGCCCCTGGCGGTGCGGGCACCCGTTCCGCCCGCACCGCGGACGCTTCCGCCGGTGGGCGATGGGCACGCTCTTTTGTCTGCTCAGCCTGATTATCGGCGGTTACACCTACCTGACCGACTCCAACCGCGTTCGAACGATGGCGCAGGCCTATCTGTCCCACCTGCTGGGCGGCCGGGTGGAGATCGGCGGCGCGACGCTGTCGATCTTCGAGGGTCTGCGCATCGATGACGTCAAAGTCCACGTCGATGCCGGCCCCGGCAGGCCCGACTCGCTGCTCTTCTCGGCCCGCTCGTTCCTCGTCAACTACGACCCGCGCAAGCTGATCCGCGGCCAACTCGACGCGACCGAAATCATCGCCCAGAAGCCGCACGTTTATCTGACCCTCACGCAAAAGCCTCGCGGCGACCAGTGGAACTACCAGCGGCTGGCCAAAGGCCAACCGGCCCAGACGCAACCCGCTCAAGGCGCGCCGTCCAAGCTCACGCTCCCCTCGCTGCTGCTGCGCAACGCGGTCATCGAGATCAGCGAGGTGAAGGCAGGCCAAGTCTGCCCCGTCGGTTCGATGGACATCGACGGCCAGCTCACCCCAGCCGGCGACGGCGAACATTACCAGTTCCAAATGCAGAGCCGCGGCGTCAGCGAGGGCCTCGGCCCCTACGCCAGCGGCACGATCGCGATCAACACCGGCGAACTCGCCGCCCACCTCCGCAACGTCCAGTTCAGCGAAGACATTCGCTCCATGTTCCCCGCCGACCTGCGCGACTGGTGGGAGCGGCACGCGCTGGGCGGGCGGATCGAATCCGTCGACGTGACGTACGCGCCGTCGGCCAAGGGCAAGCCCAAGTTCTCCGTTGCGACGACCGTCAAGGGGATCACCCTCACGGTCCATCGCGAAGAGTGGTCCACCCATGACCAAATCGACCGCTGGCAGCGCACCCGCGAAGCGGTGGCGCTGGCCGAGGCGCCGTACCGCATCGCGGGATACGCCCCCGAGGGCGAGGGTTCAGGGTTCAGGGCTCAGGGCTCAGTTGCGCGGGAGGGCGAGGCTCCTGCCGAGCCAAATCATTCGAACGCGAACATTCCCGGCTCGGCAGGCGCCTCGCCCTCCCAAAAACTCTTCCTCGCGCACCTGAACCCTGAACTCCGAACCCTGAACCCCCTCGATGTCCTCTCCGACATGACCGACACCGCGCCCGTCCTGATGCGGGAGGTGAGCGGGTCGTTCCTGTTCGACCAGGATCGGATCGAGGTGAAGGACCTGCTGGTCCGCGTCGGGAGCGGGGACGCCGAGCACCCGGACGCGACCAACGCGTTCGTGGTCAGCGGGTCGATGGAAGGGTACGGGCCGGACGCGCCGTTCCACCTGGCGGTGCGGTCGGCCGACGGGAAGGGGATGTACTTCCCCGCCCACCCGACGTTCATCGATTCGCTCCCGCCGGACGTCAAGCAGATCTATGACCAGATCAAGCCGCAGGGATGGCTCCGGGCCCTAGCGACGGTCGACCGCGTCCGCGCGGGCGAGGCGCCGCAGGTCGGCGTGCAGGCCGAGATCGTCGACGCCGGCTTCTACTTTCACGAGTTCCAATACCCGTTCCAGCGGGCGACCGGGAAGGTGGCCTTCCGCCGCGACCCGTTCACCGGCAAGAACTACGTTTACGTGACCAACGTCCACGCGAACGGGAAGCTCGGCGGGCCGAACGAGCACGCCGTCGTCTCCGTCAGCGGCCGGGTCGGGCCGATCGGCCCGGAGTATCCGGAGCCCGGGTTCGACATGGTCGCCACCGGCACGCACATCTGTTCCGAGCCGGCCCTCACCGCCGCGATGCCGCCCGACGTCCGCGAGGCGCTGAGCAACTTCGACGCGCCCGGCAACGGCGAATTCCCCAAGTTCCAGGGGAACTTCGTCTGCAAGCTGCACCGCCCCTCGGGTCGGCGCCAGCGGGTGGACTTCGTCACCGACGTGGACGTCGCCGATGCGTCGGGGCGGGTCAAAGGCTTCCCGTACCTGCTGCAGCACGCGAAGGCCAGGTTCCAAGTTCACGACGGGTACGTCGACATCCTGGAAGCCCGTGGCCACAACGAAACCAACGGCACGGCGGCCGTGAAAGGCCGCGTGCGGTGGGCCGAGGCCGGCACGTTCCGCAACCAGCCGCTGGAAATGAACCTGACGGTAAACGTCCACGGCATGCCCGTGGACGACGAACTGGTGGCAGCGGTGCCACCCGAGTACGCGGTATGGCTGAAGAAGCTCGGCATCGGCGGCACGATCGACGGCGACGGGCGGATCTTCACCGTCGTCCCGGACGACTGGCACGGGAAGGTGAAGCCGACCGAAAAGGCGCCTGACCCGCCGATCCTGTTTGATCTGAACTTGGCCGTCCGCGACGGCACGATCTGGCCGGCCGACGGGATGTTCTCGCTCTCGTCGGTCGCCGGCAGGCTTCACCTGACGCACGACCGGCTCGATATCCTCGACCTGCACGGCCGCCGCGAAGCGGCCGACATCGCCGCGACCGGCAAGTTCACCTTCGCCGGCGCCGCCCCGCAGATGAAGCTGCACGTCGCCGCCCACAATCTCACCATGGACCGCCCGCTCTACGCGATGCTCCCGCCCGAGGGGCGCAGCGCGTGGGACGAGGTCCGGCCCGAGGGGACGGTGGACGCCGACATCGACTACAACGGCGCGCTCGGCGGCGACGGAGGTCCGGCCCAGGTTGCCCTGGCCAGCGCCGCGCCCAAGCTCGACCTGGCCGCGTCGATGGCCAACGCGTTTCACGCGACCCTCCGCCCGCGGAAGCTTGCCGTCACCGTCCGCACGGCGCCCTATCCGCTGACGTTCACCGGCGGGTCGGTCGAGATCGTGCCGGGCCATGCGGTGCTGGACCAGCTCGTCGGCACGCACGGGAAGGCGAAGCTCGTCGTCTCGGGCGAGGGATCGCTCGGTGCGGCCCCGGCCTGGAACCTGACGCTGCACGGCGAGGGGATGCCGATCGACGACGAGTTCCACAAGGCCATGCCGCCGATCATGCGCGACATCCTCGACGCGCTGAAGCTCCGCGGGACGATCGGGTTCGACTTCTCGAAGCTGTCGTACCGCGGCTCCGCCTCGACGCAGGCCGACCCGGACATCGACGTGGCCGGGACGGTCTCGCTGAAGGATGCGAGCCTCGATGCGGGGATGCCGATGACCGACGTGCAGGGTGGGATGCGGTTCGCCGCGGGCACGCGGGCGGGCAAGTTCGACGGGCTGAGCGGCGCGCTGGCGTTTGAGTCGCTCAAGCTCGGTGGCCGGCCGATGCGCGACCTGCGGTTCGACCTGTCGCGCGAGCCGGGCCACAACGACCTGCACATCGACCACTTCCGCGCCGCCGTGGCCGGCGGCGAAGTGGGCGGGGGCGGCGTGATCACGTTCCCGGACCAGGGCGCCAACCGCTACACGATGAACCTAGCCGTCCGCAACGCCGACGTGCGGGCGCTGACCGGCGAGGCCGACGCCGACATCCGAGGCGAGCTGACCGCCAGCCTCGCGCTGGAAGGCAAATGGGACGACCCTGCCGCCCGCCGCGGCCGAGGCGACGTCGTCGTCGCCGGCAAGCAGCTCTACCGCATCCCGCTCATGCTCGGGCTCATGCAGGTGACCAACCTCGCGCTGCCCATTGGCCAGCCCTTCACCCGCGGCACCGCCCGGTACACGGTCGAAGGCAATCGCATCAACTTCGAGCAGATGGACCTCCGCGCCGACGCCATGGCGATGAGCGGCACCGGCTACCTCGACTTCGGCACCAAGCAGGTCCGCCTCAGCCTCACCACCGACAACCCCGCCGGCTTCAAGATCCCGTTCATCACCGACCTCTGGCGCGGCGCCCGCCAGGAACTGCTCCGCATCGACGTTCAAGGCACGGTCCAAGACCCCAAGGTCCAGCCCACCAGCATGGGCGTGATCACGACCACCATCGACCAGGTCTTCAAGGGCGAAAACCCCAGGAAATGAATGCCAGGGCCGGGTCCGCGACGCCTCCGGCGGCTGTCGCATTTCCCTCCCCCCGGTACTCCGGGGGAGAGTAGGGAGGGGGTTTGCTCAAGTGCGCCTCCCGACGGAACCCCCTCCCCAGCCCGCTCGCGGGCAGTCGCTAATTCCGCTCGCGTCCCCCGGAGTGCCGGGGGAGGGGGAAGGAGGGCCGCCTTATGTTTCACGGACCCGCCACGGCCGAAAACCCGAGTGACCGTGATTGCTTGAGGTGAGTCCGAGCTGATAGAATCGCCGGCGATGCTGCGCCAGCGCGAACATCGCGCCGTCACCGCCCCCGTTGAAGACGTCGACCCGCCGCCCGACCGCCATCCCGCCCGACACCACATTCCGGGCATACACCGCTAGTATTCCCCCTCAGGGAATAACCGCAGTTTCGACAGCGCGTGTCATCCTTTCGCTCAGAATCGAACCTTGTCCACTCGCGACGGCCCATAATGTGAGATACGATGCATACCACGCAACAACCTACCGCAACTCCAAACATCAAATAAGGTCTCCCTCCCCGCAACATTGGCACCATGCACAGCCATGCACCAATGACGGTCCCAACACCAGAAGTGATACTTAGAGCATTAAGCAGAATTGCCCTTCTCCTCACGACGTTGGCGTAGATCGGTACATCCTTAACGGCGACTGCTGTCGACGGCGCCACATTGGTTCCGTCCTTCGGAATATTCTTCCGAGCAATGCCAGCATAGCCCCAAGAGATTACAAGCGCCACAATCGAAATCAGTGCTGCACGACCTGACCATGTCTCGTAACTCATGCTATCTCGATAGGTCGCGGCCGAAACCTCGTGGTATATTTGGCGATCCCCGACGAAATACCTCCCGTGTTCGATCTTACCATGGCTCGGAAGGCCCCCGAGCCGGCAATGCATTACTTCCATGAACACAATGCGGTTGGCAACTGCCAACGTAGTGAACACCACGACCGTGGCCAATTCTCTCTGGAACCAGTACATGCCGCGCCAAAAGCGGACAATGCCGTAAGTCACGAAGACCCCCAGAAACACAAGCGGCGCGGCAACCACAATACCCATGTCACTCCTGCCCTTCGCGACACCCGTGGCGATTTCGTGCATCAATCCCGCTGTCCGTATCGGGCGATGGAGGCGTACGATAGCAGAACTCCTGCCGCATTTCGGCAAACTTGAGCTGAGGGGCCATCACGACGCGGATGTTATCAAATCGGTGGAAGAAACCGGTGATCTTTCGCTCGCGCGAGCGCCGCACAAGCCGGGGCAGAGCGCGGAAGGGGGCGTTTGATTGTTGACTCGCGCCCCGGCGCCGCCCCGGGTCCGGGTGCGCCGTCCCGTTCCCGTCTCCGGAGAAGATGAGCGATCCCAGACCCGGGGCGGCGCGGCGGCCAAGCGAACCGCACCCGCAGCGTTCCCGGCGCCGCTCTGCCCCGGCTTGTGAGGCGCTTGGGACGGTCGAACCCACCCAGCACTCAGCACTCAGCACTCAGCACTCAGCACTTCCTTCCCCTCCTGCCTCCGCAGCGTGTGCAGGACGTACCACGGCATCCAGAACACGCACCGCAACACCACCGCGACGACGGTCCCGAGCAAAATGCCCGGCAGCCCCAAGTGGAAGAAGCGGACGAACACGTAGCTGCACCCGGCGTTCACGACGCCGGCGATCAGCACCGAGATCGCGAACGCCCGCGCCCTGCCGACGGCCAACAGCACGCTGCGGCCGACGGCGCTGGCGCCGCCGAGCGTCGTGCCGATCAACACCAGCGGCAGGATCGCCTGCGTCCCGGCCATCGGGTTGCCCAGCCAGACGCGCAGGATCCACGGCGCTGCGGCCCAGACGCAAAGCGACGCCGCGGCGAGCATCGCAAGGCTCGCCAGCGTCCCGCGGATGTAGTAGCGCCGCACCGTGTGCGTCGATCCCTCGGCGTGGGCGATCGCCGCCTTCGGCAGCAGAACGGCCGACAGCCCGGTCACCAGCAGCAGCAGTCCCGAGTCGATCTGCACGGCGGGGGCGTAATAGGCCAGGGCCATCGGTTCGGTCCGATTGAGAAGCCGGTTAATCAGGATGTAGTCCGTGGGGGCGTAGAGGTAATCCGCCAGCTGCGCGGCAACCACGAGCAGGCCGTAGCCGAGCAGTGATCGGACCAGGGTGCCGTCGATCCAGTCCTCCCTTGGCCAGCCGACGCCCGTTTCCTCCCTCGCTACGCGATATCTCGCGAGGAAAACGAACGCGCCGGAGCAGACGTGAAGCATCGCCACGGCAACGAACTTGGCGTCCCGGTCCGCTAGGATGAAGACGAACAGGGCGGAGCTTACCATCCAGAGCAGATCGCCAGCGGCCAAGATGAGGTTGTCCTGCGCGATCCGGTGTCGGACCTGCAGCACGCCGCCCGAGGCATCGCTCGCGAGGCGGAGGATTGTGCCGATGCCCAGCAGAAGAACGATCCCTGCCATGCCGCCTTGGAGCTGTTGCGGGACGTAGTAGAGCTTTTCGAAGCAGATCGCGTAAGCGACGCTGATGGCGATGCCGATCAAGCCCGTGAAGAAGGCAATTTGCAATGCGTTGGCATAGAGAATTTGTAATGGCGAGCGGGGCGGCTCGGGCGTCAGGTAGGATTCGGGCGTCTCATAGGCGAGCACGCTCCCCGGCACCCCTTCATCGGCCGGGAGGACCGGCACCGGCTCGGCCACCGCGCCTGCGGCCCGGTGGATCAATGCGGGCGCAAGCCCGAGCGTCGTGTAGTTGAGCAGCCCGATCGTCCCGCGGACGAGGGCGAACATGCCGAACGCGGCCGCGCCGGCATACCGGAAGAGCAGGGCGGAAATGACCACGCTGCTGCCGAACCGGCTCGCGCTCGCCAAATACGCGGCGGCCAGGTCCCGCCGGATCGAACTCGAGGGAGCGGCGGGTGGACGCCCGGCGCCCGTCGCGTCGGCGCTCATGCGGAGCGAACGTTCTGCGTCGTCGGCGGGACCGGCGCCGGCCCCGGCTTCGCCTTCGGGTGCGCCCAGTCGTAAATCCACCACGTCGCCCCGACGATCAACAGCAGGATCCCGAGCCATTGCCAAAAGTTCAGCTTCATTCGCCTTCCTGTTCCCTTCCCGCGCGCCGTGAGCGATCCCGTGTAACCGGCACGCATGCGTGCCGGCTAAACCAAGCGATGTTCTACGCAGCCGCGCTCAGTTCCGGTGCATCGTACCGGTCCACCGCCTCCGTTGCGACCTCCCGTCGCAGGCACCGGGAGATCGACAGCCCCGCAACGATCCCGATCAACGGCACCGCCAGGTTCAACCGCGCGTGCGTGCCGAGCCCCGGGTTTCCGTAGAACTCGAGGAACAGGGCGATCCAGGCTGCGAAGAGCCACCGGTCGGATTGCGTGATCGTCGCAGGCGTCCGCACCCACTCCGCGGCCAGCAGCACCGCCGGGATCGCCAGCAGCGTCAGGTCGTAGTCCATGTAGTAGGGCATCATCAACGGCATCGCCGCGATCGTCGCGGCGATGAGGCGGTCGAGCGATTGCGCACGATCCGATCCCCAACGCAGGTAACGGATCACTGCGATTGCGAGCATGCCCGCGAAGCCCAGCGCCGTCGCGATTGCCAGCGTCTTGGGCAGCGCGTTCGTTTCGCCTATCACGTGTCCCTGAATCACCAGCCGCCAAAAACTCTGCGGCGTCACCTGCCGGCCCCAGTTATAGGGCAGGGCCGTCCGCATCCAATGAATCGTCGGCGGCAGGGAGTGCAGGAACGCCGTCAGCGTGCCGGGCATCTGCCAGAGGGTGAAGAGCAGGAGCAGCGAACCGGTGATTGCCAGTCCCAGCATCGCGCGCCACCCGCGAGTCAGCACGAGGACGATTGCGACGGCGAGGGCGAGTTGGGGCTTGTAAAACAGCAGGCCGGCAAGGCCGCCGCAGAGGACATCATGTAGGGGCACACGGCGTGTGCCCTCCGCATGTAGGGGCGTACGGCCGTACGCCCGGGCACACCGCCGTGTGCCCCTACCGCGCCACAACGTCACCACCCCGCACAGGATGAACAGCGACAGAAACGTGTTCTGCTGATGGCACATCGCCTCCCAGAACGGCAGCGGCAGCACGAGCAGCAGGGGGATCAGCCCCCAAGTCAACGGACCCACCTTTCGCGGCATCATCCGGCACAGCAGCGCCGCCGAGCCGGCAATGAGCAGCAGGTTGAAGCCGAGCCAGACGCACAGGGCGGGACGGTAGGGCAACGCGGCGAAGGCGGCATATAGGGCAGCGAAGAAGGGCGGGTTGAGGAACGGCCCGTAGATCGGGAGCGGCTCAAGGTCCGCCTCCGCAACGACCTGCCGCTCGATCCGCGCCAGCGGGTCCATCGCGTAAAGCTCGGCGGACCGTCCCTCCCGCACCAGCCGCCCGGCGGCATATACGGGGAGGAAATCTTCGCCCAGCGAGAGCCGATGCGATCCGTCCATGTTCCGGACGACGGCCTCGCGGACGACGAGGACCGACATCACTAGCGCCAGCGCGGCGGTCGCCTGCCACAGGCGCTTGCGAATCGGATGCATCGGATCGGGGCGAAAGATCTGCACGAAGGAGATATCGACGAGAATGAGGGCGGGTGGCGTTTTTGAGTGTTGGTCGAGGGTTATCGGACGGCGCGCGGGCGACTGGTCAATGAATTAACCAGTCCGGCGGAAGGGAGGAATGCGTCTTCTATGCAGCGTCGCGCATCGGGGCTTCCACAGGCGCGACGTTCGGGGCGGTTGCGCGCTCCGCTCGTCCCACCCGTGATATCATCAGCGAAGCGACCGTCGCGAGCAGGGGGACCGCGAGGTTCACATGGAACTTCGCCCCAACATCAGTGTTCACCAATTGCCACACATACAGCGCCGACCAGGCGGCGACGCCCCATCGCTCCGCGGAACCCAGCGATCGTCCCGGCTCGCGCCGCATGCATTCCGATGCGAACAGCACCGCCGGGACTGCGAGCAGCAGCAGGTCGTAATCGAAATAGAAGGGCATCAGCAGCGGCGCCGCCACAATGGTTGCAGCGATGAGGCGATTGCGATTTGCTGCGCTCGCCGTGTGGCGTGTTCTCAGCCACGCGAGCAGAAGGAGAATCCCAACCGTCAGCATGCAGATGCCAGTGAGGACCGTCACGAGCCCCGTCGTCTCGCCCAGGGAATGGCCCTGGATCAGCAACCGCCAGAAGGCCTTGAACGTGACGTGTTGTTCCCAGGGGTAGAGCGTGCCGGTTTGGAAGTCGTGGACG
>DASXMX010000649.1:0-2714 GCA_036495445.1 Tepidisphaeraceae bacterium
TGCATCAGTCATGGTGTTCTCCTTTGCCCTTTAGTCGAACCGGGAAGTGGGATTTCGACAGCGGAGACAAGTATGGGCGAACCTTGTGTTCGCCCGCCCTGCAGGGGCGAATCTTGTATTCGCCCGTCGTTTGGCAACGCGACGACGAGGGTGAACACGAGGTTCACCCCTACGGAGGGCGAACACAAGGTTCGTCCCTACAGACGACTGGCGAGAATCAGCGCCCCAGCCGGCACCGCATCCTCGCCCAGTTTTGCCAGTCGAACCGGCGGCACCGGGTGGAGCGCTTCCATGACGTGCCGGGGCAGCGCGTCGGCGACAGCCCCTCGCAACGGGTCGCCGATCAGCGAAAGCCCGCCGCCCATGACGATCAACGACGGATGAATCAGGTGGACGACGTGCGAGAGGGCGAAGCCCAGATCGTCGGCCAGTTCGGCCAAGATCGTTTGTGCGGTTGGATCGTGTTGGGCCAGCGCGGCGGCGAGGCGTTTCGCTTCGCCGCCGTGCGTGGGATCGAGCAGGCGGGCGAGGAGGCCATTGGGCTGCACGTCGGCTGTGGCACGAATCCGCCGGTCGACCGCCCAACCCGAGCAGCGGGATTCGACGGTTGCGCCGGTGCGATCGAGGCGGAGGTGGCCGAACTCGGCTTCCCCGGGCGGCAGGCCGTGGAAGATGTTCGAGTCGATCACGATCCCGCCCCCGACGCCGCTGCCGAGGTTGAAGTAGAAGACGGGGCTCGCCCCGGCGCCCGCGCCCGCCACCGCCTCGGCCAGGGCGGCGGTGTTCGCGTCGTTCTCCGTCGCGACGGGCAGGCCGGTCTGCTGCTCGAGCCATGGCTTCAGTTCGAAACCTTCCCACCCGTGGATCTGGTGCGAGCGGGCGATGCGGCCGGTGCGGAAGTCGATCGGCCCGCCGAACCCCACGCCCACCGCGCGCGGCGAGAGGCCGGCGCGGATTTCCGCCAGGCCCGCGCGAAGCTGGTCGCAGATCCCCGGCCCGCCGCGTTCGCGGTCGGCCGCGGCACGCCAGCGTCGGGTGATTCGCCCGGCGCTGTCGCCCGCGACGATCTGCAGCTTGGTGCCGCCGATCTCGATGGCAAGGAACGGGGCAGGGGAATCGTTCATTTGGGGGTAGGTAGGAAGAGTAAGATTAAGATGAGGATTAGGATTAGGAAGAAGAGTAAGAGCAAGAGCAGGAGTAAGAGGAGGACCGCGCTTCCGAATGGGCCGTCCTACTCTTACTCTTCATCCTGCTCCTAATCTTCTTCCTAATCTTAATCCTGATCTTACTCTTTCTCTCGCCTTTGCCTCGCAGCCCACTCAGTGCCCGATCGATCGCACGTACCGAATGCTCACCGGCACCTGCTGGACCGATTCCTTCGACTCGTCCTCGATGTAGTAGTGCTTGACGCCGATTTTGATCGCCTCGTTCAGGATGGCCGGGAGGTCGAGCTGGCCCCTGCCCATGGCGACGTCGGCCTCCACGTCCTCGTGGCCGGTGTAGTTCGGGGTCTTGATGTCCTTGCGCATGTCCTTCAGGTGCATCTGCGGGAAGCGGTCGGGGTACTTTTCCATGAGCTTGACCGGGTCGGCGCCGCCGTCGTAGGCCCAGAAGATGTCGAGCTCGTAGTTGACGTACTTCGGGTCGGTTTCCTTCGCCATCACGTCAAAGAGCGTGCCGCCGCCCGGCTGCGGGCGGAACTCGTAGCCGTGCGCGTGGTAGGTGAACTTCAGCCCGGCTTCCGCGAGCCGCTTGCCCCACTTGTTGAACGCCTTGGCGGCGTCGTGGGCGTTCTGGATCGTGAACTCGCCGTTGTGCGGGATCCACGGCAGCGTCACGTACTCCAGCCCGAGCGTCTTTGCATCGGCGATCACCTGGTCGAGGTGCTCAGAAAGCTCCGGCCACTGGAAGTGCATGCCGCTGGGCTTGAGGCGGTTCTTCTTCAGCTCGTCGCGCAGTTGCTCGGCCGACAAGCCATACACGCCGGCCACTTCAACGTCGTCGATGCCCATCTTATGAACCAACTCAAGGGTGCCGGGTACGTCCTTGGCCATCTGGTCGCGGAAGCTGTAAAGCTGAAGGCCGACGTTGATCATGAGTCCTTCCGATTTCTCCGCGGCCGACGTCGCGCGCGGCAAACCCCAGCCCGCGATCAGCAGTCCGGCCAGCAACGCCGCCGCGATTCGATTGAGATGACGCATATTAGCAGATCCTCCATTTTCGCCCGCGCGGCATGGTACTGGCACGGCGCGCCTGCGTCGATCCGTAATCGCTGGATTCGGCGTGTCCGGATGCCCGTGGCGTCGCTTGAAAGGCAGTCACAGAGACCACTGAGAACACAGAGAGAAATGTGAGAGAGAAAAAGCCACAGACAGGAGCATCGCAGCCTGAGACCCGAGGCGGTAGGGCTCGTCAAAGAAAACGGGCGAGGCCCGAAAGGCGCCTCGCCCGTTTGCGTTTGTGATGAATTACTCTGGCTGCCGGCCGGGCCGCGTTCAGGCGGCGGCTTCAGCCAACCCGGCCTTGCGGCGACGCCGCAGGAGCATGGCGCCGGCGGCGGGGGCCAGCAGCATCAGGGCCGAGGGCTCCGGGGCTGGGGCGTAGCTGACGACCAGGTCCGACATGCCCAACGTCGGGTCCGGCTGAGTGCTCAGCATGTAGGCCCATCCGTTGGCGGGCGTCGGCAGGTTCGCCGTGTTCAGGGCGAACTCGGC
>DASXMX010000650.1:0-3555 GCA_036495445.1 Tepidisphaeraceae bacterium
GAGCAATCCCCTACCCCCGATGTAGTGCGCGCCCCTCCCGTTTTCTTCCTTGCGAATGCGAGAATTCACGAAGGGGAGACATAATCGAAGCAGACAAGTTCAATTGACGCGCGGTCCAGGGTGCCGGCGGTTCGATCGTCGTCGTGCTTCCCGTAGTCCGCAGCCAATTGTGTGAGTTGCTGAACGAGCCGGCCGTCGTCGCGGTGGGTCGTCCACTCGGTCCGAACAGCCCTCAGCTTCTGGATCAGCGCCCGCCCGATCGGCTGGCCGAGGAACTGGATTGCGGCCTTTGCCAAGCCGCGGTCCACCGTTCCGCGTCGAATGCCGTCCTTGATGTCCTGCGCGATGGCGGTCTGGATCGGGTCGCTGGTGGCGGAAACGACCTCTTTTGTTCGAGCGGTTGTTTCTTCTTTGAGAATGCTTTCGATCACGGTCTCCTGCATTGCGAACGCGTCCTGCGTTCCGATGAACCGTGGCTCGTCGGGCTGGCACGCGATGATCTGCGCGATCTCGAAGCGGTTGTCGATCACCTTGCCCGAGGCCGAATCCAGGTAACGCCAGAAGTGGCGGTGCTGGCCGGCCGGGCGCTTGGCGCGGAAGTAGAAGAACATCCCGTCCCGCTTCTGACGCCGCAGGCCGGAGTGGATGCCGTCGGGTAGGTCGAGGGCGGCTTCGCCGCCGTGGCGGTTGAGCATCTCGCGCAATTGCTTGAGCAGCATTTCCGGCCCGGCCAGTTCGGCGCGGGCCTCTTCCTCATCGAGCACCGTGACATCGCCGTCCTTCACGCGACGCAGCGCGTTGAAGGTTCGAGGGTGAACGGTTTCCCCCAGCACGCTCGCGTCGAGCATCCCCAGGTCGTCGATCTGGCTGATTCGTTTCGTCAAGCGTTCCAGCAGCTTCAGCAGCACTTCCAGTTCCTTTTCGGGGAACATGTTCCAGATCTGGATCACGTCGTGCGGGCTGCGGAGCCGGTCGATACGGCCGGCCCGTTGTACGAGGCGGATCGGATTCCACGTCAGGTCGTAATTCACCATCACGCCGCAGTCCTGCAGGTTCTGACCCTCGCTCAGCACGTCGGTCGAGATCAGGACGTCGATCTCGCGTTCGTCGGATGGGGTCGCGGTGCCTCTCATCGCCTCAGGCGCGAACGCGGCGACGATCCCCATGCGCTCGTCGGGGTGGTTGGCCGAGTCGATCCGCCGGACATGCGGCTCGCCCGCCGCCCTCAGCCACGCTTTGTCCTTGAGCGCCTCTTCGAGGTACCGGGCCGTGTCGCGGTAGCTGGTGAAGATCAGGGTCTTCTTCCCCTTCATCTCGCCGGCCAGCTTCGATTTGAGTTCGTCCAGCTTCGCGTCTTGCTTTGCGAGCGGCGCGATCCGCGACTTCAGGTCACGCAGGATGCGCAGGTCCGACTCAACGTCGCCGCGCAATCGATCCACTTCGTACTGCTTCAGGTCTACCTGCGGCAGCGACTCCAGATACGCGCGCACGTGCTCGTCGTCCCACAACTCGTCGGCGAGGGTGTCGGAACCCAAATCGTCCTCGGCTTCGATTCCCGCGATGCGCAGCGCCTTCCAGAAGTATGCGCTGCCGACCACCTTCCCGCGGTTCAGCATGTCGAGGTAAACCTTCTCGAACCCGATCGCACGCGTGACGCTCAGGCGGAAGGCCTCGACGCTGCTCTCCAGCCGCTTGAGAAACCGCGTCTTGAAGATCCCGACGAGGCCGACCTCGCGGCCCAACTCGAACTCGGTCTTCTCCTTTTTAATATCGGGCTTCAGATATGTGTCGAGTGCGTACGGCGCCAACGTCAGCGCCTCGATCTGATCGACGACGTGCTGATAAAGCCCGCCCCAGACCGCATTCAGGCTGTAGGTGATCGTCTTCAACTCACGCTCGGGAAACTTCACGCTCTCGCCCTTGATCGTCGCCTTTGGATAGGCGGCACGGATGTAGGGGCGCGTGTTCCGCACGACGAACTCGTCGAGCAGGTTGAAGAGCAGTTCGCCCGGCGGCTTGCCGCCGCTGTAGGCGGCGCGCCGCGCCGCGCGGAAGTAGCTGAGCAGGTCGCCGATTCCCGCTTCCCGGAAGTAGTCCTGCTCGTTCTGCGTGAACAGCCGGACCTGATTATAAAGGTCAAACAGGTCGTTGTTGATCGGCGTGGCGGTCAGCAGGATCAGCTTCTTCCGCTCCCCCTCGCGCCCCTTGCCGCCGCGGCGTTGGATCAGGTCGTCCAGTGCGACGTAGCGTTGCGACTTGTCGTTGCGGAAATTGTGGGCTTCGTCGATGAGGACCACATCGGCGTCGCCGTACGGGGCGGCGTCGAAGGTGTCGCGCCCCAACTCCTCCATTCCGACGATTTGGGCCGCGATGGTGGACTGCGCGAGCTCGCGCTTCCACATTTCCTTCAGGCTGGCCGGACAGATGACGACGGCCTTCTGGCGGCGGTGGTAGGCGTAGTCTTCCAGCAGCCGCTTGCCGATCCACGTCTTGCCAAGCCCGACGCTGTCGGCGACCAGCACGCCGTCGTACCGCTGCAGGATCCGCCGGGCGCGCTTGACCGAATCCTCCTGGAACTCGGCAAGATCAATCGCCGTCTTGCCCAGCAGAAGCTGCTCGTTCCCGTCGAGCTGGTCGCGCAGGTATTCCCAGAGCGCCTTGAGGTACACCTGGTAGGGCGTGTACGGGTAGCTCCCGAACTTGCTCTTATCGAGCAGGTCGATCAGTTGCGACTTGAAGTCGACCGAGTCCTGCCAGTTGCGCGTGAACCACTGCTCCAGTTCCATGACGGCCCGCGCGCCGACCTCGCTCTTGATCAGCCGCCGTTCCGTCCCGGACACTTTATCGTCGAAAAGGTCGATGATCGGTAGCTCGTCCGCCGGCGCCGCCTTCGCATCGAACAGCCCCTCGCCCGCCAACTGCCGGCGGTAGTTCTCGCTCCGCAGGTATTGTGCCCGCGCCTCGGCGTCGGGGTCCCTGGCCGGGTCCTCCTCCGTGAAGACGCGATGGACGAGGTTCAGCTCCTTGTTCCCCTCCAGCCCCGGCCCGGTGAAGTTGCTCGACCCCACAATCGCCGCGAAGGGCCGCATGCGGTCGGCGTAGTTCCCGGGGCCGACCCGGTCCTGATGGAACAAATACGCCTTGGCGTGCAGGAACCCCTTATCGTACAGCCGGACCTCGACCTTCTCTTCCTTGAGGAACTGGATCAATTCCTCCACAAGGGCCAGCGTCGCCTTGTCCAGCGCCAGCCCGGCCAGTTCCGCCCGCAGCGCCGCGTCCGCCCGGGGCCGCAGCCCCAGGTCGGGCGCCGCCTCCGGCTCCTTGCCCAGCAGCAGCCGGAACGCGCCTAGTTCGGTCAGGGCCTCCTTTAGCAGTCGGTAACCCGACACGGTGAAATAGGCCGAGGCGATATCCACCGGACACGCGCGGCTGCGCGCCAGGAGAGAGCGGAGCACCGTGGATGCCTTAACGATTTGATTATCGATCACGAATGGAAGATTCATGCGTCCGCCTACAGCATCGTCGTGAGCCGCTCCCTCAGTTCCAATTCCTCAC
>DASXMX010000651.1:0-8473 GCA_036495445.1 Tepidisphaeraceae bacterium
TTCCGCCTGCTGACGCGCGTGGCGGAGCGCAGCCGGCCACTGGCGACGTCCCAGACGCGGACCTCGTCTGCGTTGGCGGTGAGGAGCGTGTCGCCCGCGGACGCGAGCCGGTAGAACCGCAGGCCGGGATGCGGGAGCGGACCGGTGAGCGACCGCAGCGTGGCCGCGTCCCAGACGCGGACGGCGTCGCCGGCGGCCGTCACGAACGCGCGGCCGTCGCAGGTGAAGGGCGAATGGACGCCGTGCGCCGCCCCGTCCACCCGTCCGACGGGCGCGTACGGGGACTCCGCGGGGGCCGATCTTGGCGGGCCGGCAGCGTGATCCAGCGCGGGCCAGGCCAACACCAGCGACAACACGGACGCGGTGGTGAATAGGCGGCGGATCATCGGGAAGGATTGTACCGCCGTGCGGCGGCGAGCGAGAGCCGGGGACCGCGTGCAACCGGCGTGGACGGATTCAGACTGGAGAGCCACAAAAGGCGCAAAACGCGCAAAGGTCGGACAGCGACAGGGTCGTTGCGGGATCTGCGAGGCGCTCTGTCCCGAACGGCGGCAGCGTGTACAATAGGCAGAGGATGAGCCGCTCTTCGACGAACCTCGCCTCGATCGTTCCGCGTCCCCAGCCGGGAGATGACGTGCAGGCGTTCATTGACCGCAGCGGGCTGCAGTTCCTCGTTGCCCAAGCCGCCCGGCTGGCCGCCGAGCACCTCCCTCTGGTCACAGGCCCGACCTACGCAAAGATCCAGGATCCGGATTCGGGGGCGGAGTGGATCGAGATCACCGCGCGAGTTCGGGACACCGGCCCGGCGATCCGCGAAGCCCATCGACGGTTCACACGGGCATGGCTGTCGGCGGCACCGCCGGAACGGTCCCTGGACGTTCGGCTCGCCATTAGTTTCGTGTGAGATGAATCCCGAAGAATACCTGCATCTGGGGGAGGAACTCGTCGGTCGCAAGACGCCTTGCGGCTGTCGCGCGGGCTTAGGCCGTGCCTACTACGGAGTTCTGCAAGCGACGGCAAAATGGATGGAGGACGCCGGCCTGACTCCGCCGAGCCGCCAGGAGATACACCAAAAGCTTTGGCAGGACCTGCTGAACTGCGGCATTCCCGAACTGAGAATCGCCGGGTCCGAGCTTGCACAACTGCACGGATATCGCATCAAGGCGGACTACGTGATGGGCGACCGGGACACCGAGGATTTCCGGACCGCAGATTACTGGGTGAGCTTGGCGCGCGAGCATCTCGAAGAAATCAAGCGAATGTTCACGGGGCCGGATCGCGACCGGGCCGTTGATGCGATCAAAGCTTACCGGCGACTGGTGAATCGGCGGGTGTGAGCTCGGAAAAGTGCTCAGGTCGGAGGCAGTCCGGAAAGGATTCAATTCATTTTGTTCTCGCCCGCATTCTCCCTCAGGCTCCCTCTCCCACCCTCTCTTCCTTCTCATTTAGCTCCCCTCCAGGGCGCAGGCCGTAACGTCTCGGTAGCGGCGGGGCCGGGCGGCGATCGCGTCGGCCGCGCGATGTAAAGCAACGAGTGCGTCATTCGTTCCGGTAGGATCCTTTCCACGCTCTTACTGCTCGGCGTCTTCGGCTTGCTGATGATCGGTTGCTGGCAGCGCGTGCAGGAGGACAGGCGTGTGGCGACGTAAAGGGCGCGGAGGGCCGTTTCAGTGCTCGAGGCTTTCGTTAATCTCTCTGTATGTCGTATTGTGATTTAGTTTTATAATGTTTGGCGACGTGTGGCGCATCGTTAAAATGGGAAAGAATGGTGTAATTGATTGTAGTGAATGGGCTTGGATTGTTTTTACCTTTCGGAAACGCGCCACACGGCGCCACAAAAACAGGGTTTTGCACGGTGAGGCGCGGGCGGGCAGTTGGGGAGACGCGGTCGACTCCACCCGTCTCTGGGAGGGGCTGCGGATGTTAATCCCGGCAATGTCCCACGCAAGCACATGATGAAACGGCGGGACATTAGGAGACATTTTGGGACATTTGAGGCACGCCCTTCGACGCGGTCGAAGATCCCCGAGCCGCGCTGAAGGGGGCGGAGTCGAAGGGGGCGGATGCGGCCACATTGAGTCACATTGCGCTACATCGGCATGGCAATGCGGTGAGGCGGCGGAAGGGCGGGAGCTGTTTGGGGGTTTGCACATCGGGCGGAAAAGCTCACAATGTTTTCCCTTTTGGGCGACGCGCCCACGCACGCACGTTCACACCTGGATACGGGAAGAAGAGGTCTGCCATGGCGGGTCAGGCATTCGGCGTCATCGGACTTGAAGTGATGGGTCGGAACCTTGCGCTCAACATCGAGCGGAACGGGTTCCCCATCGCCGTGTACAACCGCACGTATTCGAAGACCGAGCACTTCATCAACGAGTTGGCCAAGGGCAAGAACGCCAAGGGGGCCAAGACCGTGCAGGAGTTCGTTCAACTGCTGGAGCGTCCGCGCCGCATCCTGATCATGGTGAAGGCGGGCAAGCCGGTGGACATGGTGATCGACGAACTCAAGCCGTTCCTCGAGCCGGGCGACATCGTGATCGACGGGGGCAACTCGCTGTTCACCGACACCGAACGACGCGTGGCGGCACTCAAGCCGACCGGCATCCGGTTCTTCGGCATGGGCGTCTCTGGTGGCGAAGAGGGTGCGCTATGGGGCCCGAGCCTGATGCCCGGCGGGGACCGCGAGGCGTACAACCACCTCAAGCCGGTGCTCGAAAAGGTGGCCGCCAAAGCCCCGAGCGATGGCGTCCCATGCGTCACGTACTGCGGGGACGGCGGGGCGGGCCATTTCGTCAAGATGGTTCACAACGGCATCGAGTACGGCGACATGGAGCTGATCGCCGAGGCCTACGACCTGCTCAAGAACGTCGCCGGGCTGTCCAACGCACAGTTGGCTGACGCGTTCGGCGAGTGGAACAAGGGCAACGATCTCCAGAGCTTTCTGATCGAGATCACGCAGAAGGTCATCAACTTCCCCGACCCGCAGGACCCGAAGCGACCGCTGGTCGAGCAGATCCGTGACGTGGTGGGCATGAAGGGGACCGGGACGTGGACGATCCAATCGGCCTTGAACGAGGTGGTTCCCGTTCCGACGATGGCCGCCGCGGTCGATAGCCGCGAGATCTCGATGCTGAAGGACGAGCGCGTCGCCGCCAGCAAGATCCTGGCCGGCCCGGAGCCGAAGAAGCTTGCCGGGGACGTCAAGCAGTTCATCAACGACGTGAAAGACGCGCTCTATTGCAGCAAGATCTGCTCGTACGCCCAGGGCATGGCGATGCTCGCGGCGGCGAACAGGCCGAAGGACAAGGGCGGGTTCGACTTCCACATGAACCTGCCCGACCTGCCGATGATCTGGCGCGCCGGGTGCATCATCCGCGCGGTGTTCCTCGACGACATCACCCGCGCGTTCAAGAAGAACCCCAACTTGTCGAACCTGCTCATCGACCCGGAGTTCCGCGAGAAGATCGCGGCCCGGCAGGAGGCATGGCGGCGCGTCGTCGGGATCGGAATCACGAACGGCATTGGCCTGCCGGCGTTCGGCGCGTCGCTCGCGTACTACGACAGCTACCGCCGGGCGCGGCTGCCGGGCAACCTGATCCAGGCGCAGCGCGACTTCTTCGGCGCCCATACCTACGAGCGCACGGATCAGCCTGGCACGTTCGTGCACACGGAATGGGCTGAGCCGGGCAAGTAATTGGGCCGCGCAGCGAGGCGCGTGCGGCTTGAACGGCGTCATGCGCGGGACGTAATCGGAGGGTTCGGGGTTCAGGGTTCAGGTTGGTACGGAAGCGTTCCCTCCGTGCGCCTGAACCCCGAACCCTGCTTCCATCCCGTGCACAACGCGTTTTGTTTTACGATGACCCCGTCGGGCGCGTAGAATGGTCGCACGTTTACCCGTTCATGTTTCGCCGCGCCCGTCCATCCCCAAAACGCTCGACCGCCACGGTCGTTCGCCGACGCCCCGCGCTCGATTTCTCGGTCACGGGTGTCGTCTACGTCGCGATGATGCTGTTCATGGGTTTGGCCGCCATCAACAGCCAGGCGAACCTGCTGTTCGGCGTCTTCGGGCTGATGATCGGCATCCTGATCGTCAGCGGCACCATCAGCCGGCTTGTCCTGCGCCGGTTGACCGTTCACCGAACGCTGCCGGAGAACGGCTGCGTCGGGCAATCGGTGTCGATCACTTATGAAGTGAGCAACGACAAGCGGTATTGGCCGAGCCTTTCCGTCTCGATTGCCGAGTTGGACGGGGGGCAGGCATTCACGACCCAGCCTCAGGCGTACATGTTGCACGTCGCGCCGCGGACCACGGCGTCGGTGCCGGCGTTGGTGATCCCCAAAAGACGGGGGCTGCACGAACTCGATCGGCATCAGCTCGCGACGAGCTTCCCGTTTGGGTTCGTGAAGCGTGCGATCACGGAGCGGCACAAGGACGTGATGCTGATCCATCCGCCGCGGGCCCGGGTGGATTCGAAGCTGCTTCGGCGTTGTCGTTCGGCCGACGTGACGGGCGAGACGGTCCGGCCCCGCCCCGGCGGGACGGACGAGTTTTACGGCGTCAAGGACTACCGCCCGGGCGACAACCCGCGCTGGATCTACTGGCGGCGCAGCGCCCGCTCCGGCACTCTGGTCTCCAAGGAGATGACCCGCGTCTCCCCGCCTCGGATTGCGATCCTGGTGGATACGTTCCTGGCGTCCCGGTCTGTCGCGGGCCACGCGACCGTCGAACAGAGCATCGCCATGGCCGCCTCGCTGGCGACCACGGCCCTGGAGGCGGAACTGGCCGTCGGGCTGTGCGTCTGGTCGGGGCACTGGGTCGCCCTTCCTCCCACACGAGGCAAGCGTCACCGCGACGACATGCTTTCGGTGCTCGCCCGCCTTCCGCTGAACACCGAACATCGGCTGGAGGAACTGCTGGACGCCTGCCGGTCGGTGCTGCACGCCGGCACGACGCCCGTGCTGTTTACCCCGCGCGACATTCAGGTCGGCAACCTTGAGAGTGGCCGGACTGGCATGCTCATCATCCCGGCCGGTTCTCCGCGGGCCCGCAATTGGTTTACGTTCCCCGACGACGTCGATTTCGGCACCTGTATGCCCCCGGACCAGGCGCCGCCGGAGCAAATTCGAAGAGACGCGGAGACGCGGAGACACGGGGACGCGGGGAAAGAATCCGCAGGGGCGTTTGAAGCCGATCCGCTTGTCTCCGCGTCTGGGCGTCCCGGCGTCCCCGCGTCGCCTTGATCCAATCCCATGTACGATATCCGACAGTTCAAACCCGCCTTGTTCGTGCTCCTGCTGTTGGGCATCAGCGGCTTTGCCATGGCCGGCCAACTGCTCGGCCTGTGGCTGGTCGCGGTCGCGTTCATCCTGCTGAACGCGTGGCTGGTCGCGATCGGGCGGTTCCGTCCGATGTCGCGGCTCCTTGCCAACCTGATCACGATCGGCGCGGTTTTGTACGTCGCCCGCGAACTCATGATCAGCCAGACTGCTCCGGTCGTGGTCGTCGGGCAGTTCCTGGTCTTTCTCCAATTAGTAAAACTCTGGGAATTGCGGGCCAACCGTGACTACGCGCAGCTTTTGATCCTGAGTCTGCTGCTGATGGTGGCCGCGTCGATGAACACGGCCAGCCTCTGGTTCGGCCTGCTGCTCGTGACGTACCTGTTCCTGTCGCTGTACTGCTGCCTGCTGTTTCACCTCAAATCTGAGACCGACCTGGCCAAGGCGGCGATGCCGGTGCCGGCGGAAAAGATCAGCCCGGGCACGTTGCGCCAGGACCAGCGATACCTGCCCCGGTCGATGCGCCGCCTCACCGGGCTGGTTGCCATGGTGGCGATCGGTGCGGCCGTGCTCGTCTTCCTCTTGTTTCCCCGCGGCACGGGCGCGGGGTTCCTGGGGCCGATGCAGCCGCTGCGCACCGCGGCGCCGCTCACCGGGTTTAGCGATCAGGTGACCTTTCAGGACGTGGCTCGCATCACCCAAAGCCACGAGACTATCGCGTTCGTGAAGGTCTGGCACAACGAACAGCTCATCGAGGGCACGCAGACGCTCTACCTCCGCGGGCTAACGCTCGATCGATACGGCAAGCAGGAACGGGGCGACATGTGGTCATGGACTCGCACGGTCCCGGCCCCGTCGCCCGTTCAGACGCGGCCGACCGAGCCGCTGGAGATCGGGACGGGCGCGACGGACCGCTGGCGGCAGCAGGTCGCGCTCTGGCCGACCCATACCGACGTGCTTTTCGCCCTGGCCGGCCCGGTCGAGTTCATTCCGCGCCAACCGATGAAGATCCGTCACTCCGCGGACGGCGCGTTGCAGACGATTCTGCCGCTCAACGAGCGCGTCGATTACGAGGTCGTGTCGAGCGATGACCTGGGCAACGCGGACCATCCGGTCGAATTCCGGGCGCCGCAGTTGTTAAGGATGGAGTTCGATCCGGTCTACAAGTTCGCCCGGCGGCCCGAGGTCAGCGGGACGGATGAGAACGGGCGATCCCTGGCTGACGAACGTGTCACGGCGGGGAAGATGAGCGACCTGGACGGGCAGATCGCGGCCAACATTGAGCAATACCTGCGGGCCCATTTCGCGTACACGCTTGACCTGACGGACGAATCGAAGCTCGGCGACCGCAACCCGATCGAGGCGTTTTTGTACGATTGGAAGAAGGGACACTGCGAGCTGTTCGCCGGGGCCATGACGCTGATGTGCCAGTCCCTTGGGCTCGAGGCACGCATGGTGATCGGGTTCAAGTGCGACGGGGCCAACTTCAACACGTTGAACGACCAATACACGGTCCACGATTCGGATGCCCACGCGTGGGTGGAGGTGCGGACGCCCGACGGTTGGAAGACGTACGACCCGACCAGCGCGATCGACGCGCCCGCGGCCCCCAAGACCGGGCTCTGGACCCGCGCCAAGCATCTGGTGGAATACCTCGAATACACCTACGCCAACGCGGTCATCGCTTACGATGCCCAGAACCAAAACAGCGTGGTCGCCAGCGTTGAGGCCGGTCTGACCTCGACGGCCAGCCGGGGAAGCACCGCCTGGGCTGAACTGCAGGATTTCCTGTTCGTAGAACACATCGTCGGGTTCTGGAACGCCTCGGCGGCGATTCTTACGGGCTTCATGCTCCTGATGATTCTTGTCCTGGCTGGCGCGCTGGGATGGTTTTTGTGGGAGCGGTGGCGGTTGCGTCGGCGGGCTGCGCGGATCGGGATCGAGACGCTGCCGGAGCCCGAGCGGTTCCGCCTCGCCCGGCAGTTGCGGTTCTACGACGAGTTGCTGCGGCTCCTCCGCCGCCATCGGATCACAAGACCCGCGCACTGCACCCCGCTGGAGTTCAGCCAGTCGCTGGCGTTCCTGCCGGCCGATGCGTACGACACCATCCAGCGGCTGACGACCCTGTTTTACAAGGTCCGCTACGGTGGCGCCGAACTGCCGACCGCCCGGCAGCGTCAATTGGCGAGTGTTGTGGACCGGCTGAACGACGAATTGGCGCGACCCCAAACCGAACCGTGACGCGGAACGGCTACACGCTTGCGGAACGATCCGGGAAATCATTAACGTTCGGTCGTGAGACCTTGACAGTCTCAAAACTTTGAGTATTGTTCCCCATCCCGCTGAGGACAACGGAGTTCCCGTCGTCCGGCGGCGGACCAAAGGTAAACGAGCGATTATGACTGGCGATCGGATTCGGATTCGGATGGAAGCCTACGACCACCGGGCACTTGATGCTTCGGCGAAGGAGATCGTGGATCACGCCAAGCGGACCAACGCCCGGGTGTGCGGCCCCGTCCCTGTGCCGACCCGGATCGAACGGTACACCGTGCTGCGCAGCCCGCACATCGACAAGAAGTCCCGCGAGCAGTTCGAGATGCGGACCCACAAGCGCGTGATCGACATCTTCGAGCCCACTGCGCGTACCGTCGAGGCGCTGAACCGCCTTGTCGTCCCGGCCGGCGTGTTCGTCAAGATCAAGGCTTAATTACTGCCCGCAATCGCGCCCCTGCTTTAAAGGGGCGTTTTTCTTCTCCCGGACCGTGGGGTTCACCCAAGAACCCATTCGCCTGAAAAGGGCCGCGTGTCTCGGGTGGTTTATTGTCGTTTTGGAACTAACGATGACTCCTGCACTGTTGGGCAAGAAGGTCGGAATGACCCGCATCTACGACGAGAAGGGCGCGGTGGTGCCCGTGACCGTCGTCCAGGCGGGTCCGTGTGCGGTCACGCAGGTGAAGACCCAGGAGACGGACGGCTACAACGCCGTCCAACTCGGGTTCGGCGAGATCAAGGCCAAGTTCAGTACCTTTCCGCTGATCGGCCACACCGCCAAGGCCGGCGTCGGGCCGCGGAAGCACTTCCGCGAGATCCGCCTCAAGGAGGCGACCGACCGCAAGCCGGGCGACACGGTGAACGTGTCCGTCTTCGATGGCGTCCAGTTCGTGGACGTGATTGGCACCAGCAAGGGCAAAGGCAC
>DASXMX010000652.1:0-5378 GCA_036495445.1 Tepidisphaeraceae bacterium
CCTCTGTTACACCTGCGATCGGCGTCGCCGAACGCGCGTCTCCGGAGGTAAGGATGCCCTCATGAAGCAGCGGGGGCCGTTGGCTTCCGGGGCTTGGTTGATGCCACGGGCATCCGGCCCGTGTTGCCTCTCAATAAAACGGTACGTTTCTAAACAAAGACACGGGCGAATTCGCCCGTGCCGGTTGAATCGTTACTTTCGCAGGCCCAGCCGTCCGATGATCTGCTGGTATCGCGCCCGGTCTTCGCGGGTCAGGTACTTCAGCAGGCTGTTCCGCTTTCCCACCATCTTCAGCAGCCCGCGACGCGAGGAGTGATCCTTCTTGTGCGTTTTGAGGTGCTCGGTCAGTTCGGTGATGCGGCGGGTGAGCAGGGCGATCTGAACTTCCGGCGAGCCGGTGTCCTTCTCGTGAATCTTGTAGTCGCCGACGATCTGGTTCTTGTTCTCTGCGGTCAGGGCCATTTCAACAACTCTCGCTAGACACCAAGCCGCCAGCCGGAGCCGGCATGCCGGTCATTGTAGGAACGGTGCCGCACCCGCGGCAAACCGAATGGGCGGAAACTGTAGTCGGACCGAAGGGGGATTGCAAGCGATTCTCAAAGCTCGTTGTACTTCAGATTGCGGCCCTTTGCCTTCTCTACCGGGTACTTGGCCGCATCCTTCTTGAGCTTTTCGAGCAGCGACTCGCCCAATGAGATGTGAAGTTCGCTGGCCAGGAGCAGGGTCGAGTGAAGCACATCTGCCAGTTCGTCCCGGATCTTGTCCCGCTTGGCGGCGACCGTCTCTTCCAGTTGCTTGCCCGATTTCCACTGCATCAGACTCAACAGCTCGGCGGACTCCACACAAAGGGAGATGGCCAGTTCCTTGGGATTGTGAAACTGCTTCCATTCCCGCTCGTCGCGATGCCGGACGACAACGGCGGTCAACTCCGATAGCTTGGGATCACTCATGCGCTGGCATGTTACGCGCCGGGCATGACGCAAGGGAGGGCGAGGCTCCCGCCGAGCCGAGGCTCGGTCGAAAACCGCGGCTCCGCGGGAGGCTCGCCCTCCCTAATCGCGAATCCGGCTCAGCGTGCGGCGGTGCAATAGGCGAGGATGGCAAGGAAGTGCATCGCGCTGCCTGCGACGACCATCAGGTGCCACGCGGCATGAAAGTAGCGGACGCGGTTGTCGAAGATGAAAAAGACGATCCCCGCCATGTAGCACAACCCGCCGGCCAGGTACCACAACATCAGGCGGCCGGGAACGACGCCCCAGAGGAAGGGCGCGGCGAGGACCGGCACCCACCCGAGCAAGACGTAGAGCGTGACCGAGACCGCGCCCAGTTCCACCCGATGCTCGAATGCGACTTTCGACACGAAGCCGGCCAGGGCAATGCCCCAGATCAGCCCGTGCAGCAGCCACCAGTTCCCGCCTCGGAGATACGTGAGGGCGACCGGCGTGTAGGTGCCGGCAATGAACAGGAAGATCAGGGCCTGGTCGGCGATGCGGAACACGCGGCTCAGTCGCGGGCCGCGGAACACGTGCGAGAGGGTGGAGGCCGCATAGGTGGCGATCAGCGTTGTCGCGTAGACGGCGCAGCCGGCCAACTGCCAGACGGTGCCGCGCCGGGCCGCGACCAATCCCAGAAAAATGCTGGCGGCCAGGCCACAGGCGAGCCCCAGGGCGTGCGTGAGGGCGTTGAAGTTCTCTTCGTCGTGCAGGGGGCGCAGCGTCATCGTCAACGGGTAAGCCTACATTGTGTCGGGCAGCCGACGCATCGGGGGAAATACTTCGTTCGGGCACGGCCACCCGCCCAAGCCGCGGATTTCGCGCCGCCGTCACCTTGAAAAACGGCAACGAGCGATGACAATGCGCCCGGCTCGTCGGATATGTGTCGTTGAACCGGCGCGACCGATAAGCCGTATCTGTTCGCGACGATTAAAGAAATTGTGTTTCGGCCGATGGACCGGCCGATAGACCGAGTGGTTCGGGGCGGCTTGTTTTTGCCGCACCCACATTTCGGGCTCTGGAGGCGCACGACGCGCCTGTGAATCGCGTCGGACGTGCCTCCGGCCCAAGGACGGGCTGTGCGATGGACTCCTTCCTCATCCGGGGCGGAACTCGGCTTAAAGGCAAAATCGAAATCAGCGGCAGCAAGAACAGCGCGCTGCCAATCGTGGCCGCGTGCCTGCTGGCCGAAGGCAAGACGACCCTCAAGGGCGTCCCGCGGCTCAGCGACATCGACTCGATGACGAAGCTCATCGGCGAACTGGGCTGCCACGTCTACCGGCACGAGCCGACCGATCCGCCCAGCGACCTGCCGTCGCTCAACGGGCCGCTCGACATCGAGGTCACCGACGAGACGCAGTGCGAGGCGCGGTACGACATCGTCAAGACGATGCGCGCCAGCATCTGCGTCCTGGGGCCGCTGCTGGCCAAGCGGGGCAAGGCGATCGTGTCGATCCCCGGCGGGTGCGCGATCGGCGACCGGCCGGTCGACCTGCACGTCCGCGGGCTCCAAAAGCTCGGCGCCGAGTTCCGTACCGAGAACGGCAACATCGTCGGCGAGGTCCGCGGCCGGCTGAAGGGGTGCCGGATGTACCTGGGCGGCGCGCAGGGGCCGACCGTCCTGGGCACGATCAACGTCCTGTGCGCCGCGGCGTTGGCCGAGGGGGAGACCGTGCTGGTCGGCGCGGCCTGCGAGCCGGAAGTCGTCGACTGCGCCGAGCTGCTCATCAAGATGGGCGCGAAGATCAAGGGGCACGGCACGCCGGAGATCCGCATCGAGGGCGTCGAGAAGCTCCACGGCGCCGAGCACCGGATCATCCCCGACCGCATCGAGTGCGGCACGTTCATCATCGCCGCCGCGATCACCAATGGCGAACTGGAACTCAGGAACTGCAACCTCGATCACCTAATCGCAGTGGTGGACCGGCTCGAAGAAGTCGGCGTTCGAATCGAGCGGCAGAACGGGACGATCTTCGTCTCCTCCTCCCGCCGGCTGACCCCGGTCGAGATGACGACGCAGCCGTTCCCCGGCTTCCCCACCGACCTGCAGGCGCAGCTCATGGCGCTGCTCTGCCTGGGCGACGGGATGAGCGTCGTCACCGAGCGAATCTTCCCCGACCGCTTCCTGCACGTCGGCGAATTGAATCGCATGGGCGGCCGCGTCCGCAAGGAAGGGCCGACCGCCATCATTCAGGGCGTCAAGGAACTGCAAAGCGCCAGCGTGATGGCAAGCGATCTGCGCGCCTCGGCCGCTCTCGTCCTGGCCGGCCTCGTCGCCCGCGGCACCACTCGGATTGACCGCGTCTACCACATCGATCGCGGGTATGAGAAGATCGAGCAGAAGCTGATGGCCGTGGGCGCGGACATCGAGCGGGTGAAGGAGAAGTAAAAAGGGTTCAGGGTTCAGGGTTCAGAAATCGGTTGCGGGCGAGCGGAAGCCATTCTGCTCGCCCGCTTCTGTTTAACCTTCCGGAGCGGCTCTCGATTGCGCGCCTGAACCCCGAACCCCGAACCCTGAACCCTTCCTCGCCCCACAAAATCTCATCCCCCACGTTTGTCCATGACGATTTTATTTGCAAGCGTGCCGGGCTTAGCTTAGACTGCCGGCCCAATCCGGTTCTCCCGTTGCGACTACCGCGGCGGAGGATCGGGTCCGGGAGGCAAACGCTTCCCGGTCGGCGGAGCCTTACGGCACGGGCGTGTGATCCAACGCAAGGCGCGAAGCAAGTTAGCGGGTCTGGCGAGGGCGCGGCGGGAATTTCCGCCCGGCCGAAGGATTCGCTAGGATGCCTCGTGGCCGAGGGATGATCGCCCGGCGGAGTGCGACGGATGCTTCTTCAGGGGAAGCGTTCCAGCTCCGCGGCCGGTGCCGGCCCCGAGATAGGACACCAAGGATCGACAGCACCGCGGATGCCGTTCCCCTTTTTATCCGATCAGGCGGAGCCGAAAGGAAAGGGATACGCGCCTTCGCAACCGGTTCTCCCGCGCATGCCCCGACACGCCAACCAACTCTTTCCCCAGCACTTCCATAGCGGAGGCGACGTGCGACGTTGTCTGCCGACGGGAGTCGGGGCCGGGTGGGTTGCGTAGCGCGGGAATCGTCGGCCGCCGTGGTCGTCGCCCGGCGAGGGACCGTGGACTGCAAACCGCCACACGAGGAGGAACGTCGTGTTCTTCGACCGCCCCCGAGCCAAGTCCCAGTCGTCTCTTCCCTCCCAACCCCCTTCGAGCCCTCGCCGCCGGAACCTAGCGGCGCTCGGTTTAGCGGTGGCGATCGCCGCCCCGATCGGGTCATCGCAGCTCTCCCGGCTTTATGCGGAGGAGGCCAAGGGTGACCGGGTGGCCGACTCGCTGTCGGCCGCGGACCTGATTCGCCAGGGCCGCGAGCAGTTCGAGCAGAAGCAGTACGAACAGGCGGAGAAGTCGCTGGCGGCGGTGAAGACCGCGGGCCTGGGCGACAAGGACCGCGAGGCGTACCTCTCGCTGTTGACGGACGTCAAGCATGCCGCCGCCGAGCGCCGCGCCGCCCGCGAGGCGTTGCAGAGCGGGCAGGACGCGGTGAACGGCGATCAGACGCTGGAGGCGATCGCCCAGTTCCGCGCCGCTGCCGGCAACCAGTTCGCCGACAGCAAGACGGTTTCGACCGCCAACGAGCAACTGGCCAAGCTGCAGAAGCCCACGCCGCGGTTCTTTGATTCCGACGAGCCGGCGGCCGCCGCAGCTCCGGCAACGCAGCCGACCCAGGTCGCCGACCAGATGACGGGCAAGCAGTACTATGAGCTTGGCGTCGGCCAGTACCGGGCGGGCGATTGGGCTCACGCGAAGCAGAGCCTTCAGCTCGCGTTGAACGACGGGTTCAAGCCCGAATCGCTCTACCAGGATCCGCCGTCGGTCTACCTCAAGCGGATGGGAGCCCGCGAGCAGTCGGACGTCGAGCGGGTGCAGCACCTTTCGCAGGTGCCGACGACGGCCCCGGCCGACGCCGGGACGACCGACCCGCTCCAGGCGCTCAAGGCCACCGATGAGGCCCGGACCGTCCGCCGCGATCAGGCGACCAAGCAGGCTCAGGAATGGGTCCGCGAGGCGCAGGACGCGCAGCGGTCGAACAACTACGACCGGGCGCTGGACCTGTACAGCCAGGCGGCCAATATCGACCCCAACAACGCCGCCGCCATTCAGGGCCGCGACCAGATGCTCACGCTCCTGGGCCGCAACCCCTCGCCGCAGAATCTCGGGCAGACGGTAAGTGAGGACGTTAGGGCACGCCAAGGCGAGATCCGCTTCCAGGTGCAAAGTAACCTCGATCAGGCTCACGCTTCGATCCAGCAGGGGAACTGGGCCACTGCCCAGATCGCGATCGACCGCGCCCGGCTGGCGAGCCAGGCC
>DASXMX010000653.1:0-12878 GCA_036495445.1 Tepidisphaeraceae bacterium
CGACGCTCCCCTTCCCACTTTCTGGCGATCCCGGCCGTGCCCACACCACGGCCGGGATTTTTTTCTTGCCGTTTTGTCGCCGCGGGCCGCTCAAATTCCACGAATTTTTATTGACCGTTTCGGTCGGAATTCGTATTGTGACATGCGTTGTTACTCACATCTCGTTGACGTGAGACGTGTTGGTTGGGGGGCCATATCGGCGGTTGGTGAAAGCAGACAGAAAGACGCAGACCGGAGGCGGCTGACATTTTGGCGTGAAGGTTCCGGCGCTTGACAGCGCAACGGCACCGTTCAACAGTGCCGCCATGCAGTTGCTCGCCCCGGCCAAGATCAATCTTCACCTGCGCGTCGGCCCGCGACGGTCGGACGGGTTTCATTCACTTCTGTCGTGGTTTGCCACAGTCGGGCTCTTTGACAACCTCGTACTGAAACAGCATTCCCCCGCCGCGGGCACGCCCCCCGGCGGGACGGGTGCGGGAAGCGGCGCGATCGCCCCGAAGGGGATGCGAGACGACGCAGCCGCCTCGGTGACGCTGGAGTGTGACATGCCCGATCTGCCGTGCGACGAGCGGAACCTCGTCGTTAAGATCGCGCTGGCCTTCGGCCGGGAGGTGAAGGCCGCCGACGCCCCGCGGATCTACCCCGGCAACGCAGGGGAAGGGCCGGATCCGCATCGCAGCGTCGGCAGGGGAAATGTCACGGCCATTCGGGCGAAGCTCCAAAAGCGCATTCCGATGGGCGCCGGGCTCGGTGGAGGGAGCTCCGACGCCGCCCGCACCCTGCTCGCATTGAACCAACTTTGGGGCGTCGGCTGGGCGGCGGATGACCTCTCGGCATTCGCCGCCCGTTTCGGCAGTGACCTGCCGTTCTTCTTCCATGGCCCCAGCAGCATCTGTCGGGGCCGGGGCGAAATTGTGGCCCCGATTGGGAAGCCGGCCCCCCGCTGGGTGGTACTAATCCTTCCAGAGGTATCGATGCCGACCCCGGACGTGTATCGCACGTTCGACGCGATGGGCTTGGGCCGCGAAGCAGACCTGAGCGACGAACCGGATTGGGCGAGCTGGACAAAGCTGTCGAGCTTGGAACTGCTGCCGCGGCTCGTGAACGATTTGGAGCGACCGGCGTTCGCGATCGCGCCGCAACTCGGCGAATTGCGCCGCCGCATTGAGCGCATTGCGGGCCGGCCCGTTCGGATGAGCGGAAGCGGCAGCAGCCTTTTCACGCTGTTCGACGAAGAGGACGCAGCGAAGGAGGCGTCGGCACGGATCGTGCGAGACGCGGGCAAACGCGCCCCGGCGGTGGAACTTTCACCGAGTTTGAGGGATGACCTCAACACGGCTTTTGCATTAGGGTAGTAGTGTCGTTGCCGGGCCGCTCGATGGGACCACCTCTTGGTCCGGCAGCCGCATGCAGGAGCGTTGATAGTTGAGTGGCGCGGGCTTGATCCTGCGCCGGGGGAGACGTTTGGTTGTTTTTGCTGTCAGGGGAATAGACTGGATTAAAGGGCACCCGCCGGGCCGATTCGGCCGCACGTCTGGCGAGGCTCTTTCGGGCCGGTCGAAACACATGTCTCGTCGAATTCCACAGCCGCAGGGAGGCTGTTGTATTACTCCCTCAGGAGGTGCACCATGAATCTGACGGAAGTTCGAATCAACCTGTGCGGGGCGCGGGGAAGCCGCCTCAAGGCGTTCTGCTCACTTACCTTTGATAACACGTTCGTCATCCGCGACGTGAAGCTGATCGACGGGAATGACGGGCTCTTCCTTGCGATGCCGTCGCGCAAATTGTCCGACCACTGCCCCGCCTGCGGGGAGAAGAATCACCTGCGTGCCCGCTTCTGCAACCATTGCGGCAAGCGACTGAACGAAGAACGCTATCTGCAGTTCCGCAACGGAAAGAGTAATCAAAACCGGCTGAAGCTCCATGCCGACATTGCGCACCCGATCAACGCCGATTGCCGCCACCAGATCGAAGATAAGGTCGTGAAGGCCTATGAGCGGGAGCTGGAACGGAGCAAACAGCCCGGATACATCCCGCCCAGCCTTGACGGCGAGGATTTCGAGTTTTACGATGATCGGCCCGGTCACACCCGGGACCATAATCCCCATACGGAATGGCGCACGGTTGGGACCGTATGAGTCCGGACGGATCGACGAACGAGCAATGACGCGTTCGCTTACTCAGCAACTTCCCACCATTACGGTGGTCGTACGATAGGCCGTCGGGCATCGGAACTCTCGGATTCGAGGTTTCCGATGCCCGGGCGGCCCGCCCCCTCCGTACGACCGTAATTTACGTCCCAAAAACCAGATAATGATTGAAGCCCCGCGGGCTTTCTTTTACATTGCCCCGCTTCCTTTACAACCCAGCGAGACTCCAATGTCCACACTGCAGAGCGATCCGAAGCTGACCACCGCCGCCTCCACTCCGGCCGCCGACAAATCAAAGCCCAAGTACAAGGGCAAGACCGGCGCGCAGATTTTTCACGAGATGCTTGTCCAGCATCACAAGGTGGAGGTGATGTTCGGTTACCCGGGCGGCGCGATCTTGCCGGTCTTCGATCAGCTCTACAAGACGCCGGCCAAGTTCATCTTGAACCGCCACGAGCAGGGCTCCGGGCACTGCGCCGACGGCTACGCCCGCGTGACCGGCAGGCCGGGCGTCTGCGTGGTGACCAGCGGCCCCGCCGCCACCAACTGCGTCACCCCCCTGGCCACGGCCCAGATGGACTCGGTTCCGATCATCGTCTTCAGCGGGCAGGTGGCGACGAAGGTGATCGGCAACGACGCGTTCCAGGAAGCCGATGTGACCGGCATCACCCGGCCCTGTACGAAGTGGAACTATTTAGTGAAGGACGTGCGCGAGCTGCCGCGGGTGATCAACGAGGCGTTCGCCGTCGCGACCAGCGGCCGGCCGGGGCCGGTGCTGGTCGATTTGCCCAAGGACGTGAGCACTGCCGTCTGCAACGAAGAGGTGGACGACACGCCCCGGCCGCACATCCTCGCCAAGCGCAAGCACGCGATCACCCATCCCGATCACGAGCGGCAGGCGCAGGAGGCCGCCGAGATGATCAACCGCGCCGAGAAGCCGGTCATGTACGTCGGCGGCGGCGCGATCATCAGCAACGCCGGCCCGGCCGTCCGCAAGGCAGCCGATAAGGGGAACATCCCGGTCACCACCACCCTGCTGGGCTTGGGCGCGTTTGACGAGCACGACCCCAAGGCCCTCTACATGCTCGGCATGCACGGCAGCGCCTTCGCGAACTACGCCGTGCAGGAGTGCGACGTGCTGATCGCCGTGGGCGCCCGCTTCGACGACCGCGTGACCGGCAACCTGGCCAACTTCGCGCCGCACGCGAAGATCATCCACATCGACATCGACCCGTCGTCGATCGGCAAGACCGTCGACGTCGACTGCACCGTGATGGGCGACGCCCGCGTCAGCCTCGAGCTGATGCTGCCGCACCTCGAGCACCGCGACCGCAAGGAGTGGTTCAACCACATCGCGGCCTGGAAGAGGCGGTACCCGTTCAAGTACTTCGACGATTCACCGGTCGCTAAGCCGCAGTACGTGATCGAGGAACTGCACCGTCAGACGAACGGCGACGCGATCATCACGACCGGCGTCGGCCAGCACCAGATGTGGGCCGCCCAGTTCTACCGCTGGCGGTTCCCCCGACAGATGATCACCAGCGGCGGGCTGGGCACAATGGGCTACGGCCTGCCCTCCGCCATGGGGGCGGCGCTGGGCGCGCCGGGCAAGACCGTCATCGACATTGACGGCGACGCCAGCTTCCTCATGACGATGTTCGAGCTGCCCACGATCGCCGAGTACAACATCCCGGTGAAGGTTGCGATCCTGAACAACGACTTTCAAGGAATGATCAAGCAGTGGCAGGACCTGTTCTACAACCGCCGCTACGCCTACGCGAAGATGAAGAACCCCAAGTTCGCCGCCCTGGCCGAGGCCTGCGGCATTCGCGGCATCCGCTGTGAACGCAAGGAAGACGTCCCCAAAACCGTCGAAACCATGCTCGCCCACGACGGCCCGATCATCGTCGACTTCGCCGTCGAGCCCAACGAGCACGTCTACCCCATGGTCCCCGCCGGCAAGGGCCTGCACGAAATGGAGCTGGGCACGCTGGCCTGATGCCGCACAAGTACGCCGGGCTGCGAGTTTCGGAAACCCTTCGATTCAAGAAGGGGAGCGTTAGGCAAGCACCGCTGCCGGCTGGCTCGCCTTCTTGGTCGGAGTTTGAAGCTATGATGTGGGAGGAGATCGAAGAGGGCGCGCGACAGAACCTTCCTGGCTTCAAAATGGTTCGGAAGCTTCTGACCGATCAGAGATTTGACCGATGATCACGAAGAACACACGTCTCCTTTCGTTTCTCAACGAGCTGCGCAAAGGGAAGATCCACTACCGATTGGATCAGCATCGGGATGATGCCATCATGGTCGAAGTCGCGGTGCCCGGCGAGCGATGGGAAGTCGAATTCCTTGACGACGGGTCGGTCGAAGCGGAAGTGTTCCGCAGCGACGGCACGATTCATGATAGTTCCGCTTTGGACGGCCTGCTGCGCAGGCATTCGGACATCTCCTAGCATCTCCATTCGTGCCGTGGCTCACGTTCGCTCGATTCCGGAGATGATAATGGCTTACATTCGTGGCAATTACTACCTTTGGTCCGACGGTGACAAGCGGCTGCACGTCTGGGCATTCGATGGAGCCGACGCTTGGATGGATTCCGGTTGGGCCAGCGATGGCGACCGTCGCCTGCCGACCCGCCAGGATGCGAGCGGCGTCTCGATTCCCGAAAAAGTGATGGACGAATTCGTGATGATGCGGGTCGCCCAGTTAATCGAGTCCGGTAGGGCGGCCGAAACCATCGACCGGGCTCTCCGGCACGGAAATGTCGGTGGCGAGGCGATGAAGCAGCGTTCGGAATCTATCAAGCGGGCGATTCAAAGTCTCGAGACCGGTTCGGGCTCGGACAACACCACCCGGATGTAGCAGTTCTCCGGGGATGCGGTTGAGCCGGACTGAACGAGTCGCTATCAATGCAGCCCCATGGCCCTCTGCGAAGTCCACTGGCACAGCCTCGTGCTGAAGAAGAAGATCGGGATGACGGTCATCCTCCCCGAGACCGGGGAGGGACCGTTCGAGACGTTTTACCTGCTGCACGGCCTCTCCGACGACCACACGACCTGGGCCCGGCGGACGCGGATCGAGTGGTACGTCCGCGACCTGCCGGTGATTGTCGTCATGCCTGACGGGCTGCGCGGGTGGTACACCGATCACGACCACGGCCCCGCCTTCGGACGGTACCTGGGTGAGGAGGTCGTCGCGTTCATCGAGCGGAACTTCCCCGCCCGACGGGAGCGCGCGGCCCGCCATATCGGCGGGCAGTCGATGGGCGGCTACGGGTCGATCCGCATCGCCCTGCGATACCCCGACGTCTTTGCCAGCGCCAACAGCCACTCGGGCGCGCTGTTCCACGGCTCCCACGACTGGAGCCTCAAGGACCAGCGGGAGGACCGCCGGGCCTACGCGCAGGAGATGGTCCACGTCTTCGGCACCCGGCCCGAAGGCTCGACGCACGACCTGCTCGCGCTGGCCCGGTCAGCCCGCGTGGCGGGATTGTTGCCGCGGATGCTGCTCGACTGCGGGACGGACGATTTCCTGCTCGATGCGAACCGGATGTTTCACACCGAACTCGAGCACCTGAGAATCCCGCACGAATACCGCGAGTTCCCCGGCGCGCACGATTGGGACTATTGGGACCTGCACGTCCGGGATGCGCTGCGGTTTCATTTCCCCGGATCGCGGTGATTCCGCTGCACGGGCCGATGCCCACGCTGGGATCGTTCGGTTTAGCCGGCACGCATGCGTGCCGGCTACACGGTCAAGTGTCTTCGATCACCCCACTTGTTTCAGATCCGTCAATCGCACAATCCCGTTCTGACTCATAAACGACACCGTCCCCTCGGCATCGCCCTGCGCCTGCGAGACGCCCGTAATCCTGTGGCCGGTCGTATCGTAGATCGCGCGCCGGCCCCGCAGTTCGACTGCCAGTCGCGACGAACCGGGAAAGTAGGCATATCGCAATTCTCCCTGCGACCCCGCCGCGCCGGGGCGTCCGAGATCCGCCGGGTACCACGATTCGTCGGGCTCTTCACGCAGGTACCGCAAGCTGGCGTCGCCCGGCGTCGCCATTTGGATTTCGACCGGTTCCTTCGCCAGCGATTCGAACAGCGCGTTGACGCGTGACCTCAACTGCGTGTCGAACATCTGCCCGATCATCACCATCCCCGGCATCCACTGCCCGCGCCCGCCGAGTTCGGGGTGATCGAATTGGGCGGCCCGTCCCCGGCCGGCGCGCAGGGCCTCTCGTGCGGCGGCCACCGCGCCTTCGCTGAACCCGTGGGTCTGACTCATCGTCTGCTTTTGTCGGAACGCCATCCAGCACCTCCGTTGCCCCCTCCATTGAACGCTCGCGTTTGCCCGGAGTCGAGCGGCATGAGAACCTATCAGCCCATGCTCGATCGGGCCACAACACCGCTCCGCGGCCCCAAGCCGCACTGGCTCACCGGGAACCTGGCCGAGTTCCGCAAGGACCGGCTGGCGTTCTTCGTCCGGTGCGCCAAGGAGTATGGCGACATCGTCCCGCTCCGCCTGATGCGGTACCGCATCCTGCTGCTGAGCCGGCCCGACCTGATCGAGGACGTGCTCGTCACGCAGTCGAAGAACTTCGTCAAGCATTTCGGGCTCCGACTCTATCGCCCGTTGCTGGGCGACGGGCTCGTCACCGCCGAGGGCGACCACTGGCGGCGGCAGCGGAAGCTGTCGGCACCCGCATTCCAGGCTTCGCGGATCGCCGCGTATGCGAAGACGATGGTGGCCGTCACCTTCCGCATGCTCGATGTGTGGCAGCAATCGCCCGGCGTCCGCGACGTCCACGACGACCTCTCGCGGGCGACGATGGAGATCGCCTGCGCCACCCTGTTCGGCGACGACCGCGGCGCGGATCCGGCGGCCGTCGGACGGGCGCTGACGGACGCGATGGAGGCGCTCAGCCACCGGTGGTCGCGCACGATCCCGCTGCCGGCGTGGGCGCCAACGCCGGAGAACCTCCTGTTTCGCCGCGCCACGCGGCAGATCGAGCGGATCGTCCGCCAGATCGTCGATCGGAAGCGCGCGGCCGGAAACCGTGACGGAAATGACCTTCTCTCCGCCCTGCTCCAGGCGCAGGACGAGAACGGCTCGGCGTTCACCGACGCGCAGTTGCTGGACGAGGTGCGCACGATCTTCCTGGCCGGGCACGAGACGACGGCGCTGGCACTCACCTATTCGCTGCACTTGCTCGCCGAGAATCCGGAGGCGCAGGCGAAGCTCCAGGCCGAGGTGGATTCGGTCTTGAACGGCCGCCCGCCCGAATACGCGGACATGGACCGCGTGCCGTACACGCGGAGCGTGGTGACCGAATCGATGCGGCTCTTCCCGCCGGCCGACTTCCTCGGCCGGGAGGCGATCGCCGACTGCACGGTCGGCGGCATCCGTGTGCCCAAAGGCACGAACCTGTTCATGAGCGAATGGGTGATGCACCACGACGAGCGGTATTTCCGCGACCCGTGGTCGTTCGATCCCGACCGCTGGACGCCCGCCTTCGAGCGGTCGCTCCCCCGGTTCGTCTACTTCCCCTTCGGGGCCGGCCCGCGATACTGCATCGGCCAGACGTTCGCCTCCGCCGAGGCGGTGCTGGGCCTGGCCGCGATCTGTCAGCACTTCCGCTTCGCCCCCGACCCGACGTTCACGCTGGAGCTCTGGCCCGGCATCACCTTGCGCCCGCGGCGCGGGCTGAGATTGATCGTTTCTGCCAGAAACGCGTAAGGAATAAAACCACAGTGAACACGGAGGACTCAAAGACGACACAGAGGGAAACGATATGATCGCTTCGGCCGGACCTGCACGTGTTCCGCGGCGCGGCGCGCCCGGAGGGCCGCGTGCCCTAGCGCTGGGGGGAGGACGCAGAACTCGTCCGCTTCGTCTTCCACACCGACGCCTGCTGCGCGTCGAGTTGCTGCGTCGCGTGGGCCTTGCCTTCGATCAGGGCGCGCCATTGGAAGCGACGAAGGAACTTGCGGAACGCGGGGTCGTCGTAGCGGCGCTGCGCCGTGAGCATCGCCTTGAAGTACCCGCACAGGATGGCCAACCCCCCAATGATCATCGGCGGCTGGGTCATGCGGTAGATCGCGCTGGCGATCATATAGAGGGGCGTGGTGCCCATGAAGTACTGCCCGCGGCCGTGCCGCATGCGGCCGCGCCACCAGCTTCGGTCGCTGGTCCCCATCGGCCGCAGGTGCTCGAAGCGAAGGTCGGGGTCGTCCCAGCTCGCGGCGATCCACCCGTGCATCCGGCAGCGGTGCCCGTCGATGCCGTCCCACATCAGCTCGCGGACGAACCCGCCGATCTGACGGAAGCACTCGACGCGGTAGAACTTGACCATGCCGACCGAATTCTCGTCGCCGCAGGTCTCGGCGACCGGCCGGCCCTGGCCGTTGCGGAACCAGGGCTTCCCGCTGGCGGTGCCGATCCGCGGATCGAGCTCCATCCGGTCCATGAGGAGCTCGAAATATCGCGGCGGCAGGTCGAGGTCCAGGTCGAGCTTGCAGAGGTAGTCGAACTCGTCCGGGTCGATCGACTTATACCCGTCGTAGAACGCGTCGATCACCCCGCCGCCCAGCTTGCGGTAGCCGCGGTCGGGGCGGCGCAAAATACGGATGAACGGGTATTTCGCCGCGTACTCGGCCAGGATCTGCGGCGTCTGGTCGGTCGACGCATCGTCCACGATCACCCACAGCGTCGGCGGCTCGGTTTGGTTGACGACGCTATCGAGCGTGCGGCGGGCAAAGCGGGCCTCGTCCCGGCACGGCGTGATCAGACAGTACCGCCGGCCCGTCGGAATGGCGGTCGCCTCGACCGGCACGGATTGGATCGTTTGCGTCGTCAACCTCAAAACCGCCTTTACAACCAAACCCCGTGCCGGTCGCACCAGCGGAGCAAAACATACAGCGACCAGACGCGCGACCAGTATAGACCTGGCGCGCCCTCTTGGAATGCCTGCCACAGACTTGCGACAGCGCGGCCGCTGAGGCCGACCCGCCCGGCCAGCCGCTCGTCGCGGAGAACCTGGTCGATTTCGCCGCGCAGCCGTTGTCGGATCCATGCGTCAAACGGCATGACGAACCCGCTTTTAGGCCGCTCAAACAGCTTCGGATCCAGCCCGGCCAGCCCCGCATCCCGCAGCGCCTGCTTGCGTCCGAGCGGCTCAAATCGCCGGGCGTCCGATAACCGCGTGACCGTTTCAACGAGTGCCTGATCCACCAGCGGCAGCCGCGTTTCCAGCGAGACCGCCATGCTCGCGGCGTCGATGTCGCGCAGCAGGCGCTCGCCAAGGAACAGTCGCTGTTCCATCACGCTCACCGCCGCGCAAAATGACCGTCCCCCCGATTCCTGCAGGACACGGTCATGGAGCGCAATCGGCAGCCCATCTTGCATTCGGCTCTGCCCGGCCACGCCATTAAGCAACTCGGCCTGGAATTCGGGCAGGAACATCGCGTAGGACAACTGATACAGACGGAGCAGACGGTCCCCGCTGCGCACCATCTCGGGCAATTTGGCCCAGCGGGTCTGGGCGGCGACGGCGCCCGACCTGCCGTTGGCCGCGCAAGCAATCAATTTCGCCGCCGCGACTTTCGCGGTCGCCGGCACCCACCGTGTTCGCCGGAACAGATCGTGAATCCGCGGGACGTAGCGAAACGATGTGTATCCACCGAACAGTTCGTCCCCACCGGTCCCAACCAACGCCACGGTCAGCCCGGCCTGCCGAACGGCCTTAGAGATGAAATAGCTGTTCAGCCCGTCGAACGTCGGCTGGTCCAGGCTGTTGAACGCCGGCTCCAGCGACGAGAGGAAGTCCGATTCGCCCAGGACGATCTCGCGATGCTCGCTCCCGATCGCCTTCGCGACCGCGCTCGCGTACGGCGCCTCGTTGTATTGCGATTCCGCAAAGGCGAGCGTGAACGTGTTGATCGGCCGCTCGCTGGCGCGCTGCGCCAGGTTGGCCACCGCGCCCGAATCGACGCCGCCGGAGAGGAACACGCCCAGCGGCACGTCGCTGGCCAGGTGCAGGCGGACCGATTCCTGCAACGCGGCCGACAACTCGCCCGCCTCGTTCGATCCCGAGCCGCCGGCCGGGATCGACCAGTATCGCTCGGCGACCGTTTGGCGCCCCATGCGATCGAGCACCCGGACCTCGCCCGGCCAGACCGACTCGATCCCGCGCACCGCGGTCGCCGGCCCGGCCACGAACCCGTTCCAGACCACCGACGCGACCGCGTCCGGGTCGAGCTTGGGCGAGCCAATCAAGCCCGATGCAAGCAGCGCCCGGACCTCGGATGCAAACACCAGCGAGAAGCTCCGGTCCTCCGCCGGATCGGGGTTGCGATAGACGTAGAGCGGCTTGATGCCCAGGGGATCGCGGGCGATCGTCAATTCGCGCTTCGCCTCGTCCCAGAGTGCGAAGGCGAACATGCCGCGGAGCCGCGCGACCGCCTTGTGGCCGCCGAGCGCGAGCAGGCGCAGCATGACCTCAGTGTCACCGGTCGAGTGAAACCTCTCCCCGGCGGCGAGCAGCTCGTGGCGGAGGTCGACGTAGTTGTAGATTTCGCCATTGAAGACGATCGTCTGCCCGCCGTGGCGATCGGTCATCGGTTGGGCGGCGAAGTTGGAGAGGTCGAGAATCGAGAGCCGGCGGTGGGCCAGCATGCACCCGTTGCCGGCGGCGTCGGGCTGGCCGAACCAAAACCCCTCCCCATCCGGCCCGCGGTGCGCCATCGCCGAGGCCATCCGGCGCAGGGCCGCACGGTTGGGTTCGTCGAGCCGTCCGATAATGCCGGCAATTCCGCACATCCGTTCACACCAGTGCTGTGTCTGGCCGAGCTGGGAGCCGGCCGAGAGCGTCGGGGCTAACCGCCCCGAAGCGGGGCTTGCTGGGGTCGCCTCCTTCCCTGCCGTCTCAACTCCCCTATCGGCATGCGGGCAGACGATCCCACCATTTCTCAGTTTGACCGGACTGCTCGGTGCCGGGCAATAAAAAATTCCCGCCTGCAGCGCAAATTATTGCGATTGCGGCGGAGCGACCGCTTCACAAAACCCGAACCCGGAAGGCAATTTGTCGGGTGGTCGCAATCGTGTATATTTCGCTACGACTGTAATCGATGCGGTTTGTGTATCGTCCGTTCTCTTCTATCGAAGGCGTGAGGATCCATGCAAATCAAGCGGGTACTCTGGGCGGCAGCCGTCTGCGGTTCGATGGTGGCGGGTTGCAAGGAGGGCGGCGCCGGCGGCGGGGGGCGAGGTGACGCGGGCAGCGGCACCGCCGTCGTCAACGTCGACAAGGTCGCCAAGGACCTGGGCTGGATGAACCAGTTGCAGGCCAACCAGCAAACCTACACCAGTCAGCTCAAGAACGAGTTCGAGCAGTACCGCCAAAAGTACGAGCAGCTCGTTCAGGAAAAAGCCAAGTCGATGATCCCGCCCGGCACCAAGGAGGGGGAAAAGTACACCCTCACCTCGTCGCAGGCGCAGGACCTGAGCACCTACATCGCGACCGAGCGGCAGCAGCTTGCAGGGTTGAATCAGGAGGCCAACCAGCTCATGAACAACTACAAGCTGCAATGGGTCAAACAGTATCGCGAGGCGCTGTCGCCGATCGTGCGGCAGGTGGCGCAGGACCGGAAGGCGAACGTGGTGTTGACCCAGACCGACCTGGTGATGTTCGTGGATCGGTCGGTGGACCTGACGGATGCGGTGGTGGATGCGGCCCGCGCCCGCCCGCCGTCACTGACTCAGGTCCCGATGGACCACCTGCAGGGTCCGTCCGATATCCGCACGCAGCAAGGCCCCACCGCCCTGCCGCAGACTCAGCCGGCAAGTCAGCCGACGACGCAGCCCTAGCAATCGCGAGAGCATCGCGCCGAATTCGCTCCCTCTCCCGGTACTCCGGGAGAGGGTTGGGATGAGGGTCCACATCATTTCTGATCCAGCGATGCCACCCCCCGGCGAGCGTTCTCCAAGTGCTCACGCGCTTCGAGGAAGTCCGGTTTGAGCCGCACGGCGTGATCGAAATTCCAGACGGCTTCGTTGAGCCGCTCTTTGCCCTGAGCCGCCTGAACAATCCCCAGCCGATCCCAGGCTTCAGCCGCGTCCGGCTGAACCGTCACCGCGGCGCGGAACATCTGCTCGGCGTGCGGGTAGTCGTGCATCCGGTAGAGCATGACTCCCGCGTTGTAAAACGCGTAGAAATTGTGCGGGTCGATCGCCACCACCTGCTTTAACTGCTCGGCGGCCCGATCCAGGTCGGGTCGGGCTTCGTCGAACGATTTGGCCTTCGCCGCCTTCGCCTCATACGCCTGCGACAGGTTGATCTTCGCCGGGACGAATCGCGGGTTCGCTTTCAGTGCGGCGTTGTACTGCGCGATCGCCTCGTCCACCTTACCCTCGGAGATGAGGACCAGGCCGACGCCGTTGAGCATCGGCGCGTCGGACGATTGTCCCTTGAGCGCCTGATGGTAAAGGTGCATCGCCTCGTCGGACCGTCCATCCCTCATGTACGACTCGGCGAGTTGCGTGGTGATCTGGTCGTCCTCGGGCGCCAATTGGTGGGCCTCGAGCAGCGCGCGACTCGCCTCGGAATAGCGGCCCTGGACCAGGTAAACCTGCCCGCGCGTCAGCAGCGTGGAGACGTCAGGCGGCCCGGCGAGCGGGGCCTTCTCCAGCAGTTCGGAGGCCTTCAGGTCGTTGCCCTGCCTCAGAAGCATC
>DASXMX010000654.1:0-7941 GCA_036495445.1 Tepidisphaeraceae bacterium
TTCGAACAAGCGGACGAGGACGCCGCCGGACTTGTCGATCGTGAACCGCGCGCCGAGGACGAGATCTTCGGTAATCGAAATCATGATGAGTCTTTTTGATTCAGAGAGAACATCGTCCCGAATCGACAAGCGGCTGCCGCGCGGTTCGGGCTCTCCCTCCCCCGGTACTCCGGGGGGGGCTGGGGAGGGGGCCGCGGGCCGCGGGACAGGCCCGGTCGGGAATTGAGGGCGAACCCCCTCCCCTAACCCTCCCCCGGAGTACCGGGGGAGGGAATTGAGGGCGATCATTCACAGTCGAACTCCGTACTCGTACGTCACGCTCCACTCCCACACGTCGTTCCCGTGGGCATCGTGCTTGTGCAGCAGGGGGACGGGATCGCCCAGGCGCGTGACGGTGTCGTGGGTGCCGGAGGAGAGCGTGAGCAGCACGTCGTCGAACTCGGTCATGAGTGTGTTGATCAGCGAGCCGGTCGCGTCGTGACCGATCCCGTAGGCGCTGAACTTCACCTGGGTGACCGAGCGACAGGCGCCCCCGTACGCGTATTCGAGTTTGGACGAAACGACGCGGGAGACGACGTACGGCATCGCGGTCGTCTCCGGCGCCTGGTCCCGGTGCAGCCCGCCCGGGAAGGCGCTGGTGAGCGCGGCGTCGGAGGTGAACTTCGTGTAGATGGCATTGAGCAGTGGGAGCATGTGTAGGGGCGAACCTTGTGTTCGCCCTCCGGTGTAGGGGCGAATCTCGTATTCGCCCAGTGTAGGGGTGAACCTTGTGTTCACCCGTTTTGTCCGGTCGCAAGGCGGGCGAACACAAGGTTCGCCCCTACGAAGCCGTCAGCGTCCCGCAATTGACGAGGTTCCGGTTCGTAACGACCAGGTGACCCGGATTCGCTGCATTCGCGACCAGGACGCCCCCCTTCTGATGGTTCAGCGTCGTGACCGTCACCGTCGACGGGACCTGCGAGAAATCCGCGGTGCCCGTGGGATAAAGATTGAGCGTAGTGACCGCTGCGCCGCTCGGCGGTCGGTGATTCAGGTTCGTCGTCCCGCCCGCGTTCACGGTGGCGATCGCGCCGGTCCCGTTGGTCGTCGCGGTCGATCCGCTGGAGACCGAGAGCGCTCCGCTGCTCCCGCTGTTGAGCGTGAGGGTGCCGCCGGCGTTCACGTTGGCGTTCGTCCACGCGACGCCGGAACCGAGGTTGCAGATCGCGGTGGACCCGTTCACGTCGACTTCCGCGAGCGTCGCCGTCTCACCCGGGAGATTCGTCGCGACGCCCACGCGGCCGCCCAGGACGTAGAGCTTGTTGGCCGCGTTCGCGCCCTTGATCCGCACCGGCTCGGCGCCCGCGTCGACCGATGCGCCCGTCGCGAGCACCACGCCCGCGAAGGCCGCCGCCCCGAAATCGAGCTTAATCCGACCCGCCCCCACGGCCGGCGTGCCGTCGCCCGACGGCGTGCCGATCGTCCAGCTCGCCGCCCCGATCTTCCAATACCCGAACGTCGGCCCCGCGGTCGACGCGGTGCCGATCGTGCCGGAAAACGACTGGCTGACCGTCAGACTGTTCAACGTGACGGCGGACATGTCCGCCGCCCCGATGCCCGCCAGCGCCACGCCCGGGATCGCCGCGACGACCGCGTCGTCGCCGTTCCCGGGGGCGGTGCCGGTCGTGCCGTCCGATTTCGTCCAGTTGGCGCCGTTGGTCGGGTCGGTGGAAGAAGTTGAGGACCAGAAGTAGGTGGACATAGGTTTGAGGGTTCAGGGTTCAGGATGCCGCCCAAGCGGCTGGATGATTGGAGCGAAGCCCGGCAGGCCCATACAATGGGCATCGGGGGTTCATCGGGAGGTGCAACAATGGACGCCATAAAGGAGCCGGGCATGGGGCGGTTTTCTGTCGAGGTGGAGATCGCGAATGACGAGGATATCGTTCGCGCCAAATCCGGGTTGATTTCGCCCGACCAGGTGCGCCGCGCGCGGATTCGCGGCGTGGTCGATAGCGGAGCGACCCGCCTGGTGATCCCGGAGTCGCTGGCGCGGCAGCTTGGCCTTGATACCTCCGGCACCGTGCAGGTGCGGTACGCCGACGGGCGGACCGCGAACCGCCAAATCGCCCAGCGCGTTCACCTCAGCTACGGCGGGCGAGAAAGCATCTTCAATGCGGTCGTCGAGCCAGGCCGGGAGTCCGCGTTGATCGGCGCGATCGTGCTTGAAGACCTCGATTTTCTGGTGGACTGCACCGCCCAACGGCTGGTACCGCGCGACCCAAAGCAAATCATCTCCGAGGCGGAATAGACGTTAAACGCCATTTGGCGTGCCGGTGAAAGGACACCGGTCGGATTTGCTGAGCGGACGCCCTCGTCCGGCTTTTTCCTGCGTGGGCGGTGAGATGGACGCGTGCTCCGGTTCTTCCAATCCCATGCCGTCGAATTGTTGCTTGCGGATCTGCCGCCCGCCGAGCGGAAAAGGATTCTGCGAAAGGCTATGCGCGGCCTTTCCGCGGGTTGGCCCGTGTATTGGGTATTCTGCTTCGCTTGGCCCTGGGTCTTCCCATCCCTGAAATCGAACTCGTTTGTCGCAAATTCGATTGTGTCGTGCGGCTACTGGGTCGCACTCTTCATCCTCATTACCCGACTCGAATCGCGCAGACTTACAGCGAAAGTCCGCCGCGAATTGGCCGCGCTGAATCGGTGCGCCGGATGCGGCTACGATCTACACGCAAGTGAAGGAAGCTGCCCGGAATGCGGATCGCCTGTTTAGGAGCAAGACTCGGACGCAGCAACTGACCCACCACCAACCCTCCTCATCCGCGCCGCCGCTCACAATCGAGCTGATACAGCACTTCGCTGCTGATCTGCGCGTTGGCGGCCCGCTTCACGCCTTTGATCAGGTAATAGACCGTGCCGTCGGTCAGCCGGTCGGTGAGGGCGACGCCACCCGGGACTACGACGTCGAGGTCGAGGGTGGTGTAGATCGTATAGTTCACGATCATGTCGCGGCGGGCGTAGTCGCTGACGACCTTCGCGCTCGCCGGGGCGACGGCGCAGGGGACGTTGTTCAGGACCGCCGCGAACGCCCGCACCGAGCCGCCGCTGGCGTCGGCCGTGACGGCCTGGCGTTCGAGGGTGAGTTTTTGGTCGAGTAAAGCCGTCAAGGACATCGCTCACTCCGGGAAGACGGGGAAATTCACCGCAGAGACGCCGAGGACGCAGAGGGAAAACCATTTCGGATTACGGATTGCTGATTGGGAGGGCGAGGCTCCTGCCGAGCCGGGTTGTTCGAGCAACCCCGGCCCGGCAGGAGCCTCGCTCTTCCTAGGACGGCATTTCAACCCGCAATCAGCAATCTGAATTCACTCCGACAATCGTGAGCACCAGTCGGCCGCCGTGCAGGCCGTGAATTGATGGATTGCCCCGCCCAAACCGGTACAATCGCCCGGTGCCCAACAAGCGCGGCAAACGTCAGTTCGAAGCCAAGCCCGCAAAGGCCACGTCCGGCATGTTGGGAATCGAGGGCCTCGGCCGGGAAGACGCGGTGAAGACGTCGTTCCAGAAGAAGCACACGAGCGGGTGGTCGCGAAAGTAGCGCCAAATGCGAATACTGCTGTACGCAATAATCACGGCGCTCAGCTTTGGCATGTTGCTTGTCACTGCTCCGTTTTTGTGGCTAATTGGCGGGTTGAAGGGGGTGACGGGGAGAGAGGCCGCTTGCATGGGCGCGGCCGGAATCGTGTTTGGTGCCGCTGCCATTATCACCGAAAGATTGTATCGATCGTGCTACGGAAAAGAGCGCAGGGGATTCCCCGTTGAGCCCAAACAGACTGATTCGCATGGGTCAAATCAGCCTTGATCGGCGGATTGCGTAAAGTGCATACTTCCGTTCTGTTTTCCTTTGCGTTCTCTGCATCCCTGCGGTGAATCCTCACCTCAGGATCGTCTTGCTGTAATCGACATACGGCGCCAACAGCAGGCTGACTTTGCCCGACAACACAGCGGTCGATGCCTGATCTTTCAATTCGAAGCTCCCACCGCCCAGGGTCGCTTTCTTGAGCGTGCTGTTCACCAGCCCGGCGTTGTAGAGGTCGAGCACGAGCTGGACGCACGCCTCCTGCACGGGTTGCGGGATCGTGTCATACCCGGCGGTGTAGTCGATGCGGACGTTGAGCTGCCCGCGGGGGAAGCGGCCATAGATCTCGCCCGTCTCGTCATCCAATCGCCAGCCGCAGAAGGCCTGGGCGCCGTTGGCCTCCTCGCCCCACGGGTCGCCCGGCGGCCAGGTGACGAAGGGTTGCAGGTCTTCGGTGTACAGCTCGAGGCGGCGCCCGCCATATAGCGCGGTGGCCGCGCCCTGCAGCGGCTTCAAGTCGGCCGAGGGCCAGTTGGCGAACTGGTCGATGACCTGCGACGACCAGCCGTTGCCCAGCGCGTTCACCGCCCCGGCGAGTTGGGCGAGCGTCGGATACGTGGCGAACGACAGGTCCGTCGTCGTCACCACCGCGGAAGCGACGCGGACGAGCCGCAGCGCCGTCGGCGTGGTCTCGACGGTCGCCCGCTGGTTCGTCCCGGCGTCCACGTTCTGCACGAGCAACGCGGCCCGCGGGTCGGCCGCGATGCGGGAGATCTCGACGACGGGATACTGCCGCAATCTCAGGGGTTCGCGGATGTAGATCCCGCCGCTGTAGTACTCGGTGTAGGGGAGTTGCGACAAGTCACGATGGCACGCCCCCCGGACCGCGTCGCTGGCGGCCGTGATCAGCGACGCGAGGTAACTCGCGCTCGTGCCGTTCACGCCCGCCAGCGTCGCGTTCTGGATCGCGCGACTGAGGGTGATGAGATCAGGGAGAGACATATTGAACCGGGAGCAGGAGATTCACCACAGAGACCACAGAGACCACAGAGGACACAGAGAACACGGAGGGAAAGACAGGAGAGAATTAGCCACAGATGGACACAGATGCACACAGATAGGGATTCCACTTTTGAGATTTACGATCTCAGATTTCAGATCTGCATTTCATCTGTGTGCATCTGTGCCCCATCTGTGGCTCACAATGCATTTCCCTCTGTGCTCTCCGTGCCCTCCGTGCCCTCTGTGATTGCCTTTCGAACCCCGCCGCCGGTCACGCGATGGCCACTCCCGCGAGGCCTTGCGTCGCGGCGGTGATCGGCGCCTGTTCGGCGCGGAAGAGTTCCGCACAGACGGCGACGAACGCGCCGACCGTGCCGTTGCCGACGGTCACCAGCGGCTTGAGGTACCGCTTGCGGCCGCCGCGGAGGTCGACCTGGAATTCCCACAGCGTGTTGCCGTTGCCGCTCGTCGGCAGCGACAGCGGCGAGACGGAAAAGTCCGTCCCCGGCACGTCGGTAAACGTGCTGTTGTCGTCCGACTCCTGCAGCTTGAGCGCCGTGAGCCCAACGTCGGTCGCCCCGAGCGCCACGCGGATCACCGCGTACTCGTACCCGCTGCGATCGACCGACGCGCAGGCCACCGTCGCGTTGTTCGCCCGCGCCGCGGGCCAGGCTAACTGCACCTTTTTGGATTGCGTAATTTGGATCATGTGTGGTTCCTTCGGAAGAATGACGCGGGGACACGGGGACACGGGGACGCGGAGAGAAGAACCGGAAGACTCGGATTTGTTCGGGTATTTCCCCGCGTCCCCGTGTCTCCGCGTCCCCGCGTCTCTTGCTTCAGCGGCTACGACGCCGCGGTAACCAGCCCCACGATCGGCCCGGCGACGTTCCCGAGCTGACTGCTCTTCGCGGGCCCGGCGCCGGGGGTCGGATCCCCGACGTCGTGGACGACGATGTCGAAGCGTTCGGTGCCGCGGATCACGACCTCGTCCTGTTCGAACGCGTTGAGCGCGTGTTCGGACATGACGATCGTCGTCTGCCTGCGGTCGCCCAGGCGGGCGGCCATGGCGAGGTTGCCGAACAGGCAGCAGACCTGGCTGGTCGCCGAGATCTTCGGCATCACCTGCGAGACGACGACGTCGTATCCCAGGAAGCTCTTGCGCAGCGGCGTGTCCTCGATCTCGGCCACGCGGTTCCCGCCGGCGCTGGTGGCGAGGCGCTGCATGACCGAGCCCCAGAAGAACTTGCTGCAGTACCACTTCGCCTGCCCGGGGACGTCCGCATATTCCGGCAGCGTCGCGACGACCTTGTTGAAGTCAGCGAGCGCGACGCCGTTGTAGCTGGCGGCGAAGCCGGTCCCGCTGGATACGACCAGGCCCATGATGTTGGCCGGGTTGCTTGAACCCGTGGGATCGACCTTGAGCAGCGCGTTGACGACGCCCACGATGCCACCGTAGGCGCTGGTGGCGTCGCCCAGGAAGCCGCACTGGTCTTCCTTGAGGGCGAAGGCGTAGGCGATCTCGCCGGCCAGGTCATCGCCGATGTTCAGCACGGCGTCCTCGTTCAGCTCGTTGCTGTACTTGGTCAGCACCATGAGCTTCTTGGCCGTGAGACGCACGCGGTCCCACTGCTTGTCGGAGAGGTTGGCCGCGGTGGATTCCCCGACGAAATACGCGGTGACGCCGTTTACCCTTCGCGGATCGCTGCGCGTATCCGATGCCATCGGCACCACCTTCGCGTTCTGGCGGAAGACGCCGAACTTCTCGCGGAGGTCGATCAGGTCGTTCTGGAACTCATCCGGCACGAGGAACCCGGCGCTGACGTTCACGTTCTCGCGCTGCGTCTTCGTGCCCGCGTCGGCGATCGCGTCGCCGCCCGCGCTGATGAGCGGGATCCCCTGCTTGAGGCAGAAGTCGATCCCCTGCCGCTTCCCGTAGACGCCCAGGCAGAACATGCCAAAGCGATACGCCCGCTCGTCGGCGTCCTTGCCCGCGAAGTGCTTCAGCGAGCTATACCGCTTCACCGTCGCCGGCACGCGGAACGCCTCGGTTTCCGTGGGGTTGATAAACCTCCGCCCCGGCGTCAGCTCCCTCCGCAGCTCCGCGAAGCCTTCGGAGACCGCGGATTGGATCAGTTGCTCGATCGATTCGTCCTGCCGGTTCGCATTGCCAGTCGCATCGTTCGATGCCGGCGCGGACTCGGCGCTTTGTCCATTTCGTTTCATTCCGATTTCTCCAGTTGAATTTCAGTGCAGCCTGGAAGGCCACACCACAAATGCCAGATGACACGATCAGCCTGAGTGCTCCGCCCCGATCATCGAGACTGCCCTCTCCGGCCGATCTGTTTTCGATTCTTTGTAGGGGCACACGGCGTATGCCCTGGTGCATGTTGCAGAAAAACGAACCACAGAGAACACAGAGGACACAGAGGACACAGAGAACACACAGAGGGGATGCCTCGTGACACGGGTTTCCAACCCGTGCGTTCCCCGTGTCATCCGGAGGGAATTCCCGAATGCCGAACGTTCAATAACATTGAACATCGTCCGCACGGGTTAAAAACCCGTGTCACGTGACGGCCGGCCTCCATCCCCTCACGATCTCGGAATCGCGATACAATGCTTTCGATGCTGCGATTGACCGACTGGCTTCGCTTCGGCGCATCGGCCGGGCTTCTGGTGTTGCTCGCCGGTGTTCTCATCGGAGGCGTGATGGAAGCCCGACGGAGCCGGCCGATCCGCGTCCTGCTCTCACGCGGCAACATGGAGCGCGCCTGGCTCGATCGGTTTCCCGACGCCGGCCGCGAAGACATCGTCAGGTTCCTCGCCCTGTTCGCCGGCGCCTTTGGGCTCCCGAAACGGTCCGAGTTCAACCTGAGCCCCGACGATCGTGTGACGGACATCTATCGGATGCTTTACCCGTTGCGAGGCGAACCCGACTGCCTCGAATGGGAATCATTCGCCTCGGAACTTTCTGACGAGTACGAATTCGACCTCGCGTCGCTTCCGCTCGATGTAGTCGCGCTCGGCCAGATCTTCGCCCATCTCCCCGTGGCGCGCCCGGGTTGAGGATGCAATCCCTTGGTCTTGCTCTTCCTTCG
>DASXMX010000655.1:0-7603 GCA_036495445.1 Tepidisphaeraceae bacterium
ACCCACCTGACCCGGGCATTTCCTCTGGCGTCCGCCGCATCCGCGCAGCGGATTCCTGCCCGCCCAAGCCCCAACAGTATGAGGCAGTCTCGCTCCCACCGCGACCGCGCAGCCGGTACTCCGGCTTGAAGCGTCGCGCAGGAAATCGCAGCGTCAGCCCTTCTCCCCAGTCCAGTCCAGTTCATTTCGCGTGGCGCGGGTCACGCTGATTGGAGACACTCCGCCATCAACTCCCCGCAACTGCCCACGTCGAACCGCCCGTACAGATCCTTCACGTACTCGTGCACCCGGGCGAGCGCCTCGCCCGGCCCGTCGTCGAATTCCAGGCAGACTGCCGTGCACCCGCCGACAATCTGGGCGCGGGAGGAGTAGAACGTCGAGCGCAGACGATAATGAACATCTCACCTTCCATGCTTTAGGTTATGGGCGCACCGGCCCCTGCAACTCCGCGTCTCGCCAGCGTGGTTCTCCCCGTGTTGCCAGTGACTCTGTGGTTGTATCTAATGAATATAGCACGGTCATAGGTACAGGTCCATGCCACCCGTGGGCCACCTCAACTGCCCCCCCAGGATCGCACCCACGTCATGCGCGATGCGCCAACGGGCGGAACCCTCACGCGATTGGCACGACCTTTGCTTCGACGTCCGGGCGTAGTGGGACTTAACACGCGAGGGTAGCCGTATGACGTTTTCCGTGATGCTGGTTAAGGATGATCGACCGCGGGTTGTCGGCACGCTGTTTACGAACGACGAGGCGCAGGCGCAGTCGATGGCACCGGCGCTTTGTCGGTGCGCGGCCGGCGAGCAAGTGCGGATTCGTCGCACCGAAGACCGCGAGATCCCGCTCCGGTGGCGGGAGGCGACGATTCATATTAACTGACCGAACGCGCGCGCGCGCGTTTCGCAGAGTCCAACCCATGTCCTCGAGTAACCGGCCCGGCGCTGCTCAAACGGCGCGCCGGGCCGGGCGTTTGTAATGCAGGCCCCTCTTTGCGGTTGCGGGCGGTGCGACTATCCTGCGGCCGCGAATGATCCCGATCGTATTGCACCACGGATTGATGGGCTTCCCGAACCTGAAGGCCGGCCCGTACACGTTCAAGTATTTCCGCAAGATCGACCGCGTGCTGGCCGAGCGGGGCCATCCCGTGATCGTCACGCGCGTCCACCCGACCGCGGGGATCGCCACCCGTGCCCGGCAACTCAAGGAGATCATCCTCCGTCAACTCGACATCCTGGGCCGCCGGCAGGACCGGGTGCTGATCGTCGGCCACTCGATGGGCGGGCTGGACGCACGGTACATGATCAGCCAACTCGGCATGGAGGACCGCGTCGGTGCCCTGCTCACGGTGACGACGCCCCACCGCGGCAGCCCCTACGCCGACTGGTGCCTGCGGCTGCTGGGCCAGAAGCTCGGCGTCCTGCGGATGATGACTGCCCTCCGACTTGACGTGCAGGCGGTGAACGACCTGACCACCGAAAGCTGCCGGCGGTTCAACGACGTGATCCTCGATTCGCCCAAGGTCCGCTACTACTCGGTCAGCGCCGCCCGCCCCTGGACGCGGGTGCCGCCGTTCGCGCTGCACGCGTACAAAGTCATCTCGGAGGTCGAGGGGGAGAACGACGGCCTGGTCTCGGTCAAGAGCTCGACTTGGGGCCAGCACCTGGGCGTCTGGCCCGCCGACCACTGGCACACGATCAACCACCGGCTCGTGCTCGAGCTGACCGAGCCGACCGGGGACATCACGCCCTATTACCTGGACGCGCTGGATCGGATGCGCGCGGATGGCGTCGCATTCGAGGATACTTTTGTTAGCGCTGCCAGGATTCCCGACTGAACGCGGTCAACGCAAGCAAGGGAGCGGCGCGAGGTCGGGCTCGACGAATTGCGTCTTGGCCAGCGGGTGCATCCGGCGCTGGGGCGAGTAGAAGAGGCGCAGGGCGTGGCGGGTCATCAGTTGGGGGTGGGCGTCGCAGAAGGCGTCGGCGTTGGGGGCCGGGTGGGTCGCGCCGTAGGCCCGCATGGTGGCGGCGATCAGGTGCAGGAAGGCGTGGGTCGTCGTCTCGTTGTAGCCGCTGGTGTCGCTCTCGGGCACTTGGTTGTGGGCGTTGTACGCCTTGACGCCGGCCCGCATCCGGGCTAGCGCCTCGTCGAACGGATGGCGGGTCAGGTAGGTGAACGCGACCTTCACGTGCGCGCGGTGCGTCCACTGGCCGAAAGGGAGCGTGAGGGCCTCGAAGGCTTGCAGGAGTTGGTCATCGGTCATCGCGAGAAGGGCCATCCGAGTTAAACTTCGCGTTCCTGAGATCGCGCGCGGATTGCGAAACCGCCGAGCGGTCTTGCGGAGGCATCGAATCAGGCACACTCACATCGCGGCCGCGCAGGATCGAACTACGTCGAAGAGGCACGCCCGAACAACCCGGCTCGGCGGGAGCCTCGCCCTCCCGGTCTTCAATCTGGCGACACGATTCTCTGCTTTTGCTTCGTGCTGCTTCGTGTTCTTCGTGGATCGATCCGCTCTCACGTGGCCGCGCGGTCTGCCGCGGGGTCGGCAAGGGTCGCGACCTTGTCGCTGGGGGTGAACGCGAGCGACTCGGAGTTCACGCAGAAGCGGAGGCCGGTCGGCTTGGGGCCGTCGTCGAAGACGTGGCCGAGGTGGCAGTCGCAGCGGGCGCAGAGGATCTCGGTGCGGTCCATCCCGTAGCTGTGGTCCTGGTGCTCGACGACGTTCTCGGCCGCGACCGGTTTGAAGAAGCTGGGCCAGCCGGTGCCGGAGTTGAACTTGGCGTTGGACGAGAACAGCGGCAGCCGGCAGCAGATGCAGGCGTAGACACCGTCCTTGTGGTTGTCGAGCAGCGTGCCACAGAACGCCGGCTCCGTCCCCTTGGCGCGGGCGATCTTGTACTGTTCCGGCGTGAGCTGCGCCTGCCACTGCTCGTCGGTCTTGACGACCTTGGGCATCTCGATCGGCCCGACCAGTTCGCCCTTCTTGTTGAAGACCTTGACCTTCACGGCTTGCTCCTTCCCCGCCGGCTGGGTGGCCGGCGGCTGCGAGGGTTGATCCGCTCCGTCCGTACACCCCACCATCGAATCGAGCACCACGAGCCCCGCCAGCTTCAGGATCGTTCGCCTGTTCACGATGTCTCCTTATGAAAGCCCTTGGAAGCGAATTCTAGCCGCCTTCGATATCCGCGTCTCGTTTCCGACAGAAAGCGGACGTGCCCATGGTACGATCCGCTCAATGAATTGCCGCCTGGTCGCGCTCGCCTTTGCCCTTGCCCTGGCCGGATGCTGCGCGCCGATCAGCACGACAACCGAACAGGTGAAGGCATCGGTGGCGACGGACCTGCCGGCGGGCAGTTCGGAGGCCCAGGTGCAGCGGTTCTGCTTGGCGCACGGTTTCGCCTACTCTTCCGGCCCGGATTGGGGCAACGCACACCGCGAAGTGGGCGGGTGCGTCGCGCCGCCGCAGGCGGTCTGGATGCAGATCCGGTACAATGGTGCCCGAAACCTCACGGCGATCGACGTCTACGGGGGTACGCTGGAGCCGTGATCCTGCGCCTCCCGAAGGAGAGTTCCGACATGATCCTCGATTTTTCGAACCGGCATGTGGTCGTATCGGGCGGGACCGGCGCGCTGGGCGCGGCCGTGACGGAACTGCTCGTCGGCGCCGGCGCGACGGTGCATATCCCGGCCCATCGGGCGCCCGACCCGGCGGCGTTCCCGCTCGCCCGGCACGAGCGCGTACGGATCGCCGCCCCTGTCGACCTGACCAACGAGGCGGCGGTCGGATCGTTCTACCGGTCGGTGACGCCGCTGTGGGCATCGGTTCACACTGCCGGCGGGTTCGTAGCGGGTAACATCACGGAAACGTCGCTGGCCGACTTTCGCGGGATGATCGATACGAACGCGGTGACGTGCTTCCTGTGCTGCCGCGACGCGGTGCGGGCGATGCGGTCCGCGACTGCCCCTGATGGCGGCCGGATCGTCAACGTCGCCGCGAAGGCGGCCGTCGCGCCGACCGGCGGTTTGTCCGCATACGTCGCGAGCAAAGCAGCCGTGACGGCGTTGACGCTCAGCCTGGCCGAGGAACTCGCGGCCGAGCGCATCTGGGTGAACGCCGTGCTCCCGTCGATCATGGACACCCCGGCCAACCGGGCGGCGATGCCCGCCGCGGACTTCGCCCGATGGCCGAAGGTGCAGGACGTCGCGGCGACGATCGCGTTCCTCGCCTCGCCCCAGAACGCCGTCACGCGCGGTGCGCTGGTGCCTGTATAGGGTCGGAGCTAGCGCGGCTCAGCCGGCGGCGCACGCGTTTGTGGTGCAGCTCGTGGCGTGAATTATTCATTATACCCGAGCGACGTTCTTCCTGAATAAACGCAGCGACCGCAGCGCGCGTCAATGGCTCTCGGGTGCACGCGCCGGCGCTTCGACGGCGGGGTCCCAATGATCCTGGCCACCGAGCACCGTTTGCACGTTAATTTTTGTGGCCTGCTCGTCGGTCAACTGGTGTGACCAGCCCGCACGCTTGTCCGGCGCCGCGCCCGCACCCTTGGTGTGGTACTCAGAGTAGCGGGCCGTCTGTTCGTTGGAGGCCTTGCCCCAGTTGTTCCATCCCTCGGGCTTGATGCGCGCGCCCATCTCGCAGTTGATGTACGTGACGCTGGCGTAGCTTCCTGTCGATCTCCGCACGTGTCATCTCCGCGGAAACGTACGGGCATGAAGCGGCGGCCGTGATACTTACTGCCGCCGATGCGCACTCGAGCTTTCTTGCGTGCGCCACAAGCTATTTTACGCAGGCAAGGGCCGGACGGATCCCCGCCGGCGAAAACTCGAAACTCAACGACGCAATTTCGAAAGCCAATTGCGTTGTCCCGCAACTCGGATTGAGGTGTGTTCGGGCATGCGTGGCATACCGCCCCCTCCAAGCAGGGCGTCATCTCAAGTCAAGCGATCGCGCGAACACCACCACGATCCCGAGCATGAGCGTGGCGACGATGGGACCCAGCACAAACGCATGGAGCCACTCCCCTTGAATCAGAGCGGCGATGCAGCCCACAACTGCGATCACGCCGGCCAGAGCGGCGATCAATTGACCCACCAGCAACGCGAAGGTCGCCAACCCGGAGTAGGCGAACCCGGCTCGGTCGCGCCCGCGCGCCGACGCGGGCGGGAAATCGTACCCGCAGCGCGGGCACACCGTCGCCGTCTGACCCATTTCCTTGTGGCATTGCGGACAGAACGCCATCGTCGGATCCCTCGCGGCACGACCCACTGGGTCTCGGACGAGATTACCTCGCGCGTCCTCTCGTGTGAACTTCGGGAATCAATCGTTCCCGAGACGGCGAGTACCGCGCTTACGGAGCACCGACCGGGCGGAGAGCAGGCCGAGGATCAATCCGAGCAGGGCGCCCGCCCAGTTGGTCATCCAGTATTCCGCCTCGAACACGCTGACCGGGTGATCCGGCACCGGCGGCAGGTGCGGCATCAGGAACCAGCCGCCGAGGACGAACCCGAGCACGAAAACGACGATGAATGAGACTACGGCTTTGGCCATACAAATCCCCTGAGTTGCACATCGGACGATGAACTGCTAATGACCGTCCACCCGCCGAACGACTCCCCCGCACACCATAGCGACCGGAGCGGCGCGGCTATCCCAACACATCCGCAGTCGGATCCCACTCGGTACCGGGGGGAAGGCAGATAAACAAACAGCCGCCGAAAACGCGCTCCCAGTGGCCGCCGCCGCGCTCGACCCTTTCGAGCACACTGGCAATCCTGCGGCTTGTCCGGTCTTCGTTCGACAGAAGAAAGAAGAACGTTCGCCATCCGCCCGACCGCACGACACAGAGGAACCTCAGGGTTCCCGCCTTGACCCGATCAGCCTCGATCACATCCCCGAACGATGCTGACTCTGCAAAGATGGGGACACTATCGAGGCGGAACAGCCGCTCGCCGAGCTCGGTTACGATCGCGCTCGATGTCACGCCTTCCGCGGGAAAATCGATGCTGGTGGATTCGTTGTCGAACTGCACAGCAATGTCGGGCGTGGATAACACGATCGCATCCCCGATAGACGTTCGGTGGCCGGCCCAGCGCCGATCATTTCTCAGATCCTAACACGTTCAGGCGGCGTATGTAGTGGGCGGATAGACGAAGGTCCTGGGCTCAAGGGAACCGCAGATCACTGGGTGCCGCGCGTCTGACATGGCCGGCCGGGCCGTCGGGCGCTTCCTCGGCCATGCCCTGGGTCAGGATATCACCGTAATCGCCCCAGGCGGATACGTGTAGTTTAGGACGTAAAGAGCCGGCGGCGTGTTTGACATAAGCGATCATCTCTGAGAGGCGGCCGCGTCGCGGACCATTGTCAAAATCCCGCACCCCGGGCAGTACGCGAGCTTTTCGGCTGGCGGCAGCTCCCGTGCGTCGTGGCACTTTGTGCATTGCCGCCAGTTGTCTTCGAGCAGGGCGAGGGCGAGGCTCCCGCCGAGCCGGGCGGCGCTCGAAAGACGCGGCTCGGCAGGAGCCTCGCCCTCCCGATCAGGGCCTCACGCGATTACCCCGGGCGGAGCCGCAAATTGTGGGAAGCGCGCAACGAGAACGTAACCGGCCGATTCGGCGATGCTTACGATCCAAAATGTAAAGTCTGCGCGTATATAGTGGGGGATTAGACGAAGTTCATGGGGTCGCGGGTACGGATGTTCACTGACGGTGGTCGCGTGCGATGGGTGATGCGACAACCGGTGATGTTTCAGCCCGGCGGAGAATGCGGGGCGAGATGTCCCGTGGGCGCGATGGAAACGCAAGTGGTGCGGCGGCGGGCGGATGCGATGAAACCGGCCGCGCGCCCGCGGCGGGCCGACGATGCGACGAGCCGTGCGACACCATCGCGGGTGTCGCACGGACGGGCAAGGGCGCGGATTTGATAAATGCCTGCCCGGCCATGGGTTGGCCGGGAATCGCATGGGAGCCCATGCGACGGATGCGGCGCTTTTGCCAATTCGGACAGGGGCGGGTGAACCGCGCGATCCCGGCGTTATTCCCCTTCGCGCAGGAGCGCGACGGGCTTGCGGCCGGCGAAGCCGGTGTGGAGTTCGTGCCAGAAGCCGATGTGGTCTTCGCCCAGCTTCCAGCAGAGGCAGATGTCGTGGCCCTGGTGGCGGCCGGTGAAGTCGATCAGCCCCATCTGATAGTCCTTCAGCTCGCAGCCGATTTCCGACAGCTCGTCGACGAAGTCTTCGAGCCGGTGCATGGCTTGTTCGAGTTGCTTTTGCACGTCGGCCTGTTCGGTGGCGTTGCTGGTTCGTTCGAGCTGCTGCTGGAGCCTTGTGGCCTCGGCGTGGGTCTTGACCACGTCGGCCACGATCCGCCGGACCAGCGGGAGCGATCGATTGGCCTCCTCAAGGGTAAAACGACGACGGGGACGGGACGGGGAAACGGACCGGGGGGTGAAGAACTGCGGACCGGCCATGAACGACCGCCTTTCTACGAGGAACAGATCAGGCGCGATCTATATCGAATCGAATTATTCCATCGCCCGACCGCCAGTCAACCAAGCTCTGCGCCAGTCCACAGTCCGGCAGGCATGGGTCTGATAAGCGCG
>DASXMX010000656.1:0-17182 GCA_036495445.1 Tepidisphaeraceae bacterium
CAAGGCGTCCGACATCGCCCAACTCAAGACCCGCAATCGCACCGGCGGCATGGTCCCCCTCGGGGCGGTTCTGGACGTGAAGGACACGACCGGGCCGGACCGCATCAACCGCTACAACCTGTACCAATCCGCCGAGATCAACGGCGCCACCGCGCCCGGCATCAGCACCGGACAGGGAATCGAGACGATGGAACACCTCGCGCACCAGGTGCTCCCGCGCGGGTACAGTTACGAGTGGACGGAACTGGCGTTCCAGGAGCAAGCCGCCGGGGACACGGCCCTCTTCATCTTTCCCCTCTGCATCCTGTTCGTCTTCCTGACGCACGCGGCGGAGTACGAGAGCTTCGCGCTCTCGTCGGCGATCATCCTCATCGTCCCGATGTGCCTGCTGTGCGGCATCGCCGGCGTCGCGCTGCGGCACATGGACAACAATATTTTCACGCAGATCGGCTTTGTGGTCCTCGCGGGCCTCTCGGCGAAAAATGCCGTGCTGATCGTCGAATTCGCCAGGCAACAACAGGAGCGCGGCTTGAACGCGATGGAAGCCGCCCTCGAGGCCGCCCGGCTCCGCCTGCGGCCCATCCTCATGACCAGCTTCGCGTTCATCCTGGGCGTGGTCCCCCTCGTCCGCGCGACCGGCGCGGGCGCCGAGATGCGGCAGGCCCTGGGCACCGTCGTCTTCTTCGGCATGCTCGGCGTGACGTTCTTCGGCCTGGTGTTGACGCCGGTTTTCTACGTGACGATTCGCAAGCTCACGGGCAAGTACGTGCTGCCGCCGGAAGGCGGGCGTGCCGCGGAACTGCTGGCCACGATATCCCCGCCCCGCGGCGCAGACGGCGAAGCCGGCGCCGCCCCGCCCCCGCAACCCGTGCTTGCCGGTCCGTCCGAACCACCCACGCCTTGACGGGGGCGCGCGCGCGCGCTTCCGGTTCGTGATCGCCCGATCCGGTTCCGCCGGTCAGACCGCTTCAGCGGTCGCGTGGGGCATCGCGACTGCTGAAGCGGTCAACGCTCGCGGAACTGAATGCACGTGATCGATAGCTTCGGAAACGTGTAATGCACGTCGTTGATGGACGCCACGTGAAGCGTCGACGCGACCGTGTTCACTCGCGTCGGATCCCCAAACCCGTTCGTCACGTCCGGCTCGCCCGCATCGTCCCGATCGCTGATCGTCCAGATTTTGAGTTCACTCTCGCCCGATCCGAACGCGCCAAGATCCAGCGTCCGCGGCATGTCGGCCAGCGTGGGGTTCACGGCAAACACCGTCACGGTCGTGCCGTCCGCGGATCGCGTGGCGCTCACGTCCGGCAGAACGTCGGGCGAGAAGGCCGGCGTCACCTTCAACGGCCGCGCGCCGGCCGTCGTCGCGTAGAGCTGTTGTACGAAATAGGTCGGCGTTTCGTACAGGCGGTGGTCGTCGGTCTGAATGATGCCCGAACAGAAGCTGTTGCACAGGTTCGAGCGGCAGGCGATCTCCACCAGGTCGCACTGGCGGTGCATCAGGTTCTGGTATCGGGCGCAGGCGAGCGCGTTTTCGAGCGTCCAGAGCCGGGCGCGGCGCAGGCCCCAGTCGCCGCCGGTGGTGTTCCATTCGGTGACGGCGACGCGGATGTCGCGGCCCGGCGGCGCGTCGGCCTTGATCATCGCGCGGATGTCGGCCAGGTCCTTCATCACGCCCGGGAGGTTCGCGCAGTCGTAGTGATGCGGGCAGACGAAATCGAGCCACCGGCCCGCGCCGCGGAGGACGCCGGGCGTGGGGTAACTGGAGCAGAGCAGGATGTGCGGGTCGGCCGCCTTCATCGCCCGGCAGAATTCCGGGAGTTTCCGCTCGTATTCCGGTCCCGCCAGTTCGTTCCCAACCTGCCAATACCTGATCGCGTACGGCTCCGCGTGCCCGTTGGCGGCGCGGAGGCGGCCCATGGGCGTGCCGGTCGAGCAGTTGAAATATTCGACCTCATCGGCCGCGTCCTTCGCGGAGCGGCCGGTCACGCGCACGCAGATCAGCGGCTCGGCGCCGCTCGCCTTCATCAGTTGGACGATCTCCTCGAGCCCCGCGCCTGCCGGCTGCAGCCCGCCCCACGCCCGCAGCGGCTTGCGCCGCTCGACCGGCCCGACCGTGTCGCGCCACTCGAAGTCACCGAAGCCAGCGGAGTCCAGCGCGCTGCCGCCGAAGCGAATGACGCCCGGGCGGAGCGCCTTGAGCGCGGCAACGACGTCGGGGCGCCAGCCGCCAATGGTGTCTTCAGGCATCAGTGAGACGTCGTCGATCCAGAGCGTGCCGGACCCGCGAAGGGCAAGCTCGATTGTCGCGTTGTCATCCGAAGAGTCGGGGGCGAGACGAGCCGCGAACTTCTGCCGCGCGTCGGCCGGCGCGAACGTGGCCGACGCGTACGTCTTCCCATCCCGATGCAATCGAACCGTCACCGGGCCCGACACGCCCTCCTGCCGCAAATAGCAACTGAACCGGCACGCCCGCGACCGCTCGACCGCGATCCCGTCCTGCGCGATCCCCACCCTGCACGGCGGCCCCCCCGCCACGCGAATCCGCTCGGCCGCCCGCCCACTCACCGGCCCCTGCGAGTCCGTCCCATATTCCGCCCGGTTCACCGCCCCGCTCGGATACCACGGCTTCTCCCGAAAATCCGTCTGCGGGATGAACGCCACCTTGTACCGGCTCAGCCCCTCGAAGCGGCCGTCGTAGATCTGTTCCCCCCACATCCCCGGCACCAGGTTGCAAAGGTATTCGATGAACTGTCCGCACTGCCGGCCCGTGATCGTCCCCCCATTCAACGGCTCGGCGGAGACGGTGATCGTCTGGGCAGACGAGCGGCCGGAAAGGCACAGCGATATCGCAAGGCAGATGGGTACCCACGCATTTCTCATCGTTTCCTCGCACGAGTCGGGATTCGGTTTCGGGATGCCGGGATGCGATGATACACCGCCGCGACCCTTGGCGCATCCGCCGAAGGCTGCCTCCTGGCTCCGATTGCCCGCGATTTCGCCCGATGCTAAACTGAATCGGGAACGATGAACCATCAACGGATCGACGAGCGCAGCCTCGCTTTCGGCCGCTTGATTGCGGAGCGGGTTGCCGGGCATCCCGAGTTGATCGCGCAGGCGCGGGAAAACGCCACCCGCTGGCTGGAAACCTGTTCGCCCGGCTCGCGGTCCACGCTCCTGGAATGGCTCGCCGCCCTCGACGGCCCGATCGAAGGCGTGCTCCACCTGCTGACGAGCACAGACGAACGGTCGACCCGGCTGCGACAGTCAAACCCCTTCGCGGGTATCCTGCCGCAAGACGAGCGGAACGCGATCCTGCGCCAGTTCCACACCCATGACCCGGCAACAGCTTGAACACATCATCCGCGCCTCCGCCGGGAATGCCGATGTGCGTGATTTCGACGCAATGGAGCGGTGAGCGGTTCGTTCCAGGCTCGATCCTGAGGTTGACCACGCCGATTTTGGCTACCGAAATGGGCAGGCAGATGCGATCAAGAAATGGGCTTGCGTCGTTCGTATTAATCTGGGCCTTGTTGCTCGGGGGCACGGCGTCGGGACAATCGCTCAAGCTCGTTGAACGCGCCCCCGATCCGAACGGCAGCCCCCGCCCCGCCCGCGATTCGCGGGACGTCCCGCTGCGGACGAGCCTCTATTTCGAACTGGCGTTGCCGCCGGGCTCGAAGGACGGCGGGCAGATCGCGCAGCGGATCGCCGTGAGCCTACGACCGGATCATGGCGATCCGATCGAGCTGCTCCGGCCTGGCGGGCATTTCCAAGGCGCCGCGGGGGGATGGCTCCGTCCGTCGGATAAGTCGATCGCCGTGTATCTGGAGACCGGCCGGCAGCTCGCGCCGGCGACGCGCTACGCCGTGAGTGTCTCCGCCGGTTCATCGGCGGCGCCGCGGCCGGTCGAGGTGGCCTCGTGGAGTTTCACGACGGAGGAAGCGCCGGCCGTCCATCCGGTTGATTATCAGCTCGATTTGAAAACGAAGCCGGTCGAGTGGCACGGCGCGTTCTTCTCCGGCATCTGCAACGTGATATTCTGCACCCGGGCGGCCAATTACGGGCCGACGTTCGAGCTGATGGATCGGGCGCGCACGAGCCACCCGCGGGCCTGGAGCCTTCAGCGCGACTTCTGGCTGACCGGCACCGAGGACCGGCCCGCCAACGGGTTTTTCCCCAGCAACCTGCCGAACATCGTCCGCGAGCGGGAAACCCGGCGCATTGCCGCCACCCAACCCGTTGCCGGCGGCGGCATCCAACTGCGGGTCGAGGACTTCTTCGGCCACGAACAATATGGGATTCCATCCGACCGGCCGGTCGCGGCGGACTACCACGCGGGCGACGACGTGCTGATCGCCGATGGCATTCACAGCGCGCACGCGAAGGTGCTTGCCACCGATGACGCAGCCCGCACGGTGACCGTAAGCGACTTTGCGACGCCGACCGACGGCTGGAAGATCGCCTATGACGGCCCGCTGCCCACGCGCGAGGATCCGGATGCTCCCGGCCTGTTTCCGCCCGGCGGATGTTACCTGCGCAAGTACGACCCGCCGGGCACGCCTTGCTATTACTGGGGCCGGCTCGACAAGGAATGGGACCTGGCGCACCGCTACGGCCGCCGCGTGCTGCCCAACTTCGCCGACGCGCCGGGCGACCTGTCGCGCGACGGCAAGAGCTGGAACACCGTGACGGATTACGCCGAGTGGCACGAGGCCGTCCGCGCCATCACGGGGCACATCATCGACCGGTACGGGAAGGACGCGCTGACCTTCACCTGGAGCATCTTCAACGAGCCGGACCTTTGGATCATCTTTTGGCACGCCTCGTGGGACGACCTGCAGACCTATTACGACTACACCAGCGACGCAATCCTGCGGGCGTTTGAGGATCGCGGGTATGATTCGAACAAGGTATTCATCGGCGGGCTGGAGCTGGGCGCGGTCTTCGGGACGAACCTGAAGCTGCAGGAGTTCCTCGCCCATTGCTCGCCGACGGCGCAATCGCCGGGCGCGCTGCCGCGCAACGCGGCGGTGGCCGACCATCGCCTCGACGGCAAGCGCTCGCGGCGCGTCGAGGCGCTGTGCCGTGCCCACGCCGGCAAGGGCGCGCCCTGCGACTTCGTCTCCATTCATTCCTACAACCGCTCGGCGATGATGGCCGCCAAGCTGAGGCGCGCGAAGGAGATCGCGCTGCAGATCGACCCGGACTACTACCGGAACCTGTGGGTCGATTCGCACGAGAGTTGCCCCGACTGGATGCCGCCGCCCGACGAGGCGGCGGGCGACGCGTACCTGGGCGACGGGTACTTCCCGAGCTGGTGCATGGACGTCGTCCACCACCAGCTCCTGCAGGCCGCCGCCGACCCGCGGTTCGCCTATGGCGAAACGATCCTGACCGTCTGGCCCCCGCCGGACAACTTCGCGGCGCTCAACGCCGTCACCCGCGTGATCCACTATCGCGCCGCCGACGGCGCCCAGCGCACCGCCACCGTCCCGATGCCGATCTTCCACGCCCTTAGCCTGCTCTCGGATTTGGGCCCGGAATACTGGGTTCTCCCCGATCGCACGATCGCCGGCCACGTGATCAGCGGCTTCGCCTCGCACGACGAGCACGGCGTCGTCCGGGCGCTCCTCTACGCCCACGACCCCGCCGACACGCAGTCCCGCTCCGCCGCGTCCTTCGACATCACGCTCGACGTCACCGGCTTGGGCTGGACCGGTCCCGCCTCCATCCGCGAATATCGATTCGACCGAACCCACAATTCCCCCTATCCGCTGATCAATCAGCTCGTCGGCACCCCGCGCGGTGCGCATCCGAGCCTCACCCCCGCGATCTATTCCCAAGACCAGCTCGCGCAAATCCAAAACGCCTGCCAATGTCACTCCACCGATTCCTCCCCCGCCCCCGATCTCGCCGGCCGGCTGCGCCTCACCGCCCCTATTGAGGCCAACGGCTGCACGTTCCTCCGCGTCGCGCCGCACGCCACAGAGTGATCTCGTGGCGCGCAAAGTTCATTCAACCGGGTGTCGGTGGCTTCTGCCGGCCATGCCGGAACGAAACCACGTTCACACACCGCTGTTCGTCATTAACGGTATAGAAGACAAGATAGGTCCGCTCGAAGACCATCCGATGCACTTCGATCCCGTGCATCTGCGTTTGATACGGATCCACGATGAACCGCCGCGGGATCTGTTCGAGCGTTTCGATTGCCGCCAGCAGACGGTTGAGCCAGCGGGACGCGTTTTCCGGCGCCTGCTTTTCGACGGCGATATATCGGACTTGCGCTTCGACCGCGCGCCAGGCCTCGTTCGCAAACTCGACCGTGTACTCCGTCATTTGGAGTCTGCGTCGAGCTTCAAGCCGAGTTCGGCCGCGAGGTCCTTAATAGCCTGCCTCGCCGGGCGAGTCCGCCCCTCGGCAACGTCCGCCAGGCCGCGCCGGATCGCCACGGCGGTTTCTAACCGCTCGATCTGATCGGCCATCTCGTCGAATACGTGCGGTGCCATCACAACGCCCTTGGCCTCCCCGTTCACGGTCAAAATCTCAACAGCGCCGGTCTCTGCCAACCGGTCCAGATGTGACGTGGCGTTCTGCCGGAAATCGCTAAGTTTACGGATGTTACTGGCACGGATCATCAGAAGCCTCCAGCGGGTGCATACCAAATTTAGTATCGTGCGAATTCGATGAAAGATCAAGTGCGCCAGGGGCGGAAAATGGAGAGGCGTCCAATTCAGGGCACGGCCAATTCGGGGCGCGGGACGCCGGTCGCGGCGATGTCCGCGTCGAGCCCGCGGTCGACCCATGATATGATCGTGGGATGCCCTGGTACGCCGCGCATGCGATCATGTATTTCCGCTTCAAGTCCGGCCCACAGGATCGGTTTTCGGTGTGGGAGAACGTGCTGTTGATCGAGGCTGCCGAGGGGGAGGATCCGTGGCCGAAGGCGATCGAGCGCGCGAAACAGGATGAGGGCGACTGCAAAGGCACGCTGGTTTGGGACGGCCGCCCCGCGGAACTGCGCTTCGCCGGGATTCGGAAAATCATCAGCGTCTCGCAATTGGGTGACGGGCCGCTTGCCAGTGGTGATGAGCTGACGTACTCGGAACTGCTTGTAACCGACGAGGAATCGCTGCGACGCCTCGCCGCGGGCGAATCGGTGAACGTGGAATACGTGGACTGATCGCCGTGGTGGGCCGCCGACTGATCCAGCCCCACCGGTCGGCCGCTTGCGGTTTCGCGCCGGGCGCGCTATGGATGGGGCTTGCCATGGTGATCGCCTATCACCTCGTCTGGACCGCGTACGGTTGGTGGCTGCCCAACGATCCCCGGGGGAGCATGTCGCGGACGATCCACCGCGACGTCCTGAAGGAATTGGGTGACCTTCATTTCGGCCGCAAGCGCGTCCAACCTGCGTCCAAAGTAATTCGCGCATTCTACGAGGATGCCGAAGGCCTGCTCCATTATCCCGTCCTGCACTTTGACACTGAGGAAGTAGAAGCCATCGCCCGCTCGTTCGCGGAGACGATCCGATCAGAGCGGTCTACCTGCTACGCGTGCGCCATCATGCCCGATCACATCCACCTGCTGATCCGCAAACACCGGGATCTCGCGGAAGACATGATCCGAAAGTGCCAGGTCGCAAGCTGTCGCGCGGTTCGGGAACTTGCGACAAGGGATAGGTTCCATCCGGTATGGGGTGGCGGCGGGTGGAAGGTCTTCCTCGATTCGGTTGACGACGTTCGTCGAACGGTGGAATACGTCGAGGACAACCCGATCAAGGCGCGGCTGCCAGCGCAGACATGGGATTTCGTGAGCCCTTACGACGATTGGCCTTTCCACAAGGGGCGGAGCTAATGGCGCGCCCGGCGCGAAACCGCAAGCGTCCGACCGGCGTTGCCGACAGGGCGGACTGCCTCGCGCTCGCAACCGCGTTGACGCCCCGGGGCGCTCGACAACTTACCCCGACTTCCCGATCCGCGGATTCAGAAGGACGCCGACCGTTTGGAACCAAGGGGGGTCGGCGTCGGGGTTGGCCTCGATCGTCATGCCGAGCTTGCGCATGACGCCGACCGATGCCAGGTTCGCGTGTTCCGTCGTCGCGACCAGGCGTTCGGCCCGCAGCGTATCGAACGCGCAGGCGGCCAGCGCAGCCGCCGCTTCGGATGCGTAGCCCAGACGGCGCGAGGCGCGTTCCACCGCCCAGAACAGCCCCATCTCTGGCGTGAACAACCCCGTCGAACGCCCCGCGCCGACTCGCCGGAACCATGGCAGCTTCCCGAAGGGCCCGAAGCTCGGCACCAGCCCGACGGAACCGACCACCCGCCCGTCGGCCTTCAGCGTCACCGCATAATCCCCATACGGCGGCTGCCGCAGGTCCGCCAGCGCCCGGTAATTCCGCACCGTCCATTCCAGCCACGCCTGCCGTTCCGTCCGCGGGGCCGGACCAAAACACTCGTCCAGCAACCGCGCCACCGCCTCGGCGTCGTCCTCCCGGAACGGCCGGATGTGCAGCCGGGATGTGGTGAGGGAGATCATCGTCGATGCGCGGCTAGATCGCGGACAGGGTAGCGGTACAAATCCCGCTCGGCCAGCGGGTCCCTGCGCCGGAACCGCCGATGGACCGCTTGGGCTTCGCAGTAACCTCCGTCTCCAACGAGCGATGGACTGCGGTATGATTGTGGCATGCCCTGGTACGCCGCGCATGCGATCATGTATTTCCGTCTCAAGTCCGGCCCACAGGATCGGTTTTCGGTGTGGGAAAACGTGCTCTTGATCGAGGCCGCCGAGGGAGAGGATCCGTGGCCGAAGGCGATCGAGCGCGCGAAACGGGATGAGGGCGACGACGAAGGGTCGCTGACCTGGGGCGGCCGCCCCGCGGAACGGCGCTTCGCCGGGATTCGGAAGATCCTCAGCATCGACGGGCCGCTTGCCAGCGGCGATGAACTGACGTTCTCTGAACTGCTCGTCACCGACGAGGAATCGCTCCGACGCCTCGCCGCCGGCGAACCGGTGAACGTGGAATATGTGGACTGATCGTTATGAACGCGATGAACCCAATGGCTCAAGCATGGCTCGAGGCGGCCGGGGATCTCGGGATCCGGGTCGTGCACCCGTTCAGCTTCACAAACCGCCTGGGTGTCCGGGCGACCACCGTCGGCGTCCACCTCCCCGACTTTGGCGCCCCTGCGGGCACCCTGTTAACCTGCCGCTTCGACCCCGACGACATCGACGAGGCGGCGGACGAAACGGATTTCTTCCAGGCGGCCCTGAGTCCGCACTGGTATGAGCCATACCGGCGCGAGATTTTCGTCGACGCGTTGAACGACTTGGGATGGTTCGGACCCGCCGACGCAACACCCCCATGGTTCCGCGGTGGCCTGCGCCGACATGGGGGTACGGACGGAGCGAACCCGCCGTAAAGGGACATGTGCGGGCACCATGGCACACGTGTTCTACTTTCTGTCCGCCATCGCGTTCGCGCTCAGCGCGGCAGTCAATCTGCTCGCTCTGTTCGGAGTTGATGCGGAGCCCTTCTTTCCACACATCTGGCTGTTGCACCTCGGCATTTTCTTCATCGGTATTCCCGCGATGATGTTGGGGCCTGCGAGCTCCGATGCTTTTCGTGTCTCTGGATGGTCTTCTACAGTTTTTTCATGCTGGCTCTGCGGGAGTCGATTAAGCAGCGAGCCGCCTTGTGCCAGTGAGTCGCTTGTTATGGAAACGGGTCGACATCGTTTATAGAATTGCCCGCATGCTCACGGCCCCGCGAATCACGGAAGAGGTGGATGGCTTTCGTCGCCGCGTGGAGGATTTGTACGCCAAGGTGCAACGCTGGATCACGGCGCGCCGTCCCGATGCCGAATTCCACCGCACGCAGGTCGAGTTGTCGGAGGAAGCCACCGGTGTTTATCAACTCGACTCGCTCGACGTCGCCCTCCCCGGCTTGCCTTCGCTGCGCTTTGTGCCACGCGGGATTTTCATGGTCGGTGCACACGGCCGTGTGGATGTGCGCAGCCGATTGGGCCGCGAGGTCCTGGTCTGGCTTGAGGCGGGTGAACCGTCGCTCGCGACCTCCGAAGCTGCCGGAGATGACGCCGAGCGAATCATCAGTCGGCCGATCTTCCGCGACGTTGCTGAGGGCTGGGCATGGACCGACTCCAAGCGTGGCCGGGTGCTGCCGTTGGCCCCTGAGGTGTTGTGGGATTTGGTTCTCGAGCCACTCACCCGCTGAGCGTCTTCGCGGGTGCGGCTGGCGGTCTGGCTTGCTTCACGTCTGCCGGTGCTCCTTCGGCGCAGGAAACCAATGCCCAACCCGCTCGGTCCCGTTTGGAACGGCCACCGTACGTCCATGGACGCTTTCGGCGTTGTTCGACGCGCTCTGGCGCTGGATGCCATGGTACGGGCTCAGGTGCTTCAGGGTGGCCAATTTGCAGCGGCCAGCGATCAACAGATTCTGGATTTGCTCGACGCCGCTCAAGACGAAGTCGACGACCAGGCAGTCTTGTTTTTGTACGCAACTTTCGAAGCCCGGCTCCGCGAACACATCGTTGCACAATCAGGGCTGCTGACGGGCGCAACCCAGCCCAGCGCGCAGTTCGGGCAGAATCTGCATGGGTGGTTCAACGACTTATGTCGTGACGCGCGGATGGATAAAGTGCTCGACCTGTTCGTCCCTTCCGTAAATCAGGTACTGATCGCGCAAGTCGGTTCAATCCGGAAGTATCGCCACTGGCTCGCGCACGGCCGACGAGGACTGGCGGTGCCTTCGGTCACGCCGCTCTTCGCCTACCGGACGCTCACTTCGTTCCTTCAATTGTGCAACCTGACTTGATGCTGCCGGCCGCGAAGGGCCGGCCGATTCCGGCCGCCCCGGCGGCATCGCCTCGTGGACGCTCGCTCCATTATACAATTGGAATTTGCTTGACTCGGTTGTCCTGCTTCGGTGACAACTACACGGGTTGGTTTCACCCCACGGCGATCCTCCCCCCTTGAACTACTACGCCGCCCGGCCCCTGCCCCGGCTGAGCAACGGACTGTCGGTCGGCTTTCTGCTGGGCCTCCTGGCCGGGCTGCCGGGGGCGGGATATGTGGGGTACCATGCGATGCGGGGGTTGCAGGACGTGCCGTTGTTGGCCGGGCACCGGCTGGGGGCCGGGGTGGGGGCGGTGGTGTTCCTGATCGGGGACCTGGGGTTCCTCCGGTACGTCGTCCTGAGGCTCCGGCAGGTGCAGGCGGAGCGGGAGGCGGTGACGGCGGGGCTGGCGGGCGACGCGGCGGCGATGACGGTCTGCCGCCGGTGCGGGCCGTTTCCGACGGGTGAATTGGTCGTGGTTCCTTCCAGTGCGCGGAAGACTTGGACGATGCGGGCGTTCTCGGTCGTGCTGCTGGGGGCGGTGGTCGCGTTCATGGCGCTGCTCTGGAGCGATCAGGTTCACGTCGCCGTCGGCAGCGCGCCGCTCGTGGTCTGCGCGGTGGTCGGCATCAACCTCTGGCGGTACTCCCGCGAGCCAGCGGAGCGATGCCCCCGCTGCGGATCGAGGAAGATCGTCGCCGGCGACACGCCCGTGGGCCGGCAGTTGTTTCAGGAATGGCAGTTGAAGCATCAGGCGTGTGGGGAACGCGTTAAACCAGTGGGCCTGGAACAATCATTTTGCGACACTCAGAAGGCGGCGAGGTCGCGCGGAGAGAGGTCGCTGGGCGGCTGGTTGAGCGAGCGACGATGGGACATTGTCTGTAAGTCAAGTCTGTTTCATCTGATATATATAAAGCATCACGGAACGGCACACGTGTGACATTGGGCGGGACATTTTGATGTAAGTCACAGCCAGTGCATTAGATATTGATGCTCATGACGATTGCTATCACAACTGATAACAAGCATGCAAAAAGCGAGACAATTAGGGACAAAGTGAGACATCTGAGACACGGCGGGCGAGCCGGTTGAGCGGCCGGTCGCCCGGAGGCGGAACATCGGGATGCGTCGAGTCACCCCGGGCAGGGCCGGGCTCATTGCACTCGCGTGCCCGCGTGGCATTGGTGGGCGTTGTGCGTATGATCCGGGGCGGGAATGGACTCAGCGCCGCCGTCGAACAGTTCGGATCCGCCGATGCCGCTTGACAACGGCCGCCCCGAGTGGGGGCGGGTGCGGTCGATTGCGCGGGCGTTGCGGCACCGCAACTACCGGCTGTTCTTCGCCGGGCAGATCGTCAGCCTCTGCGGGACGTTCCTCACGCAGGTGGCGATGGTCTGGCTGGTCTACCACCTCACCGGCAGCGGCAAGATCCTCGGCTTCACCGCGTTCGCGGGGCAGGTTCCCTCCTTCGCCCTCGGCCCGTTCGCGGGCGTGTGGGTCGACCGGTTGAACCGAAGGCAATTGATCGTCACGACACAGGCCCTGGCGATGCTGCAGTCGTTCGCGCTGGCGGGGCTGCTGCTGTTGTTCCCGCACTACGACAGCGACCTGCACCAAAAGACGATCGTGGTGGTCGGGCTCATCTCGCTGGCATTCATCCAGGGGCTGATCAACGCGTTCGACATGCCGGGGCGGCAGGCGTTCCTGGTGGAGATGGTGACGGACCGGGAAGACCTGCCCAACGCGATCGCGCTGAACTCGACGATGGTTCACGCGGCCCGGCTGATCGGGCCGGCGTTGGCCGGGTTCCTGATCCACTACACGGGGGCAATGTGGTGCTTCTTCCTGGACGGGTGCAGTTATATCGCGGTGATCGCGGCGCTCTTGGCGATGCGGCTGCCGCCACCCAAGCCGCGCCCGCCGCACGGCAGCGTGCTGGGGGAGTTGAAGGAAGGGTTCGCATACGTCTGGAACTTCGCCCCAATCCGCTCGATGCTGCTGCTGATGGCGATGCTCAGCCTGACGGGGATCCCGGCGTTCACCGTGCTGATGCCGGTGTTTGCCAAAGCCCTGTCGCCGGGCGGGATGCCCGACTCAGAGACGCTGGGGTTTCTCATGGGCGCGTCGGCGTCGGGAGCGCTGATCGGGGCGATTTACCTCGCCTCCCGCAGGTCGGTGGTCGGCTTGGGGCGGGTGATCGCGATCGCGGCGACGTTCTTCGGCGCAATGCTGATCGCCTTCTCCTTTTCCCCCCACCTGTGGCTCTCGCTGCTGATCGTGCCGGTGGGCGGGTGCGCGATGCTGATCAACTTCGCCTCGGCCAACACGGTGCTGCAGACGCTGACCGAGGACGAGAAGCGCGGCCGGGTGATGAGCTTCTTCACGATGGCGTTCGTCGGCATGACGCCGTGGGGCAACCTGCTGGCGGGGACGTCGACCGACGCGCTGGGGCACGGGTTCCTCGGCGCCTCGCGGACGGTGAGGATCGCGGGCGTGATCTGCGTCCTGGCGGCGATCCGCTTTGCGATGAAGCTTCCGGCGATGCGGAAGATCATTCGCCCGGTCTACGAGGAAAAAGGCATCGTTCCCCCGATCGTCGCGACGGGGCTGGAAACGGCAACCGAAGTCGTGCAACAGGAAATGTGACGGAGTCTCGGGTGGCACGGACAAGTACTCTTGTCCGTGGCGGTTCGGATCCGATCAACGCCACGGACATGAGTACATGTCCGTGCCACCCGGATGGTTGTGCAAACACCGGGTCAAACCCGTCAGGGTTTGACGCGCGCGTACTTGCGTCCCAGTTGAACGACCGCGGGTTGGGTGATCGTGATCTCCTTCTGGTGGTCCGCGATCTTCTGCCCGTCGAGCTTCACCGCCCCCTCCTTGATCTTTCGGATCGCCTCGCTGTTGGAGGACGCGAGCCCGGCCTTCACCAGCAGCACCGCGGGCTTCTGCGGGCCGGGGCCGATTGAGACTTCCGGCGTGTCGTCCGGGATCCCCTCGCCCTTCTGGATGCGGTTCCACTCCTCTTCGGCCGCGGTCGCGGCCTCGGGGCTGTGCAGCCAGGCGATGATCTCCTTCGCGAGGCGCACCTTCGCGTCGCGCGGTTTGTCGTGGATCAACGGGCGGAACTCCTCCGGCGGCAGATCCGTCAGGAGGATGTAATAGCTCTCCATCAGACTGTCCGGCAGGCTCATGATCTTGCCGAACATGCCCTTCTGCCCGCCGGGCGGGTCGGTGACGCCGATGTAGTTCCCCAGCGACTTGGACATCTTCTTCACGCCGTCGGTGCCAACGAGCAGCGGCGTGACGATCACAACCTGGCCGTCCTTCCCCTCCTCCTGCTGGAACTCGCGGCCCACGAGATTATTGAAGAGCTGGTCGCTCCCGCCCATTTCCACGTCGGCGTCGATCATGACGCTGTCCCAGCCCTGCAGCAGCGGGTAGAGGATCTCGTGCAGGCGGATCTCGACCCCGTCGGCATACCGCTTGGCGAAGTCCTCACGGGTCAGGACCTGGGCGACACTCTTGCGCGCCGCCAGGCGGATGATTTCGACGAGGCCCATCTTCCCGAGCCATTCGCCATTGTATCGCACCTCGAGATGATCGGGATCGGTCAGAAGGATCTTTCCGACCTGGGCGACGTACGTCTTCGCGTTGGCGTCGATCTCCTCGCCGGTCAGCATCTTGCGGGTCTGATTGCGGCCCGTGGGGTCGCCGACCCGGGCCGTGTAATCGCCGATGATCAGCATCGCCTTGTGTCCCCAGTCCTGAAACTGCCGGACAACCTTCAGCGGCACCGCGTGCCCCAGGGTCACGTCCGGCGCCGTCGGGTCCATCCCGAGCTTGATCCGTAGCGGCTTGCCCGTCTCCGCCGCGCGCGCGAGCTTGCGGCGGAGGTCCTGCTCAGTCAACATCCGCTCACACCGGCGGCTCAAAACGCGGATCTGCTCTTCGAAGTTCGGGGTCGTCATAATGGGGTGGGGGATTGTAAGGACATTGGGGGAGCCCATCAACGCCGGCCAGGTAATGCTGCAGCTCCGGGGCGCGCGGTTGCGCTTCACGTGACACGGGTTTCCAACCCGTGCAAGCGGCGCTTCTCCGAGAGGAACCCCTCGCCAGCCGCATCAACTCGAAGCGCAGCGCTCTGGCTCCTGTGTCGAAGCAGTCGCGTTGCTCAGAACTGATATGCGCGTGGAAAGGACGGCGCTGCAGATACGGACATCTCCAGCACGGGTTGAAAACCCGTGTCACGGGGCAGGGCCGTCGTCGGCAAGCACCTATCTGCCGTACAGGCTCGTCAGGAAGATCACGGTCGAGATCGTATTGAACCCGGCGTGGATGGTGATCGAGACCCAGAGGTTGCCGGTCCGTTCGTAGGCGTAGCCCAGGCAGAGGGCGAGGACGAAGATCACGGGCATCGACCATGCGGGGTGGACGAGGGCGAAGACCAATGACGTCAGGATGATGGCGGCCCAGGTCTGCGCGGCCGTGGGCGGCGGCGACGGCGCGGGGGGATCGTCGGCAGGCAACTCCGTCTCCACGGGTTGGCCCGTGATGACCGGGAACCCGCGGGGAAACGACGGAGGCGCAGCGGGATCCCGACGGGTCCCCAAGCGGTAGAACATGCGCCGGAGCAGCGTCTGCAGGTGCCCGCGGAAGAGCAGTTCCTCGAACAGGGGCGCGATGACGCACGCGCCGATCACAATCGCCGCCACCACGGCGGGCGAGGGCTTCTCGCGGAGCAGGTGGAGCAGCGGGTGCTCGGTCGGATGGGTGTAGTGCACCCGCCGGTAGACGGCCTCGACGATCTCTTCCAGCAAAAAGAGCGGCGGGACGACGATCACGACGCCGATCAACCCCCAGACGATGCCGCGGGACGCGCGGCGAGGGGCGATGCCCAAGTCCTGCCGCGTCATGTCGCGGACGGCGGCGTCGCCCGCCAACAACGCGAGAAACCCCAGCAGCGGCGGAACGGTGCTGGCGAACGCGTTATCCTCGGCCGTCAGCTCATGGGGCTGCGTCGTGGCCGCCAGGCCGGCGGGCGAGGGGTATTTCAGCGAGAGATAGACAGAGGTGGTGAACAGGTACACGCCCAACGCGCCGAACATCACCCCCAGCAGCAGCCAGGCCGGACGACCGGACGGGATGCGGTCCGGCCCGCTGACTTTCCGTGGCGGCATCGCGCCCGCCAGCACGGCCGCCGCGAACGAGGCGGCCAGCAGGACGAGGAGCCACCAGTCGGCCAGGAGGCCGCCGCTCCGCGGGGTCACTTCGCTCAAAAGAGATGCAATTGACATTCACCCGGTCCGGCCTAGAGTGACTCGCCGCTCCGTACGCATGTGTAATCGGCAAGGCGAGCGGCCGCGCGGGCACATTTTAGGCCGGCCGGCGGCGGCCTCCACGGTATGACCAGTATCCTCGAACAGATCGTACAAACCAAACGCGAGGAAGTCGCCCAGCGCCAGTCGGCGGTCCCGCTCGATCAACTCAAAGAAACGATCGCCACCCTCGGCCGCCCGCGCAACTTCTTCCACGCCCTGACCAAAACTCCCAGCGGCAAAGCGATGAACGTCATCGCCGAGGTGAAGAAGGCCTCGCCCAGCGCCGGCGTGATCCGGGCGGATTTCGACCCGGTCGCGATCGCCCGCGCCTACGCTGAGGGGGGCGCGGACGCGCTCAGCGTCCTGACCGACGAGAAGTATTTCCACGGCAGGCTCGAATACATCCATGCGGTGCGGGACGCGGTGAAGCTGCCGGTGCTGCGGAAGGACTTCATCATCGACCCGTACCAGGTGTACGAGTCGCGTGCCGCCGGGGCGGACGCGATCCTGCTGATCGCCGAGTGCCTCGAGACCAGCCGGATGATCGACCTGCAGATCCTGGCGACGGAGTTGAACCTGACCTGCCTGATCGAAGTCCATGACATGGACAACCTGATGCGGGTCCGCGACCACGTGATCGGGTTCCCCCACCGCAGCTACAGCTTGCTCGGGATCAACAACCGCGACCTCAAGACGTTCCGTGTCGACCTGGGCAACACGCTGCGGTTGGCGGAGCTGGTAGAGGACCGCTCGGTGCTCGTCAGCGAAAGCGGGATCCAGGACCGCGCCGACGTCGTGAAGCTCCACGCCGCCGGCGTGCGGGCCGTGCTCGTGGGCGAGCGGCTCATGCGGGCCAACGACGTGGCGGGGACGATGGGCGAGCTGTTTGCGCCGATCAAATCTCAAAAGACCGACGAAGACAATTGCTGATTTCGGATTGCGGATTGCTGATTGAGGGAGGGCGAGGCTCCCGCCGAGCCGGAGCCTGCTCTTGAGAGACTCG
>DASXMX010000657.1:0-25782 GCA_036495445.1 Tepidisphaeraceae bacterium
CCGCGGCAAGGCAGTCACATAGCTTACCCGCGCGAAGATATTCCTCGGCAGTCATGACGGCCTCTTCCCGCAATAACGCGGTGATTGCGGCTCGGCCCCCTTTCGGGAACACAGGCGCGCCGCGTGCGGCGTCGCGAACGAACAAACCTCCATCCCGGAAGACGCAAGCGGCGCCGCGGGCGCACAATTGAGTAATGAACAAGCGAGGCGCGCGCTATTCCGCGGTATTCGCCGCGACGTCGTACTTCGCCTGCCCGGCCGACTTGGTGTTGCCGTCCTTGTCCTGCTTGAAGTACTCGGTGGTGAATTTGGCGAAGTTGAGCGTGATGTTTTCCGTCAACCGGTCCTGCCCGCCGCTGCCACCCATGCTCACCGAGGTCACCATGACTTCCTCCATGGTGACTTCGAGGTATTTCTGCTGCGTCCCGCCCGCCTTGCGGCACAGCAGCACGCACTTGGGGATGTGCGTGCCGTTGGCACAGGCCAGCTCGAGGGCGGGGGAGGCCGAGTCGATGTACTTGGTAAACGACATGTCCTGCACGTTGACCTTCCCCGCGCCGCCGCCGGAGCCGGCGTGCGTCGTGCCGGACTGGCTCATCCCCCAGCTCCAGGCGATCACGTCGATATCGTTGTTCTTGCTCTGGGCCTTGTCCTGCGTTTCGCCCTTGATCTTGTCTCCCATGTTCATGAAAAAGTCGACGGCCATGGTCCTGCTCCTTTCCAGGTAACGAAATCACGAATCACGTCATGTCACGGCAATGCTTGTTGGTCAGCTCATGCCCCCTTGGCCGACGGCAGCTTCGAGACCAGCCGCAGCGACACGGTCAATCCCTCGAGCTGGTAGTGCGGCCGGAGGAAGAACTTGGCGTTGTAATAGCCCGGGTTTCCCTCCACGTCGGCAACGACGACCTCGGCGTCGGCCAGCGGCTTGCGCGCCTTGGTCGCGTCGCTGGAGTTGGCCGGATCCCCGTCCACGTACTGGTAGATCCACTTTTTGAGATAATTCTCCATCGCCGCCCGGTCCTTGAACGTGCCGATCTTGTCCCGCACGATGCACTTGAGGTAGTGCGCGAACCGGCAGGTGGCGAACAGGTATGGGAGCCGGGCCGACAGGTTGGCGTTGGCCGTTGCGTCCGGGTCCTGATACTCCTGCGGCTTCTGCAGCGACTGGGCGCCGATGAACGCCGCCACGTCGGTGTTCTTACGGTGCAGCAGCGGCATGAACCCGGACTTGGCCAGCTCGGCCTCCCGGCGGTCGTCGATTGCGATCTCCGTCGGGCACTTCATGTCCACGCCCCCGTCGTCGGTCGGGAACGTGTGGACCGGCAGGCCCTCCACCGCGCCGCCCCCTTCCACGCCGCGGATGCACGAGCACCACCCGTACATCTTGAACGAGCGGTTGATGTTGGTCGCCATCGCGTACGACGCGTTGGACCAACAGAACTTGTTGTGGTCGGCCCCGGCCGTGTCCTCCTCAAAGTCGAACTCCTCGACCGGGTTGTTCTTGGCCCCATACGGCAGGCGGGCCAGTGTCCGCGGCATGCACAGGCCGAGGTATCGCGAGTCCTCGCTCTCCCGCAGCGAACGCCACGGCGCGTAATCGGGCGTGCCGAAGATCTTCGACAGGTCGCGCGGGTCGGCCAGCTGCTGCCAGGATTCCATCCCGAGCACCGACGGGGCCGCATTGGCAATGAGCGGCGTATGAGCAGCGGCGCTGATCTGCGCCATGCCGGCCAGGATCTCCACGTCGGGCGCCGAGTGGTCGAACGCGTAATCGCCCATCAGGCAGCCGTAGGGCGAGCCGCCGAGCTGGCTGTATTCCTCGGTGTATATCTTCTTGAAGATCGGGCTCTGGTCCCACGCCGTGCCTTTGAACTTCTTGAGGGTCTTGGCCAAATCCTTCTTGGAGATGTTCAGCACGCGGATCTTGAGCTGCTCGTCAGTCTCGGTGTTGTTGACGATGTAATGCAGCCCGCGCCACGTCCCTTCCAACTGGCGGAAGTCGTCGTGGTGAAGGATCAGGTTGACCTGCTCGCTGAGCTTCTTGTCGATCGCGGCGATGATCGCCTCGATCGAGCGGACCGCGTCATCAGAAACGAGCGTGGTGTTTGCCAGCGCCTGCTCGGCGAGGGTCTGGACGGCATTGTTGATCGCCTCGGCGCGGGCGTCGGTCGATGGTTTGAACGACTTCTTCAGCAGCGAGCCGAACTCGCCGACGGTTTCGGTCGCGGCACCGGTTGCGCCGGCCGCGGAGGCTTGTTGGGTTGCTTCAGCCATTGGAGGCACCTCCAGTCTGCGATTCCGCGGCCGCGGCGCCTGCCGCCGCGGGCTTTGGCCACAAGGCCAGCGCCTGCAGCAGGGCCGGGTCGGTCAGCGCCTTGCCGATCAGGTCCTCCGCGCTCCCCTTGCCGTCCATGTAGGTCAGCAGGTTGGACAGTTGCGTGCGGGCGGTCAGCAGCTTGTTCAGCGCGTCAACCTTCCGTGCGACCGCAGCCGGCGAGAAGTCGTCCATGCTCTCGAACGTGATGTCGACGTTCAGGTTCCCCTGACCGGTCAGCGTGTTGGGCACCTGGAACGCGACCCGCGGCTTGGCCGCCTTCAGGCGGTCGTCGAAGTTGTCGACGTCGATCTCCAGGAACTTCCGATCGTTCACGCCCGGCAGCTCCTCGGCGGGCTTGCCCGAGAGGTCCGCCATCACACCCATCACGAACGGGAGGCTGATCTTCTTCTCCGCGCCGTACACCTCCAGGTCGTACTCGATCTGCACCCGAGGCGCCCGGTTGCGCTGAATGAACTTCTGGCTGCTCTCTTTGGCCATGATTGCTCCTTTGGAACTGCCCGGTCACACCATGCTTGCTCGATTGCCATCGCTCGCGATCTGCAACGTCTTTCTGCGCGAGAGAGGCCCCGCCCGTATACGCCATCGTAACTCTCGGCCCAACAGCGATCCAACAAATTCCCGACAAAACCACTTGCCCGAAGGTTAGTTTTGTGTCCCGGACTACGATTGCGGCTCGACGATCCCCGCCAGCGACTCCGCCTGCTTCACGCCGTCGGGCGAGACGTCTTTCAGGATTTCGAGGAAGTTCTTCCCCACCAGCCGCTCGGCCCGGCGGAGCAGCAGCGGGATCGGGCTCGAAGGCTCGGCCTGTTCGAGATATTTGCAGATCCGGTGGATCGCGGCGCGAACGTCGTCGAGGCTCTGGATTTCCCCCGCGACGATTCGCCCGGCGCCGGCGGCAGGCGCGGATGCCGCCGCGCCCCCGCCGCCCACCTTCCCGTTGCCGCCCGCACCCGAAGCGTCATTGGCCCCCCGCTCGCCCGCCGGCAGGTGCTTGCGCACCTCCGCCGCCACTTCAGTCAGCGTCTTAAGGATCGGTTCGAAGCTGATCCCCTGCCCCGCGCCGACCAGCGAAGTCAGTTTGATGTCCATCGCCTGCACGACGGCGATTGCCTGCTCGGCATCCTGCAGCGTGGCGCGCAGCTCGTCGACCGGCGTGTCGCGAAATGCCGCCTCCACGACTTCCGACTTCGGCGCCGCCACGCCCTCCGGCGGCGCGCCGACCCCGCGCGACCAGCCGATTTCCCGCAGGCTGAACTTCCCTGCCATCGAGTTGGTCAGCGGCACGGCCCGAATCTTCGAGATGAATTGCCCCTGATCGGTGAGGTTAGCAAGGATCGTCATCCGCGCGGTCGGGTCGTTCCCGTCTTCCGGGTCGAGCCGGGGGTGCACCTCAGGCCACCGCTGCCCGACCAGCCCGCCGACCAAACCCAGCCCCGTCCGAAGCCCGCCCAGCCCTTCCAGCCGAAGGAGTGCCTCGCACAGTTTCGTTGCAACGGTGAGGTCCTTCGTGCGGCCGAACAGCTTGACGCATCGATCACGGACGTCGCGCCAGTTTGGCTCTTCCGCCGGCGTAACCGTCGCCCCCATCTGCCGTTCCGGCGTCCCTTGGGCGGCCCGCATCAACTCGAGATACTCCGGGTCGTACTCGAGGTTCTGCCCGCACGGCCCGTCCGCCGAAACGTCTTGCAAACACACATCCACACCAACCGCACCCATAACTGCCCCGCGACTGCTTCTTGCTAATCGTTCAAGACATAATCCTGTTATGACCTAATCCGCAAAGAATCTCAAATTATTTTTGCGATTCCGCTGGCGAAGGGTGAACGCGCCGGGTGGCCATCCGCCGTCATCGGCTGACGGGGACGCATAGCCGGCGGGCGAGGGCCAGCAGGTCGCTGAACTGGATCGGCTTGGTGAGATGCTCGCAGAATCCCGCGGCGCGACTCGCATCGACGTCGTCGTAGCCGGTCAACGCGACCGCCGGCGTCGCGCCGCGGCGGCGCAGCGCGGGCAGCAAATCCACGCCGCTGCCGTCCGGCAGCGCCAGGTCGGCGATCGCCAGGTCGAACTCGTGCTCCTCGACCGCGCGAATCGCCGCATTCAGCGTGCCTGCCACCGTCACCCGGAACCCCGAGCGGGTCAGCAGCCGCGACAGTGCCATCGCGGCATCAACACTATCCTCCAACAGCAGGATGTGCGGTACGTCCGACATGGGATGAAGCGAACCCGACGGCCCGACAGTTCGAAATGAATTCCCCGCCGCTCGGCCCCGCCCGCATCCGTGCGTCGTCGCCGAGCAGCCAAACAGAGGTGCCGGAGAAGCTACCAGATTCGACGAGAGATTCAACTCCCCGCATAGAGGGGGTTGAGCCCGCTGAGCCGATGCGGGCTCATCGCAGGTTTTGCGCGGAAACTCGCCCCCAGGGGGATCGGGAACACTCCTAACCCGCCAATCCGCCGCGGAACGCGGGACATAAGCATTAATCCTACAATTCGCAACCAACCGCCTGGACTGAAGTAACGCCCGGTGGTCCGATTTCATGTTCATTATTCACCGCGATTGTCACGCGCCGGGCCGGCTCGCACGGCCATTCTGGCGGCAACGGCCCCGGCCGTCTGGAACGCCGACTCGCCATGGAGAAATGTGTGAAATTTGAAGCGGCCCCCAAGCATTCGCCTGGCCGCGGTTTAATTGACGGGCGAAACCATCGCATCTTTTTATCCTGGCAAATGTCTTCTCCCGCGGCCCGCAGGTTGCCGGGCTGTCCGGCCCGTAATCTTGGCGAATCTGCCGCGGGGCGGTGCGTGACCGGCCGCGGCGGGGGACGCCCGGCATCATCATGCGCGGCCCCCTTGTGTGCACGATTGCCCGCATGTTCCCGTCGGAGGAGAACTCGATGTTTCTGCTGAACCCCGTCTCAGTCTCATTGCGACGGCCGCCTCGGATCCAGCCCTCGCGGCCGCGGTCCCACGATCTCGTCGAGGGCCTTGAAGCCCGCGAGATGTTTTCGGTTGTGCCCGCCGCCCTCACGGTCCCGGCGGCCGTCACCGGCCCGGCGGTCCAGAACCCGCTGAACCCCGGGCATGCCGCGGCCAAGCACGTCAGCACGGTCCTGCCGCTGACGATCACGGGCGTATCCGTGGTGAACGGGGCGTTGGTTGCCACGGGGCAACTGGGCAGCACGACGTTCACGACGCCGGTGACGCTCGGCCTCGAACCGGGCAGCGCCGCGGCCGCGATCAGCCCCGCCGCGACGGTCCCGATCCTCCACCTCATGCTCGGCCCGATCCACTTGAACCTGTTGGGCCTCGCCGTGGACACCAGCAACATCTGCCTAGCCATTGACGCGCAGACCGGCTCCGGCAACCTGCTGGGCAACCTGCTGGCCGGCATCGCCAACCTGCTGAACGGCGGCACGCCGCTCGGCACCATCCTCGGTGGCCTCAGCAGCACGAACCTCAACACGCTGCTCGGCGGCGTCACCGGCCTGCTGAACGGCGTGCTGGGCCAACTCACCGCCCCGACGTCCCTGGCCGGCGTGACGACCGGCGCCACCAGCGCGGCCGCCGCCACCCCGGTCAATATCCTGCACCTGTCGCTCGGCCCGGTGAACCTCAACCTGCTGGGCCTCGTGGTGAACCTGGACAACTGCGCGGGCGGCCCGGTCACGCTCGACATCACCGCGATCCCCGGGCCCGGCAACCTGCTGGGCAACCTGCTCGGTGGTCTCGGCCACTTGCTGGACACCAGCGCCAGCCAGCAGGCGATCCTGACGCACCTGGATCATGTCGCAGGGCAGATCCAATCGCTGGTATAACGTGGGGCGAACGGAGTACGCCCACCGCGCCTATTAATGTTTTATATTCACGCCGCCCGGCGATGGGGACCGCGCCGGGCGGCGACGTTTCGCGCAACCGGGAACCACATTCGTTGCCCATTCATCCCGGAGGCACTGCCATGGCCATCACCCCAGGATCGTCCAATTCGCAACGGCCGTTTGACCCGCAGCGAGCCCGATTCGAATCCGACCGGCAGCCTCCCGCCGTCCGGCTGGAATGTCGGGCGTGCGGCTACGAGGCCGACGACCCGATCGTCCCCCCGACCGTCTGCCCCAAGTGCCACGGCTCCACCTGGCAGCGCTCGTCCCGCCGCCGCCGCACCGCGCCCGACCGGGCGCCGGATTGACGAGACACGTTACAAGTACCGGTGCCGCCCTCTTTTCTTCGTCGCCGGGGGCGAGCGGTGAACCTTTCCCCCTCACGCTGGCTTTACCTTTGGATCCGTGTCTAATGTTTTGGACACGACGAGTGCCGTCGTCCAGAGGAATTGCCATGCGACTGTTGCTGATGTTTGTTGTTCTGCTTGGAATGCCCCTTCTCGTCCGCGCCCAGGCGGCGCCGCTGATCAATCCCGTTGGAACGGCCGCAACCAACGCGGCGAGCGATTCCGTGGCCATCGACCCCGTCCTCCAGCAATTGGAACAGGTCGGGAAGAACCTTAAGGACTTCTCCGCCAAGCTGAAGCTGACGGAGATCGACAACGCCCTCGGCACGTCCACCGTCCGCGTCGGCGACGTCTGGTTCGCAAAGAATCCTGACGGCTCGGCCCGGATCCACGTGCTGTTCAACAAGCGGATCGACCCGGAGACGCACCGCGCCTACCCGAAGGACAAGGTCGAATACCTCTTGGACGGCATGTACCTGATCGACCGCAACTATCAGACGAAGAACGAGGTCAAGCGGCAGGTGCTCAAGCCGGGGCAGAAGCTGAACCTGTTCAAGCTCGGCGAGGGTCCGTTCCCGCTGCCGATCGGGCAGGATCCGAAGGACGTTCATCAGCAGTTCGACGTAAAGCGAATCGCGCCCGACAAGGACGACCCAGCCAACACGACCCACCTGCAACTGACGCCCAAGCCGGGCACCGACCTGGCGCGGCAGTTCCATTCGCTGGACGTGTGGGTGGACAACCGAACGCACATGCCGGCCCGCGTCGACACGATGGATGTGAAGCAACTGACCACGCGATCGACCGAACTGAGCGACATCTCCGTCAACCCGCCGGATGGGCTCCCGCCAGGCGACTTCCAACTCCCGAACATCGACAACGAGCGCTGGAACCGGTCAGTCGAATCGCTGCGCGATTGAGCGACAGTCCCCGTTGGCCGAACCGCGTGGCCGCGGCCTATGCTCCGGTCGAGAAAGGACGCGCGCGCATGAGCCACTTGTTCACGCCGTTTCGGCTGCGGGACCTGACGACCCGGAACCGGGTGTGGGTTTCGCCGATGTGTCAGTATTCGAGCGAGGACGGCCTGCCGACGGACTGGCACCTGGTGCATTTGGGCAGCCGGGCGGTGGGCGGGGCCGGGCTGGTGATGGTGGAGGCGACGGCGGTGTCGCCCGAGGGGCGGATCTCGCCGCACGACAGCGGCATCTGGTCGGATGCCCACGCGACCGCGTTCGCGCGGATCACGACGTTCATCAAGCAGCACAAGGCCGCCGCGGCGATCCAGCTCGCGCACGCGGGCCGCAAGGCGTCGACCGAAGTCCCCTGGCTTGGCGACGCGGCCGTTCCGCCGGAAAAGGGCGGGTGGCAGCCGATCGCGCCCAGCGCGATTCCGTTCTCTGCGAAATACGCAATGCCCCGGGAGATGACAAAGGAGGACATCGAGCGGGTGGTCGAACAGTTTGCCGCCGCCGGGCGACGGGCGCTCGCGGCGGGGTTCGACACGATCGAGATCCACGCCGCCCACGGCTACCTGCTGCACGAGTTCCTCTCCCCGCTGTCGAATCACCGCACCGACGAGTACGGCGGATCGCTGGAGAACCGCATGCGGCTGTTGCTCCGCGTGGCCAAGATCCTGCGTGACCAATGGCCGGCCCACTTGCCGCTGCTGGTCCGAATCTCCGCGACCGACTGGGCCGAAGGAGGCTGGGACTTGCCGCATTCGGTCGATCTCGCGCGCCGGCTCAAAGACCTCGGCGTCGACCTGATCGATTGCTCCAGCGGCGGCCTCGTCGCCGGCGCGAAGATCCCGGTCCGGCCCGGGTATCAGGTCCCCTTCTCCGAAGCGATCCGCCGCGACGCGAAGATCGCGACGGGCGCGGTGGGCATGATCACCGAGCCCCGGCAGGCCGAGCGGATCATCGCCGACGGCCATGCCGACGTCGTCCTGCTCGCCCGCGAGCTCCTGCGCGACCCCTACTGGCCCCTGCACGCCGCCCAACAGCTCGGCTTCGACGTCCCCTGGCCGGAACAATACGACCGGGCGAAGCCACGGTGAGTCGTTTGAAATGCAATCACAGTGATCACGGAGAACACAGAGGGCACAGAGTGAAATACCCGGAGGAATTAGCCACAGATGAACACAGATGCACACAGATGGAAAGACCGAAATGGGGCGTAGAACGTGGAACGTGGGGAATCCTTCACGTTCCACGTTTTGCATTTTATCCCCCTCATCTGTGTTCATCTGTGCCCCATCTGCGGCTTCAGAAGCATTTCTTCTCAACATTCGAGCACACCGTTCTCACGGCATTGCCACGCCCGCCTGACGTTCGCGGTAGATACTTGGCAGGAGGTGCATCGATGGGCAAGCGGATCGGTGGGATCGTCACGATTCTGTTCCTAACACTCTGCGGCATCGTTTCGGCAGGCCCGGCGACAACGCAGCCCGGAACGATGCGGGGCGACCGGATGATCACCGATTATTTCCGCAATGAGACCGCGGAGATCTCCCGGAAGTGTCTGACGGAGATCAAGACCCGGGAGGATTGGGACGCGAAGAAGGGCGAGTACCGCCGGCAGCTTGCGGAGATGCTCGGGCTTTGGCCGATGCCGGCGCGGACGGATCTTCATGCGACCGTCACGGGCAGGATTGACGCCGACGAGTTCACCGTCGAGCGGCTGTATTTCCAGTCGATGCCGCACCTGTATGTGACGGGCGATCTCTACGTCCCCAAAGGCCTCACCCACCCCGCTCCCGCGATCCTCTATGTCTGCGGCCACAGCAAGGTGCAAGAGAACGGCGTCTCGCTGGGCAACAAGACCTACTACCAGCACCACGGCGAGTGGTTCGCTTGCAACGGGTACGTCTGCCTGATCATCGACTCGCTCGAGTTGGGCGAGATCGAGGGCATCCACCACGGCACCTACAACCTCGGCATGTGGTGGTGGCACTCCCGCGGCTACACGCCCGCGGGCGTGGAAGCGTGGAACGGCATCCGCGCGCTCGATTACCTCTGCAGCCGCAAGGAAGTCGACCCCGCCCGCATCGGCATGACCGGCCGCTCGGGCGGCGGGGCGTACACGTGGTACGTCGCCGCCCTCGACGACCGCGTGAAGGTCGACTGCCCGGTCGCCGGCATCACCGACCTGCAGAACCACGTCGTCGACGGCACGATCGAGGGGCACTGTGACTGCATGTTCATGGACAACACCTATCGCTGGGATTTCCCGCAGGTGGCGGCCCCGGTCTCCCCGCGGCCGCTTCTGATCGGTAACAGCGACAAGGACACGATCTTCCCCCTCGATGGCGTCTACCGCCTGCACGAACAGGTCCGCCGGATCTACGCGCTGCAGGGCGCGGAAAAGAACCTCGGCCTTCTCATCACCGAGGGCCCTCACAAGGACACGCAGGACCTGTGGGTGCCGGTGTTCCGCTGGTTCAACCGGTTCCTGAAGAACGACGAGGGGACGATCGACAAAGTCGCGAAACCTCTGTTGAAGCCGCAGGAACTCCGGGTGCTTGAACAACTGCCGACGGACCAGATCAACACGAAAATCCAGGAGACCTTCGGCCCGACCCCTCCGCCACCCACTGTTCCCGCGTCGAAGGAGGATTGGGAACGGCAGCGCAATCGGTGGATGGCGGAGCTCAAAGCGAAGACGTTCGCCGGCTGACCCGATTCGCCGCCGGCCCCTGAGCTGACGCGCACGGGCGCCGGCGTCAGCGGGTCCGTCAGGACCGGTGAGTATCACTTCACCAGCCAGCACGAAATCGACCTCGAGCTTGACGTCGCCCAGCCCGACGGCGCATCGCCACAGACGATCACGTTAATCGTCCTCTGGGAAGACGAGTGGCCGGATTTCGTTGCGACGGCGGGCGCGCCGTTCGGCTATGTGCCCGGCCGTCCGGAACGGAAACGGCAACTGATGCGCCCGGGCGATTACGACGGGGTCCTCGCGGCGATGCAAAAACACCCCGGGTCCGCGGTCGTGTGGTTCGCCCCGCGCGGCGTCGGCGCTACCGCTTGGTCTGGCGACCAAAAAAAACAGACGCAGATCCGCCGACGGTTCGCGTTGCTCGGCCAGACGCTTGACGGCATGCGGGTATGGGACGTCCGCCGGGCCGTGCAGGCGGTCCACGCGATCAAGCGGTTCGAGCACCTGCCGGTCACACTCTGCGCCCAGGGCCGGGAGGCGGGCGTCGCGCTCTACGCGAGCCTGTTCGTGGGGTGAGTGGAATTCGCAGGGGCGAACCTTGTGTTCGCCCTCCCTTGTACGGGCGAATCTTGTATTCGCCGGTCGCGCCCGGTCGAAAAAGAAGAGGGCGAACACGAGGTTCACCCCTACAAAAGTCGCTCGCAATTCCCCCTCACCCCGGCCCTCTCCCGGAGGGAGAGGGGGAAATACGGCGTGCGCCGCGTCGGGTGGGCGGGCGTTCGATGAGCTGGGAACGCACTCTGTCGCCGCACTTGATCCTACTTCCCCGCAGGCGGCGCGGACCAGACGAGGTTTCCGGCGTTGTCGAGGATCTCGATGCGGCTTCCCTTCTCGGCCCCGACGACGCGGGCGACGGCCTTGCCGCCGGGCGTGCGGAGTTCGAGCCCGCCGCCGAGTTTCGAGAAGCTGAGCCGCGATTCATGGCGTCCGTTCACGACGTGGAACAGGCTGAACCCGCTCGGGCTGCCGCTGATGTTGAGGGCGGCCCGGTCGGTCGCGCCGGCGACGTCGCGGCCGTCGGTCACGCCAATCTGCCCGCCCTGGTCCACCGCCTCGGCGTAGACCTCGGGGGCATCCTTGTTCTTCATCAGCATCATCGCCGTCTTGTCGGGCTTGGCGACGAGCACCGCGGCGTGCTCGTGGTCGGGGCCCCAGACCGCGAGGCTGGTCGCGTCGGGCTTCGCCTCCATCACGATCGCGGCCTTGCCATCGGGGCCGATCAGTTCGATCCGCCTGGCCTGAAGGATGTCCGCCGGCGCGGGCGCCTTCTCCGCCGCCGCGATCAGGCCGACCCCGATCAGCGAAAGCAGGGCAATGCAAGCCGTCCGCCAGCGGCGATTTGAGCGTTCCAATCGCGTCAGTCGATCTTCCATCGTCACATCCATGTCGCCCTCCAACGGATCAAGAGATTGCATCTCGCCGCATGCCGGGAGGGCGAGGCTCCTGCCGAGCTGAGGCTCGATCAAAGGCCACGCTCGTTGCACGCGAATCGGCTGAAACGGCTCGGCAGGAGCCTCGCCCTCCCGAGTGCGGAGCTTAGCATACGATCGGACCGGCACAACCCGCCCCGGCGCTTCAACAGGCGCCGCAGCATCCGGTACAATGCGCGGCGAGCCCGCATGGCCCGTCGCACGGGCTGCAGCGACGGGGCGTTCAACTGCGACGCCGGCCCTCTTGTTCGGAGTATGACCCCATGCCTGACCCAACCCGCCTCGCCGCCCATCCCGGCGCGGACCTCGAAGCCGTGCAGCAACTGGCGCAAGCCTATCGGACGATGGCCCACGAGCTGGGCAAAGTCATCGTCGGCCAGGGGGAAGTCGTCGAGCAGGTGCTGACGGCGATGTTCTGCCAGGGGCACGTGCTGCTGGTCGGCGTGCCGGGGCTGGCCAAGACGCTGCTGGTCAAAACGATCAGCGACGTGCTGCACCTGTCGTTCAAGCGGATTCAGTTCACCCCCGATCTGATGCCCTCCGACATCACCGGCACGGAGGTGATCGAGGAGGACCGCACGACCGGCAAGCGGGTCTTTCGCTTCGTCCGCGGGCCGTTGTTTGCGAACATGGTGCTGGCCGATGAGATCAACCGCACGCCGCCCAAGACGCAGGCCGCTTTGCTTGAAGCAATGCAGGAGCATCGCGTCACCAGCGGCGAGACGACGTACTCCCTTCCCGAGCCGTTTTTCGTGCTGGCGACGCAGAACCCGATCGAACAGGAAGGAACCTACCCGCTGCCCGAGGCGCAGCTCGACCGGTTCATGTTCATGACGCTGGTGAGGTATCCGACGCCGGCCGACGAGATCCAGATCATGAAGCAGGCGACGAGCAGCTATCGGGCGGAACTGTCGCGCGTGCTGGACGGCGAGCGGATCCTGCAACTCCAGCAGATCGTCCGGCGCGTGCCGGTGGCGGACCACGTGTTCGCCTACGCCCGCGACCTCGTCCGCGCCACCCGCCCCGGCGAGCCGGGCGTGCCGGCGTACATCAACGAACTCGTCCAGTGGGGCGCCGGGCCGCGGGCCAGCATCTATCTCATCCTCGCCGGCAAGGCCCGCGCGATCCTCCAGGGCCGCGTTCACGTGACGACCGACGACATCCAGAAGGTCAGCCATCCCGTCCTCCGCCATCGGATCTTGACGACGTTCAGCGCGGAAGCGTCGGGAATGACGCCAGACAAGGTGATCGATCGGCTGCTCAAGGAAGTGCCGAGGACGAAGGCGGACGCAGCGTAAGGGATACTGCTGATTTCGGGTTGCGGATTGCTGATTGGAATGCGGCTCATTGGGAGGGCGAGGCTCCTGCCGAGCCGGGGCTCGCTCGAACATCGCGGCCCGGCGGGAGCCTCGCACTCCCGGAATCAGCAATCAGCAATCCGAAATCAGCAATCGCATTCATGCCCACTCTCTCCACCAACTCCCGCCCGGCATCCGGCTCGCTGCTGGAGCCGGCGACGCTGCAGAAGATCAGCAGGATGGAGCTGGTCGCGCGGCAGGTGATGGACGGGTACGTGCAGGGGATGCACCGCTCGCCGCACATCGGGTTCGCGGTCGACTTCGCCCAGCACCGCCAGTACGCGCCCGGCGACGACATCAAGCGGATCGACTGGCGGGCGTTCGCCAAGAGCGAGCGGTACTACATCAAGCAGTACGAGGTCTCGACCAACCTGCGGGCGCATATCGTGCTGGATGCCAGCGGGTCGATGGGTTACCGGGGCCAGTCGGACGTGATGAGCAAGTTCCGCTACGGCCAGTACCTCGCAGCCTGCCTCACCTACCTCGTCCTGCATCAGCAAGACTCAGCGGGCTTGGTTACATTTGACAATAAAGTCCGCGAGTTCATCCCGCCGCGGTCGGCCCCGTCGCACCTGATGCGGCTGCTGCACGCGCTCGACAACACGAAGGCGGAGAAGGAATCGGGAATCGCCCCGCTGCTGCACGAGGTGGCCGAGCGGATCGACCGCCGCTGGATGGTGATCGTCATCAGCGACCTGTTCGATGAGGCCGCCCCGTTGATCGAAGCACTGCATCACCTCCGCCACAAACGACACGAGGTGATCCTGATGCATACGATGGCTCACGATGAATTGGAGTTCCCTTTCCGAAAATGGAGCCTGTTCGAGAATCTCGAGCAGCCGGACGACCGCCTTCGGCTCGACCCGGCGAGGATGCGGGCAATTTACCTGGAGAACGTCGCCAATCACCTGAAGGCAATCCGCGACGCCGCCAGCAAGCTGAACATCAGCCACCTGCTCCTCGACACCAGCCGCCCCTTCGACGACGCCCTGACGGCGTATCTGGCGCAGAGGATGGGGAAGAAATAGAAAGACCAAGTTGATAGTTGTTGGTTGAGGGTTGTAGGTGGCAACTGCCAACAACCCACAACCCACAACCCGCAACCAACAACATGTTCTTAATGCCCCTCCTTCTCCTCGGTCTGATCGGGATGTCGATCCCGGTCATCGTCCACCTGCTGCACCGGCAACGGACGCAGCCGGTGGCGTGGGGGGCGATGCAGTTCCTGCGGACCTCGCCGCTTCAGATGAAGCGGAAGAAGCGGGTCGATCATTGGCTGCTGATGATTATCCGCATCCTCGCCCTGGCGGTGCTGGCGTTGATGCTCGCGCGGCCGCGGGTGATGCAGAGCGCGTTCGTGCCCAAGGGGCTGGCCGACGCCCCAGTTGACGTGGCGGTGGTCATCGATCACTCGCTCTCCACCGGCCGCTCGAGCAGCGGGCAAACCGTGTTCGACCGGTCGATCGGCATCGAAGACAAGATGCTGGATCAGCTCAAGTCGTCCGACACGTTTTCGGTGATCCTGGCCGAGCACACGCCGCGGCCGCTGAACGTTCAGCCGATCAAGAAGGCCGACGCCGGCGGGATCAGCCAGCTTCGCCAGCGGCTCGCGCAGGAACGAGAGGGGATGACCGACTGCTCGATCCCCGCCGCGATCAGCGCCGCCCGCCGGGTACTGGCCGGCGGGCGAAACGCCAACGAGCTTATCGTTGTAGTCTCCGACCAGCAGCGGACGAATTGGCACATCAAGGACGAAGCCCTCTGGCGCGCCGCGTTGGGTGAACGGACGACGCCGGTCGCGCGCAACCTCACGATCCATTCGCTGCCCATTTCGCCCGATGCGGATTCCGCGAACCTCTCCCTTTCCGGCATCGCAGTCGAGCCGAAGATCCTCGGCATCAGCCGCCCGGCCCAGATCACCGCGACCATCACCAACACCGGCTCCCGCCCGATGAGCGCCACCGCGGCCCGGCTGATCATCAACGGCAAAGTGCTCGACACGAAGCCGGTCGCGCCGCTGGCCCCGAAGACCTCCGCCACGATTCGCTTCGACCTCGATAGTGGCGTCACCCAGCCCGGGTCGAACTGGGTGAAGGTCGCGATCGACGCGGTCGATTCGCTCCAGGCCGACAACGAGGCCGTCGCGGCGGTGAACGTGCTGCAGCGACTCCCGGTGCTCGTCATCGACGGGCAACTAAGCGAGGCCGGCACGTTCAAGTCGAGCCGGTTCCTTCAGGCGGCGATGCAGCCGCTGGATTCGGCGCTGATCCAGCCGCGCATCGTGAGCGTCTCGCAGGCGATGTCGATGCGCCTGGACGACTACATGGTCACGGTTCTCAACGACGTCCCGGTGCTCCCGCAGGCGATGCGGGATCGCCTCACCGACTACGCGCGAACCGGCCACGGCCTGTGGATCATCCTCGGCCCGCGGGCCCAGCGGCCGCTGATCGAGAAAGAGCTGCCGGCCAGCAACCTGCTGAACGCGACCTTGCGCGAACAAGTCGACGTTCACGAAAACCCCAGCGGCGTCGAGGTGAAGGACCCGACCAACCCGATGGTAAAGGTCGTCGCCGGCAACGAGCGGAACGCGCTGACCGGCACCGCCACCCGCAAGTGGTGGGGACTGAAGCCCGCCGAGGACGGCAGCCATGTTGTGCTCGCTGCAGCCAACGGCGACCCGCTCATCCTCGAACGCCCGTTCGGGACCAGCGGCGGGATCGTCGCGGTCTGGACGTCCAGCGTTGACGGCACGTGGAATAACTGGAACCTGATTCCCAATTTCGTGCCGCTCGTGAACGAGACGATCCATCATCTGGCCGCGGCCCAACTGCACGGACTGGAGAACCAGGGAATCGAAGCGGGCCAGCCGATCGAATGGGCCGGCCCCGCGCGGCCCGCCATTCGATCGGTCCAGATCACGCTGCCGGACAATACGAGCATCACCCGCCCCGCCACGTTCAACAATGGCCGCTGGCTGGTGACCTATTCCGACACCTATCTCCCCGGCGTCTATCGCCTGCAGTTTTCGCCGACCGAGGTCGCGCCGGTGTACTACGGCGTCAACATCGACCCCAAGGAACTCGACCCCGCCGCCCTCGACACCGACGACATCACCTGGCTGAAGAACGGCAATTACCTGGACCCGAGCCTCCCGATCCTGACCGAGGCGGACCTCGGCGTCGTGATCCGTCGCGAAGCCGAAGGCCGCGAACTCTGGGGCTGGCTCGGCGGCGCGCTGCTGGCAAGCCTGCTGATCGAAACGTTCCTCACATACCGCCTGATCGGCTCGCAAAAGAAGATCGACGTCCTGAACGCCGGACTGCCGACGCCGCAGGTGGTAGTGTGATGGAATTGTTGTTGGCCGCGATTCTTCTGGGTGGCATGGGCATGTACTCATGCCCGTGCTCGTACCGAACTGCGGGTTATTCCGGGTGGCACGGACCTGTACTCATGTCCGTGGCGTCGATTCAGGCCGCATCACCACGGACAAGAGTACTTGTCCGTGCCACCCGAATTGGCAGAAGACACGGGCATGAGTACATGCCCATGCCACCCGGCGGCAACGTGCGTTCTATGGAGAGGCAGATTTGCAATTGATACCGCCCAGCCTCCTGCTCCTCGAAGCCACGGCCCCCGTGCGCCCGCGGCCGTTCGACGTGAACCCTGCGCTTGCTCCCTGGCTGCTGCTGGCCGGGGCGGCGGTCGCGGCGGCGGCGGTGGTTTACCTTTACACGGCCCAGCAGAAGATCGCCTCCCGCAAGGTCGTCAACGCGCTCACCGCGATCCGCATTCTCCTGGTCCTGCTCGTCGTGGGCCTGCTGCTGGGCCCGGTCCGCCAGTGGGCCTACACGCGTCATTCCAGCGGCACGCTGTGGGTCGTGGTCGACCAGAGCCTGTCGATGAAGCAAACCGACCCGCAGTCGAGCGACCTCGAACGGCTCCGTTGGGCCGACGCCCTCGGCAAGCTCCCGCCCGACGCCCAGCCGAGTCCCCTGGGCCTCTCGGTAACGCGGCTGGCCGCCCTGCGGGATGGCTTGGACCATCTCCGCGCCGATGCCGATCACCTGATCGGCGAAGGCGACGACACGAAGCCGCGGGACGCGCTCGCCGGGCGCCTGGTCGAATGGCAAAGGGATCTGGCAAGCGTCGCCGATGTTCTTTCGAATGACTCGCAGGTTCGCTCCGCCGCCCCCGAGATTCCCTCCACGCTTGGGCGCGACGCCGACACGGTCGGCAAGAGCATCGTCCTGATTGGCGCCGGCGATGCCGGTTCCGCGGCACCCTGGCTATGGCCCAAGTGGGCCGCGGCGATCCTCGCGCTCGTGCTCGCAATCTATGTTTACTCACGAAGAAAACGCTTCGAATCGCCATGGCTCGGCCATGCTGCCCCCTCGCTGGGCATGGCGCTGCTCTTCGTCGCGATCGGCTTTGCGGGGTGGGCGGCGTACCAATGGCCTGAGGCGCACCAACCTGCCGCCGAAGCCAATCCGCCGAATCGCTTTCAATTCGCCGGCGACAACACGCGCATCCCGTGGCAGGCGCTGCACGATGACCTGAGCAAGTCGATCACGACACTCCAGCCGATCGCGATCCGCTCGGAGAATCAGTTCCTGGACGCCCATCGCGCCGACCCACAGGTGCAAGCCGCGCTGGGCAACGTCCGCGACCTGAGCCGGGCCGACCTGGCCTATGCCGCGCTTACCGACGCCTCCACCCGTTCGCTCAAGAGCCTCGCCGGGATGATGGGCAAGGAAGACGTGAAGGTCGTCCCGTTCGGCCAGCGGGCCGGGTTGTCCGCTCCCGACAAGAAGGACCTCGATCAGACGCTCCACAACGTGCTGCAAGACCCGAAAGGCCAGAGCACCGACATCGCCGGCGCGCTCAGGTTCGTCGGCGAGCAGGCGGGCGAGGACAGCACGGTGCTGGTCGTTTCCGACGGCCGCCAGAACGTCGGCGGCGAACCGGAAGACGCCGCCCAATCCCTCGCCGCCCGCGGCACGCGCGTCTTCACGCTGGCGATCGGCTCGCACCTGCCGGCGCGGGATGCCGCCGTCGATCACGTCGACGCGCCCGACTGGGTCTTCGCCGAGAACGAGGTCGTCGTTTCGCCGGTGATCCGCCTGGACGGGTTGAAGGACCGGGACTTGGCGGTCGAACTGAAGCGGGACGGGCAGGTCGTCGATCATCGGACGATCAAGGTGAAGACCGATCAGGAGAAGCCGCGGCTCCGCCTGACCGACAAGCCCCCGAAAGAAGGAACGTACGACTACGAGGTCGCGATCGAGCCGCTGCCCGATGAGGCGGTGACCGACAACAACCGCCAGTCCGTCCGCGTGGCGGTGAAGAAGGACAGGCTCAACATCCTGCTGGTCGAGGACGAGCCGGGATGGGAGTATCAGTTCCTCCGCAACTACCTGATCCGCGATCATCGCGTGAAGCTGCAAGTGGTCCTCGCGAATCCCGCGCGGATCGAGAACGTGCAGGCCTCCGACTCGATCAAGGCTTCGCCCAGCCGGGACGACGGCAAGGTCGACGCACAGGTCCTGCCGGCGACGCGGGCCGAGTGGTCCGGCTTCGACGTGGTGATCCTGGGCGACGTTCCGCCGGAGAAACTGCCGCCGGAACAGCAGAAAAACCTCGCCGACGCGCTCAAGGACGGCGGCGTGAAGGCGCTGCTGCTCATTGCCGGTCAGCGGAACATGCCGATTCGCTACGCCGCGTCTCCGCTGGCGGAGGTGATGCCCGTCGAGCTGTCCGGCAGCCGGTGGACGCCGCAGGAACTGGAGCACCAGCGCGTCCACGGGTTCGTCCCCTTGCCGGCGCCCGATGGGACCGACTCCATCCTCGGCCAGTTCTCCGAAGACACGGCCCGGAACGGCGAATTGTGGGCGGGCTTGGCTGCGAACGAGGAGTCCCGTTGGTATTGGCACAGTGAGCAGACGTCGGCCCGGCCGGGGGCGAGCGTGATCTGGTCCATCGCCGACGCGCCCGCTGCCAACGCACGGCAAGCTCCCTCCAAGCAACCGCAAGACTCGGCCGACGAGTACGAGCAACTGCGCCAGCACGCCCTGCTGGCGACGATGAACGTGGGCTTGGGCAGGGTGATGTACCTGGCGAGCGATCAGACCTGGCGGATGCGGTACGTCCAGACGCCCGGCAACGACTCGCACATCGAGGACCTGCACCGCCGATTTTGGGGCCAGGTGATCCGCTGGGCCGCCGGCAACGACCTGCCGGCGGGCGGGAAGCTCGTCCGCTTCGGCGCCAACAAGCACAGCTTCATCGGCGGCGAGCCGGTCGTCGTCACCGCGCGGGTCGCGAAGGAAAACTTCACCCCGCTGACCGGAGCATCGTTCAAGATCGTCGCCACGCGAAAGGCCGACGGCGCGGCCACCGGCGAGGCGACGATGGTTGAAGCCCCGTCCGAGGGCGCCGGGATCTATCGCGGCACCATTACCCTCCCCGCCGGGGACTACGCCCTGAGCCTCCACGGCGGCGAGCCCGAACGCCTGCTGGCCGTCGACACGAACGTCGACCCCGCTCAGAAGACCCTGCAGATCGACGTCCAACCCGACGCCACGGTCGAAGACCGCGACGTCAACGCCGACCCGCAACGCATGGCGGCAATCGCCCGCGCCGGCTCCGGCATCGCGCTCGACGGCCCCTACTTCGACGTCTTGGCCAATCATCTCCCCGTGGTTGACCACACCGAAACCCAGATCGTTCAAGCCGGCCTGTTCAGCGACCCGAACGACCCGCGAACCGGCTACGCCCATTGGGCCTTCTTCGGGATCTTCGTCATCCTGATCACGGCGGAATGGATCCTCAGGAAACGCGGAGGTCTGGTGTAGAGTAATTGCGAAGGGCCGCACGGATCGTGCGACCCCGGAGGACCTGTAATGACCACCCTTGCCCGCCCCGTGCCCGTCCGCCTTGCCGCCCCACTCCGCCGGGTCGCGCGGCGGCATTGGTACGTGCTGGCGGCGGTCGGCATCCTCAAGACGCTGGCGGCCGGGCTGCTGGCGCTCCTGGTCGCGGCAATGTTGCTCGGGTATTTCCAAGGCCTTTGGATGCCGATCCGCGTCGCGTTGGCAGGGATCGCCTGGATCGTGGTGATCGGGGCAGCGGCTCGGTTCCTTCGCCCCGCCCTCGCCCGCTGGAGCCTGAGCCGGGCGGCCATGCACGTCGAGGCGCGTTCCCCCGGATTTCACGAACGGCTCAGCAGCGCCGTCGAACTGTCTGCCGAAACGGATCCTGCCTTCCGCGGCTCGGCCGCGCTGATCGAGCACCTCGTCCGCCAGGCCGAGGCCGACATTGCATCCGTCCGGCCCGAACAGGTCGTGCCGTCCGACCGCATCACCCGCTGGGCACTGCTGATCGTTCCCGTGCTGCTCGCGTGGATGCTCCTGGCGATCCTCCCTTCCACCGCCAAGCCCACGATGGCGGGGCTCTACCGCGTGCTGATGCCGTGGCGCAACACGCTGCCGGCGATGCTCGCGCAGGTCGTCGTTTCGCCGGGCGAAGTTACGGTCGTGCAGGGCGATTCGATGTCGATTGTCGCCCAGGTGACGCTCCCCGACGACGGCCGTCGTGCGGGCCACGCCACCCTGATCCGGCAGTTCGACAACGGCCAGAAGCTGACCGACGACATGGAGAAATCCGGCCCGCGCGATTACCGGCTCCAGCTCAACAGCCTTCAGCAAACGTTCCGCTATAAAGTGACGACCGACCAGGGTAATTCCCCCTGGTTCACGGCCACCATTCACCCGCGCCCGCAGATCAGCGGCATCGACGTCCGCTGTGATTACCCCGCGTACACCGGCCTTTCTGCCACGAGCGTTTCCGGCCGCGATGGGAACGTCGAGGCCGTCGTCGGCACGCGCGTCACGCTGACGATCCATACCGCCCTCCCGGTCGTTGTCGAGAAGAGCCAGATCGTGATCGACGAAGGGACGGGCGACCAACTGGCCCTTCCGCTGCGGCAGGTTGCGCCCGACAAGCCGGATTACCAGGCGCAGCTCATCGTCAATCACAGCGGCCAATACAAGATCCAACTTAAGAACGAGTTCGACCTCCCGAATCTCGACGAGCCGCCCCGGAGCATCGTCGCCCAGCCGGACGACGTGCCGACGATCGTGATCCGCTCGCCCGACCCGCAGCTCCGCGTGCGGCCGGACGATACGATCCCGGTGAAGTACGAGGCGAGCGACGACTTTGGCATCACGAAGATCGAGGCCATCCTCCAGGTGGATGATCATCCGCCCCAGACGGTGCCGGTGCCGTTTAATACCGACGACAAGCGGAATGCGACCGGCCCGGACTTTTCGATCTCGGTTGCGGACGTGCTCAAGTCGCAGGACATCGCGTCCGCCGACCGCATCACTTATCAGTTGAAGGTGACGGACAACCGCGACCCGGACCCGCAGTCCGGCTTCTCGGACCGGCAGACGCTGAAGATCGACCGGAATGAAGGGCGGAGCTACCAGGGCAAGGTCGAGCAGAAGGTCGCCGAGGACCTGAAGAAGGCGGTCGAGCAGGCGCTCAACCAGCTCAATCGCGAGAAGGACCAGCTTCAGCCCACGACCGACCTGGATCCCGCGCAGCCGTTGGATTCGTGGCGCCAGAAGAACCTTCATGAGGCCACCCAGAACCTGCCGCGCACGAGCCGCCAGTTGCAGAAGGCGGCGGACGAGGCGAAGGACACCGTGTTCCAGGACGTCGCGAAGAAGGTGCAGGAGATCGCCACGCACCCGGTTCGCGCCGCCGCGGAGGACGCGGCCGAAGCGGACTTGAACCCCGACAACGGCCAGGATCGCAAAGACGCCGCCACGAAGGCGGTCCGTGACATCGCCGACGCGCGCGAGCGGTTGCAGAAGATCCTCAGCGACCAGCAGATCGACAAGGACCAGCACGCGGCCGAGGCCGCCCGCGACCTGGCCGAAGCCGCCCGAAAGCAGCAGGAAGCGGCCGACGCGATGACACCGCGGGATCAAGCGGAACGGTCCCGCGACCCTCAGCAACGCAAGGCGCAGCAGCAGGCGATGCGGAAGCAGGAGCAGGCCAACCAGAAGCTTCACCAGGCGATGGACCAGGTGGAAGCCCTCCGCGACGCCAAGGCCGCCGAGACGGCCCAGCGATTGGAAGACCTCATCCGCAAAGTGGAAGAGGGCGAGAAGCAGCAGGACAAGGAGGCCGAGCAGACCGAAAAGCAGGAGGCGGCCAACGAGATCCAGCAAGCGGCAAACGAACTCGCCAAAAAGCAGGAGGCGCTCAATCAGAAGATCGAACAATCAGCCGAGCAGGACAAGGATGCCCTGCAAAAGGCCGGCGCCAATTCGCCGAACAAGGACCAGCAGAACAACATCGTCCGCGAGCTGAACCGGAACAACCTTCAGGCGGCCCGCGACCAGATGCGCGGCGCCGCCAACCAGCTCCGTCAAGAGTCGCAGCAGCTCAAGGGCCTGGCGCGGTCCAACGACCTTCGCCCGGACGCAAAGCAGCAGGAGGCGACGAACAAGGACGAGCAGGCGAAGCAGGACGCGCAGAATCAAAAGAACGAGGCGGATCAAGCCGCCAACTTGCTGATGCAGGCGGCCCAGCAGAAGGACGCGCCCAAGCCCGATGATGGCGCCATCCAGCACGCCCGCGAGACAGCCAAGGCCATGCAGAAGAAGTCTGACGAGTTACACTCGGAGGATCCTGACGCGCAGCACCTGGCCCAAGCCGCCTCGCACGACGCCGAGGCGGCCGAACAGGCCGCCGAGCAGGCCGCCCATGCCGCCGATCGTGACGAGGCCCGGCATGACCTGAGCGACGCGGCCCGCGCGTTGGGTAAGGCCTCCCGCGAACTGGCCGACGCGACCCGGAAAAACGTCGACGCCGACAAGGCTCAGATGGTGAAGGCCCAGCAGGCCGACGCCCGCGCCGCCTCCGACGCGGCCGATGCCGAGGCGACGGAGCAGGCGGCGCTGGCCAAGGCGATCGAAGCTCAGGAGAAGCAACTCGCCCAGCTCCGCCAGAACCAGCAATCGCCGGAGCAGATCGCGCAGGAGCAAAACCAGGTTTCGGAAAATGCCCACACCGCGGAGCAGCAGGCGGATCAGCTCCAGCAGCAGGCGCAGGAGGCGAAGAACCCAAGCGTCGCCCGCCGGGCCGAGCAGGCGAAGGCCGCTCTGGCCGACGCGCAGCAGCACGCCGCGGATGCGGCCAAGGCGCAGCAGCAGGCGGCCGAGGCGCAGCACAACGCCGAAAACGCCGAGCGCGCGGAACAGGCTCGGGACGCGGAACAGGCCGCAGGCAAGGCCACGGAGCAGGCCGCCCGGCAGCAGCAACAAGCGCAGGATGCGCTGGCGAAGGCCGAGGGCGAGCTTCGCAATCTGCCGCAGGACAATCAGGGCACCGCCAGCGCCGCCGAAAACGGCGGCGAGCACGCCGATGCCGAGAACGGCAAGCTGAACGGCTCGCCACAGCAGCAACAGCAGGCCGCCCAAGCCGCGCAGGAGGCGGCTCAGGCGCAACAGGAAGCCTCCCAGCAAAACCCCGCCGCTGCCCGCGAGGCGGCCAACGCGCTCAGCCAGGCCGCCCAGGCGATGGCCAAGGCGATCCCGGGCCTGAACCCGTCCGACGGGCAGGACCAGGCCGACCGTTCGAATGAGCCAAGCCAGGATCCCGCCCACCAGCCGGGCAAGTCGCTCGATTCCAAGCAGGGCATGGCCGCGGGCGAGGGGCCGCCGGTCGTCGTCCCGGCCTCGGTGCGTGATATCGGCATCAGCCAGAACGAGTGGGCCAAGCTCCCCGAGCTGACCCGGAAGGACCTGCTGAACGCCGCCCAACAAAGCGGCCCGCCGAGCTATCGGCAGATGATCAAGGACTACTATCTCCGCGTCGCTAAAATGCCGCAAACGACCGGCGCGGCGGCACAATGATCGCATGACGGGCGACGGTCCCCTCCTGCTCCCCCTCCCTCCGGGAGAGGGTTGGGGTGAGGGGAAGTCGGAGAAGACGTTCGAACAGCCGGTGAGGCGCTCGCAATCTCCACTCACCCCTGCCCTCTCCCGGAGGGAGAGGGGGGAAATGCGGAAGATCTCCCGACATGACAAAGCCCCTCCAAAGCACGCTTCACTTCGGCCTCCGCGTTCTGACCGCGGCGAGCACGTTGCTCATGCTCGTCCTCGCCTCATCGCCCGCCCCCCTCCGCGCCGCACCCGCGCCCGACATCGCCGACGTCCAGGACGAGCCCGTCCCCCCCAAGGTGAAAGAGGCCGTCGACGACGCCCTTGCCTGGCTGGCCCGCCACCAGAAGCCCGACGGCGCCTGGCCCGCGGGCGGCGCGGCGGGCACCACCGCCGTCCCGTCGCTGGCGGTGATGGCCTTCCTCGCCCGCGGCCACGTCCCCGGCCAGGGCCCCTATGGCGACGTGATCAACAAGGCGATTGACTACGTCGTCGACAGCCAGGCGACCCAGGGGAACAAGAAGGGCCTGCTGGCGCGCGAGGACGGCAACGCCGTGATGTACGAGCACGGGATCGCGACGGTGATGCTCGCCGAGGTGTTCGGCATGGTGGACGACGCCCGCCGGGCGCGAATCGAGCGGGCGCTTGCCCTGGCGGTGCAGGTCATCATCGACGCCCAGCACCCCGAGGGCCGCACCAAGGGCGAGAACGACCGCGGCGGATGGCGCTACACGCCGCGGGCGTACGACTCCGACATCTCCTGCACCGGCTGGCAGCTCATGGCCCTCCGCGGCGCCGCCAACTGCGGCGCCGTCGTCCCGCGGAACGCCCTCGACGACGGCCTCGCCTACGTGAAACGCTGCGCCGTCGCCAGCGGCGGCTTCGCCTACCAGCCGGGCGGCGGGCCGAACCAGGCCCGCACCGGCACCGGCATCCTCTCCACCATCCTCATCGGGGGCGACAAAAACTTCCCCGAAGTCCAGCGGGCCGGCGATTATCTTCTGGCCAACCCGCCCGACCAGCGCATCGAGTTCTACTACTACGCCGTCTACTACGACAGCCAGGCCCTCAACCAGCTCGGCGGCAAATATTGGCAGATCGTCTACCCCAAGCTGGTTGACCACCTGCTCTCCCTCCAACAGCCCACCGGCACCTTCGCCCCCGAAGGGGGCGGCCAGGAAGCCGACGCCGGCGACGCCTACCGCACCAGCATGGCCTGCCTCGCCCTCTGCGTCCCGTTCCGATACCTGCCGCTGTATCAAGCCGACAAATAGGGGTTCCGCTAACGATGCACTAACCGGGAGGCGTTATGTTCATGGCTCGCAGGATCATCGGATTGCTGCTGTGCTGTGCGAAGGCCCGCGCGGGCGGCGTTTCCATGCGCTCGCGGTAGAATGGTGCAATGAGGTCCGGGCAATTCCGAATCCCCCTGCTGAAGGACCGGCACACCCACCCCTTTCTCTATGCGGCTCTGATGGACGCCGCTGATTTGCGGGACGTCACGGGCAAGGACGAGGCGATGGCGCGGATCGAGCGGGCGGCGCGGGCCGGCGACGTGGAACTGATCCCGGTCACCGGCTGGATCGACGGCCGCCTTCAGTTTTCCGATGCCGAGATCGACGCGTTCCCGCCGATGGTCATCTTTAACCTTTCGCTGCATTCCGTCCTGGTGAATCGGCGTGCGCGCGATCTGCTCGATTCCCGCCTTCCCCTGACCGTCGATGCGCGGGATCAAAGATACTGGACCGAGGAGCAG
>DASXMX010000658.1:0-14577 GCA_036495445.1 Tepidisphaeraceae bacterium
GGCGAACCAGGGATACTCCCACTTGTCCGGCATCGACAGCACGTCCCGCGCGAACAGGTGGGTCCAGTCGCAGTTTCGGCCGGCCTTGTGGCTCGGCGGCGGCGGCGGCTCGTTCGGGTCGCCCTCGAGCCAGTCCTCGACGACGTAGTTGTAAAACTGCTTGCTCCAGAGCAGGCCGGCATACGCCTGCCGTGCGATCGCTCGCTGCCCGGTGGGATCGGCGGCGTGGATCCGCTTGTCGTAGAACTCGTCCGCTTCCCGCTTCCGCAGTTCGAACGTGCGATCGAAATCGGGGCCGAACGGCATCGCGCCCGCCGACGCGAGGTCGGTCAGCCGGCACCGCACCTGCACCTCACCCCCCGCCGGGACGGTGAACCGGTAATACGCGGCCGCCTTCGTGCCGAAGTTCCGCGAGTCCACGGCGTCCTTCCGTCCGTGGATCACGTACTCATGAAACGCGTCTTTCACGTAGGGCGAAGGGTTGGGCGTGCCGAAGACCCGCTGGAGATTGGTCTCGTTATCGGTGAAGAGCAGCTCGGGCGGCGTGCCGCCGAGCGGTTCGACGGCGAACCGGAACCGCGGCAGGTCCGGGTAATCGGTGATCACCGTGTATGACGCCGCGTCCCGCCAGAGCCTCGGCTTGATCGTGCATCCTTCGTGCGTGCAGCCCCACGTCCACGAGTTGCGGAACCAGAGCGTCGGCAGCAGATGGATTTCCGCCGCGTCGGGGCCACGATTGGCCACGGTGAGCCGGATCAGCACGTCATCCGGGGCGGCCTTGGCGTATTCGACGGTCACATCGAAGTACCGATTCTGGTCAAACATGCCGGTGTCGCGCAGCTCGAATTCCGGATCGTGCTTGGTCCGCCGGGCGTTCTCCTCGATGAGCCTCGCGTAGGGGAACTCGGCCTGCGGATACTTGTAGAGCGCCTTGCAATAAGAATGGGTCGGCGTGGAGTCGAGGTAGAAATAGTATTCCTTGACATCCTCGCCGTGGTTTCCCTCGGGGTTGGTGAGGCCGAAGAGGCGTTCCTTGAGGATCGGGTCCTTGCCGTTCCATAGCGCCGGCGCGAAGCAGAGGCGGCACTCGCGATCGCACCAGCCGAGCAACCCGTCCTCCCCCCACCGATAGGCCCGGCTGCGCGCGTGGTCGTGCGGGAAATAGGTCCAACACGACCCGTCGGCGGAGTAGTCTTCGCGGCACGTGCCCCACTGCCGCTCGGCCAGATATGGCCCCCACCGTTTCCAATTCTGTTCCCGCCGGGCATCTTCGCCCAGCCGCAGTTCCTCGGCCGTCGGTCGTCGCGCTGTCGCCATAGGGTTGCTCGAGCAGCCATCCTACCCGACCGCGAGGGTAAGTCGACCGTGCATTGCCGCCGAGCACGACCACATCCCGCGGCGTCGATTGGAATGCCATCACGGAGAGCACCGAGAACGCAAAGGACACAGAGAGAAATGCGTTTGAGCCACAGATGGGGCACAGATGCACACAGATGGGAATTCAAATCTGAGATTTCAAATTTGAGATTTCAGATCTGCATGTCATCTGTGCCCCATCTGTGGCGAGTTTCTCTCTGGTTTTCCTCTGTGTTCTCTGTGTCTTCCGTGATCTCCATGGTGATCTTCATGATCTTCACGGCCGGACGACAACGCCGCCCGGAACGTTAAGGCGCTCCCTGGCCGACCGGTCGGGTTGTGGCGCCGCCGGTGGTGTGAGGCTGGGCCGCGCGGAGGCGGGCCAGTTCGGTTTCGTCGTCGTGCAGTTTCTGGCTCATCTCGGTCTGCTGGGCCGTCATCCGGGCGTTCAGGTCGGCGACCTGCTTCTGCGCCTCGGCGCTGGCCGTCTGGGCTTCGGACAGCTTCTTCTGCATCTCGGCGCTGTTCTGATGCGCGTCGTTCAACTGCCGGCGCAGATCGTCCACGTCGGTGCCGCGCGCTTCGGTCACCTTCATCTTGTCGCGCGTCTCGGTCAACTCGGTCTGGGTGGCTGTCAACTGCTTGTGAGTGTCGTCCAGTTGCTTCTGCAGATCGGTGTTCTGCTGCTGCAACCGGTCGCGCTCGGCTTGCGTTTGAGCCAGATTGTCGGAAACCCGGATGTTGTCTCGGTGGGCCTGATCCAGGTCCGCCCGGGACGCGCAGCCGCACACGCCCAGCACCATCATGGAACCTCCGACTAAACCCAGCACGTTTCGGATGACAGACATGTTGTCTCCTTTCGGTTGTGTTTGCTTCAACACCAACTGCTTACCCCCGGATATATACGCGGTTGGCGGCTGAGTGCGGTATGTTAAAAACGCGTCAGCAAAGAAACGTGCTGCGAAGCGCGTGCCCGAGCCGGTGTCTGGTTCTTCGGCTCCGATGCCACCCATCGCGTGGCGGATCCAGGCGATCGACCGACGCGGATGTTGACTGAGAGGAGCGCAATGACGCATATCTGCAGCGCGCGGGCTCGGCCCGCGACGCAGGCGGCGGTTTGGCTGATCGCAGTGCTGTTTGGCGCGGGCGGATGCACGTTCTACTCGGCTGCGAGGGTGCCGGACCGCCAGATCTGGGCGCTCTCCGGTTCCGGGATCACGCCGCCGCACCCCGCGGCGAAGCCGATGTCGCTGCCGCTTCAAAGTGGACGGCTCGAATTCGCAGACGATCGGCCTGCGGCGGTGAGATTTTCAGATGGCCGCGTGTTGTCTCTTAAAACGCCGCAGATCTCGGCGCAGGCGCTGCGCGAGCTTGGCGCGCCCCCCGCGGACTTGGGCATGGCCATCGGAGGCAGCATCATCGTCACGAGCCTGCTGAGCGCCGCGCTCGATCGGCTCCCGCCCGCCCTGGCCGATGAGATCCAATCCCGCCACGGGCCACGGCGCGATCAGGCGGCGCGCTTGGCAAGGGAAATCCTCGCCGATGAGCCGTTCATGATCCGGGGTCAACTGGGAGCATGGATCGTCGGCGGATGGTATTCGCTCAAGCCTCAAGAGCGAATCCGACTCAGTCGCGCGTTGCAAGCCGCGCTGAACCGGCCCACCACGCGCCCCGCCCAAACCGCCCCTACCTCGCGGCCCGACTGACGGTCCAGATCGCCGCCACCAGCAAGTCGGGCACTTCATCCGGCACCGGATCCGCGGCGGCCGAGCAGGCCGAGCGGCTCAGGGCCAGTGCGTCCCGCGCCCGCTCCACCGAATGATTGCACGCGGCGCAGCCCGCCAAATGGCGGTGGAACTCCAATCTCTCGGTATACGGCAGCTCGCCCCGCAGGAACGCTCGCAGGTGCCCGCCAACATCCCGACATGACATCATGGCTCAAACTCCGTCCGAGAGACGTGACCCTCGATCCTTCCACCAAAACTACGCGGCCGGCGCGGGGCGTGTTCAGGGTCCGCACGCAAACGGAAAACAGCGCCGCCAAGACGCCAAGACGCCAAGACGCCAAGACGCCAAGAAGAAGATAAAGAGGCACGGGGACGCGAGACCTGGGGAACGCGAGGATCGGGCGTCGCAACTTTCTCCCCGTCTCCCCGTCTCCCCGTCTCCCCGTCTCCGCGTCCCCGTGTCTCCGCGTCGTCTTTCCCTCCCCTTGGCGTCCTTGGCGTCTTGGCGGCGCTGTTGCCGTTGCTGTTGCTGTTCTGACGAAGCGGACTCGAATCCGTGCGACTACAATCCTCGCGGAGGAGTCAGCCCCGCACGTGCACGCCGATCCCCACGCTTCCGTTCCGCCGCTTCAGATGATCGGCGAGCTGATCGACCAGACAATGCTGGCCGACCGACACCGGCTGCGCACCCGGCTGCGCCACCTGGATGGCAAGCCGGGCCAGCAGTTCGATCGACTCGTGGCTGATATCGAACGCTCCCGCGCACGCCGAGCCCGTCGGCAGGAGCATCTGCCCAAGCCGACGTTTCCCGCGGAGTTGCCGGTCGTCGAACGCCGCCAGGAGATCGCACGGCTCATCGCCGAGCATCAGGTCGTCGTCCTCACCGGCGAAACGGGCTCGGGCAAGACGACGCAGCTCCCCAAGATCTGCCTCGAACTGGGCCGCGGCGCGGCCGGGATGATCGGCCACACGCAGCCGCGGCGGATCGCGGCACGCTCGGTCGCCCTGCGCATCGCCCACGAGCTGCAAAGCGACCTCGGGCATGCGGTGGGGTACAAGGTCCGCTTCACCGACCAGGTCCGGCCCGACACCTACGTCAAGCTGATGACTGACGGCATCCTGCTGGCCGAAACGCAGCACGACCGATTCCTCGCTCAGTACGACACGATCATCATCGACGAGGCCCACGAGCGGAGCCTGAACATCGACTTCCTGCTGGGCTCCCTCAAGCAACTGCTCCCCCGCCGCCCGGAGCTGAAGCTGATCATCACCTCGGCCACGATCGACCCGGAGCGCTTCAGCAAGCACTTCAATGACGCGCCGATGATCGAGGTCTCGGGCCGCACGTACCCGGTCGAGACGCGCTACCGCCCGCTCGAAAGCACCGACGAGGACGACGAGGACCGCCGGACGCCGCAAGGCATCCTCGACGCCATCGACGAGCTCTGGCGTGACAGCGGGCCGGGCGACGTGCTGGTCTTCCTGCCGGGCGAGCGGGAGATTCGCGAGACAGCCGAATCGCTTCGCAAGCATCATCCGCCGGGCGTCGAGGTGCTGCCACTTTACGCGCGGCTCAGCGCGGAGGACCAGCAGCGGGTCTTCCAGCCGCACGAGCGGCCGCGAATCGTGCTGGCGACGAACGTCGCAGAGACGTCGCTGACGGTACCGGGGATTCGGTACGTTGTCGATTCGGGCCACGCGCGGATCAGCCGGTACAGCGCGCGGACGAAGGTGCAGCGGCTGCCGATCGAGCGGATCTCCTGCGCCTCGGCCGACCAGCGCAAGGGCCGCTGCGGCCGCGTCGGCCCGGGCGTGTGCGTGCGGCTCTACTCTGAAGAAGACTACGCCGCCTGCCCGCAGTTCACCGATCCCGAGATCCAGCGGACGAACCTCGCCAGCGTCATCCTTCAGATGAAGGCGTTCCGGCTCGGCAGCGTCGAGGACTTCCCGTTCCTCGACCCGCCGGACTACCGGATGATCCGCGACGGGCATCAGACGCTGCACGAGCTGGCCGCGATCGACGAGGACAACCGCCTGACCGACATCGGCCACGCGCTGGCCCGCCTGCCGATCGACCCGCGGATCGCCCGCATGGTGCTGGCGGCGCGGGACGAGCGCGTGATGGAGGAAGTCCTGATCATCGCGGCGGCCCTGAGCGTCCAGGACCCGCGCGAGCGGCCGATGGACCAGCAGGAAGCCGCCGACGCGGCCCACCAGAAGTTCCGCGACCCCAAAAGCGACTTCCTCGCCTACCTCAAGCTCTGGAACTGGTACCACGAGCAGGCGGCCAGCCTCTCGACCAGCAAGCTCCGCAAGCTCTGCCAGGAGAACTTCCTCTCCTTCGTGCGCCTCCGCGAATGGCACGACGTCCACGGCCAACTCCACGCCATCGTAGGGGAGATTGGATTAAACAAAGCACCCCACACAGCGCCGCAGCAACGTCGAGGCGGAACGCACAACGGTCGGTGATGGCTCTCAGGGTGGCACGGACAAGTACTCTTGTCCGTGGTCTTCCGCCGGCAAGTGACGCCACGGACATGAGTACATGTCCGTGCCACCCGCAATAACCCCAACGGCCATCTCGCTTACGTGTAGAGACATGTGCCGATAGGATGCGGCTCATCACCCGGGGCATGGTGAAGGAGTCCTTCATTTATGAACATGGAGTAGCCATGCGGGCAACCCTTCTCGCAGCCGTGGTGATTGCGATCCTCGCGTCCCCCCTCGCGCGGGCGACGGACGCCAACCGATTGGCCTATCTCGATACTCTCGATCCGTATTACGTCTCCCGCGATTTTCCCAAGCTCACCACGCCCCAGTGGGTCGGTGAGGAGTGTGTCGATGCGGTCGTCGTCCTCGCGATCGACGACATGCGGGACGCAATCCGCTACGAGACGTTCCTCCGCCCGATCCTCAACCGCATGGAGCAGATCGACGGCAAGGCCCACCTGAGCATCATGACCTGCAGCATCCCGCCCGATGAGCCGCGGCTGCAGGGCTTTCTCAAAGAGGGCGTGAGCCTGGAGACGCACATGGTCGATCACCCCTGTCCGCTGCTGCAGAAGGGGGACTTGGCGCGCGCCAAATGGGAGTTCGACAAGTGTGTGGACCAGATGAGCGCGATTCCGAACAGCCATCCGGTGGCGTTTCGGATGCCGTGCTGCGACTCGAAGAACACGCCGAGCCCGCGGTTCTGGGCGGAGATCTTCAACAAGACCACGAAAGGCGGGAACTTCCTCCGCGCCGACTCATCGGTGTTCAGTTTATTCACCCCGGACGACCCGGCGCTCCCGCGCTCCCTCGTGATCAACGAGGACGGCACGAGCCGGTTCAAGCGGTATGTGCCGTTCGATTCGTTCGCGAATGTGATCCACAACTACCCGTACCCCTATGTCATTGGGAATCTCTGCTGGGAGTTCCCCTGCGTGGGACCGTCCGACTGGGAGAGCTTCAACATCCAGGGCAAGGCGAACCCCCGCCTGCTGGACGACTGGGAGGCGGCGCTGGACGCGACGGTGCTCAAGCAGGGGACGATGACCCTCGTCTTCCACCCCTACGGCTGGAGCAGCCCGCAACAGCACGTCGACCTGATCAACTACGCCCAGAGCAAATACGGCAAGCGGGTGAAGTTCCTCAATTTCCGCGAAGCGCTCGAACGCCTCGAGAAGAACGTGCTCGGAGGGCAATCGCTTCGCACCGCGGATGGAAAGGACAACGGCGTCCGGCTGCTGGACCTGAATCACGACGGGTACATGGACGTCGTGATCGGCAACCACAAGGTCCGTCAGACGCGGATCTGGTCCGCTGACAAGAAGCAGTGGATCGTCACCGATTTCCCGACGCCGATCGTCAACGAAGACGGCTCGGACGCCGGCATGCGATTCGGCATCGTCTCGTCAGACGGCCGCCCCTCCGCCTTCATGCACAACGAGAAGACGAGCGGCGCCTGGGATTTCGACGGCTCGCGTTGGGTGGAAGACTCGGCCCTGCTCGCGGGACTCGACGCCGACGGCCCGGTGTTGACCGGCGATCATGGACGCGATCGCGGCGTACGCCTCGTCGATCTCGACGGCGACGGCCGATGCGAGTTGGTCGTCGGGAACGACAAGCAGAACGCCGTCTTCGCGTTCAATGACGGACAGAAGCGGTGGGTGAAGCTCCCTTTCGCGCTGCCCGCGGGAACGTCCTTTGTCGACGGGGAAGGCCGCGACGCGGGCCTTCGCGTCATCGACATCGATGGAGACGGCCGGCCCGATGCGCTCTTCTCCAACGACGACCACTACTCGTTCGACCTGTTCACCTCAATGGCGGACGGCTGGTCGAATCACGTCCGCTCGGGCAAGCACGGCTCGCCCGAGGACATCCCCGCCCTCGTCCGCAACGGCACGAACAACGGCGGCTGGTTCCTCAACCGTTCGCTCTGGGTCCAAAACGAGGACACCGCCGCTCTGCCCGACTTGGTCGACCGCCGCTCCTACTCGCAACTGCTCAGCGGCGTCTTCTCATCGGCCCACAAGCCCGAAGTCTCGCTCTCCAATATGCAGCTCCGCCCCGGCTTCAAGGCCGAACTCGCGGCGGCCGAGCCGCTGGTTCAAAGCCCGGTCCACATCGCCTGGGGCCCCGACGGCCGATGCTGGGTCACCGAAATGGGCGACTACCCGCTGGGCTCGGACAACAAAGGCGCGCCCGGCGGCCGGATCGTCCTCCTCGAAGACACGCACGGCGACGGTCGCTACACCAAGGCCACCGTCTTCCTCGATCACCTCTCGTATCCCACCGGCGTCATGCCGTGGGGCAAGGGCGTGCTGATTACCTGCGCGCCGAACATCCTGTACGCCGAGGATAGTAAACACGATGGGCACGCCGACATCGTCAAGACCCTCTTCACCGGCTTCCCCGAATCGAATCCGCAGCATCGCGTCAACGGCCTGCAGTGGGGCCTGGACAACTGGGTCCACGGCGCGACCGGCCACGGCGTCGGACAGGCCCGCTCGCTCACGACCAGCGACGTCGCCGACATCCGCGGACGCGACATCCGCATCCGGCCCGACGAGGGCCGCATCGAGACGACGACCGGCATCAGCCAGTACGGCACCGCCATGAACGACTGGGGCGATTGGTTCGGGTGCGACAACAGCAACCCGGATTTCCAGTTCGTGCTGGACGAGAACTACCTCCGCCGCAACCCGCACTTCCTGCCGCCCTCGCCCCGGGCGCAGGTGCCCGACGTGCCGGGGGCGTCGCCGGTCTTCCCGATCAGCCCCGACCTGCCGCGGTTCAACGACTTCTGGGCGCTGCACCACTTCACCTCGGCCTGCAGCATCATGTTCTATCGCGACGACCTGTTCGGGCCGCACTTCGCGGGCAACAGCTTCGTCAGCGAGCCGGTGGGCAACCTCGTCCATCGCGAGATCGTCCGGCGCGACGGCGTCCTCTGTCACAGCAGCCGCGCCCCCGACGAGCAGACGTCCGAGTTCCTCGCCTCGTTCGACGGTTGGTCCCGCCCCACCACGATCCGCACCGGGCCGGACGGCGCGCTTTGGGTCGTGGACATGTACCGCATGGTGATCGAGCATCCCGAATGGATCCCCAAGGAATGGCAGGAGAAGCTCGACCTGCGGGCCGGGCACGAGCTGGGGCGGATCTACCGGATCTTCCCGGTCGGCACGCGGCCGCGACCGATCCCGCGTCTCGACCGCCTGGACGCCGCCGGCCTCGTTGCCGCGCTTGACAGTCCCAGCGGCTGGCAGCGCGACATGGCCCAGCAACTGATCGTGACGCGCCACGAGACCGCCGCGATCCCGATGCTCGAAAGGGCGGTCGCGGAAAGCCAGCGCGACCTGTGCCGCCTGCACGCGCTCTGCACGCTCGACGGGCTCAATGCGATCAAGCCCGAGATCCTTGAGAAGGCCCTGTCTGATGCGTCGCCCGGCGTGCGCCGGCACGCGGTGCGCCTGAGTGAAAACGTGCTGGCCAAGGAGCCACATCTGGGCGAACGGGTCATTCAGCTCGCGTCCGATCCCGATGCGCAGGTGCGCATGCAGGTGGCCTACAGCCTTGGCGAATGGGACGACCCGCGCACCGGCGAAGCGCTCGGCAAGTTGGCGGCGACGAATCGCGACGACCCGTACATCGAAGCCGCGGCGATGACGTCGCTCACCAAGTCGAACCTGACGCCGGTGCTGTCGGCGGTCATGTCCGCGTCGAAGGGTGCGACGCCGCCCACGAACGTGCTGGCGAACCTGCTCCGGTTCGCCGAGGCGGTCAACGACGCCGACGCGGTTTCGACGGTGCTGAAGCAAGTCGGCCAGCCGCACGACGGCAGGTTCGAAAGCTGGCAATTCGATGCCGTCGACACACTATTGGACGCGGTGGGCTCGGGCGGCGCTTCGAACCCAACGGGCGTCGATCAACTCGGCCCGATGTTCGACGCGGCCCGCGCGCTGGTGCAGAGCGGATCGGCGTCTGAAGCCGATCGAGCCGCGGCGATCCGGCTGCTGGCGCACAGCGATCGTCGCCGGGAGGACGTTGCACTGCTCGCGAAGCTCCTGACGCCGCGGACGTCACCCGATCTGCAACTGGCGGCGATCCGGTCGATCGGCCGTGCCCGCGACGCCTCCACCCCGGCGGTCCTGCTGGGCGGCTGGAAGGCGTACAGCCCGCCTGTCCGCAGCGAAGTCGTCGACACGCTCCTGAATCGGCCGGGATGGATCACGCTCCTGCTCGACGCGGTCGAGCGCAAGCAGATCCTCCCCACCGACATCGACACGATCCGCAAGCAGCGGCTCCTGGCCGTCCGGAACGCGGCCATCCATGAACGCGCGATGAAGTTGCTCGCGGATACGACCAACCCCGACCGGCAGAAGGTCGTCGATGCGTATCAACCGGCCCTGAAGCTGAAGGGCGACGCCGCCCACGGCGCAAAAGTCTTCGCCACCATCTGCGTCGCCTGCCACCATTTCGGCGGCGTCGGCAACGCCGTCGGGCCGGACCTCGCCTCGATCGGCGACAAGTCGCCCGAGACGCTGCTGGTGTCGATCCTCGACCCGAACCGCGCCGTCGAGCCGCGGTTCGTCGGCTACGTCGTCGACACTAACGACGGCCGCAGCCTCACCGGCGTGCTCGGGACCGAGACCGCCACCAGCATCACGCTGCTGCAGCCCAACGTCCCGCCCGTCGAGATCCTCCGCACCGACATCAGGGGCCTGCGCAGCACGGGCCTCTCACTGATGCCCGACGGCCTGGAGTCCGGCCTCTCGCCGCAGGACGTGGCCGACCTGATCGCCCACATCCGCTCCGTCGCCCCCGAGCAGCCGCGGAAGGAGTTCGCCGGGAACGTGCCCCAAACGATCGCCGCCACGGGCACGGGCAAGATCAAGCTCCCGGCTTCCGCGTGCGAGATCCGCGGCAGCACGGTCGTCTACGAGCCCAAGTACGGGAACCTGGGCTACTGGCACAGCGCCGACGACAATGCCGCTTGGACCGTCCGCTTCCCCCGCCCCGGCACCTACGAGGTGTGGCTGGACTATGCCTGCGACACCCCCGGCGCCGGCAACGCTTTTGTGGTTCGCATGGGTACCCATGAGTTAACCGGCCGGATCGAAGCCACCGGCTCCTGGGACAACTACCGCCAGGTGAAAGTCGGACAGATCCAGGCCGACCCCGGCGAAGCCCGAATCACCTTCCGCGCCGCCGGCCCCATCAGCAACTACCTCTGCGACCTCCGCGGATTGGAGTTGGTCCCGGTGCCGTAGGGGCGAACCTTGTGTTCGCCCTCGTAGGGGTGAACCTCGTGTTCACCCTCTTCTTTTCCATCGTCGGGAAGACGGGCGAATACAAGATTCGCCCCTACAATACGGGCGAACACAAGGTCCGCCCCTACCGCTCCGGCTTCGGGTCCCGCGTCATCAGTTCGCTGACCGCGTTCAAAACATCCTTGCCCTCGAACAACACCGCGTGAACCGCCTCGGTGATCGGCATCTCCACGCGATGCCGCCGGGCCAGCTCCATCACCGAGCGCGTCGTCGGCACCCCTTCGGCCACGTTGTCCATCGTGGCGAGGATGTCTTCCAGCTTCTGCCCCTTCCCGATCCGCTCCCCCACGGTCCGATTTCGCCCCTCGGGACTAACGCAGGTCGTGATCAAATCCCCCAGCCCGGCCAGCCCATTGAAGGTCTCCGCCTGCGCCCCCATCGCGACGCCCAGCCGCGTGATCTCGACCAAGCCGCGGGTCACCAGCGCCGCCTTGGCATTGTTCCCCGCCGCCAGCCCGTCGATGATCCCGGCGGCGATCGCGATGATGTTCTTCGTCGCCCCGGCCAGCTCGACGCCGATCACGTCCGGGTTCGTGTAGACGCGGAACCATTGGGTGGACATCGCCGCCTGGACCCGCTGCGCCAGCTCCGCATCCTCGGATGCTGCCACAGCGGTCGCCGGCAGATACCGGGCCAACTCGGCGGCGATGTTCGGCCCCGACAGCGCCGCCAGCGGCCGATCGGAGGCGATCGCGCCGTGAAGCGTATCCTTGATCACCTGCGTGGGCCGCAGGAGCGTGCCGTTTTCGATCCCCTTGGCAACCGAGACGATCGGCACGCCCTGGGGTGCGTGCCGGGCCAGCCGTTTCCACGCCGACCGCATGTACTGCGTCGGCACGGCGGAGAGGATCAGCGTCGCGCCCTCAAAGCAATCGGCGTCGTTGGCGGTGAGCCGGACATTGGCCGGCACGCGCACGCCCGGCAGGAGCCGCCGCTGCTCGCGGTCCTGGATCAGTTGGTCGATCGATTCCTCGAACGCCCCCCACATCGTGACGCCGTGCCCGCCCTGCGTGAGCAGGATCGAGCACACCGTCGCCATCGCCCCGTCGCCAACGATCGTCACTTGTTCGGCCATCGGGGGAATTTTAGCAACCGTCGCGGGAAATGCTCTGCCGGTCCCGGCGCATCGAACGCGGATCGTGGACATCGACCTGCCATTTGTCGCCACCCCACACGCCGGGGCACAGCGGCGCCGGAAACGTGTCCCATCCGATCGCGCTCCCTCGCCGCGCCGCCCCGGTTCTGGGGCCGCGCTCTTCCCACGAGGGGCAGCGCATCCAGAACCGGGGCGGCGCCGGACGCGTGCCTCCGATTGCACGCACCCTTCCGCGCTCTGCCCCGGCGTGGGGCGGCGCGCGGTTATGTTGTCTTCCTGCCAGCGTCACGATCAGCCTTGAACGCGGCCAGATGCTCCGTGGTACAGCGGCGTTCTAATACGTCTTCGCCATTGAATCGCGGCATCGCCAGCCGGCGTTCAATCAGTGCCACGCCTTCATCAATCCGGCCCATGCGAATCAACAGCGAACCATAACCAATCAGTGCATTTGCAAGCGTGAAGTTTGGACCCTCGGGCTCCGCAAGTTTAATGGCGCGCAAAAAGTGCTGCTCGGCCTCGGCAAAGCGATAGTTGTTGCGCGACGCCCGCATCGCGCAATCGTAATGCTCGTAAGCCGAGTCGTCGCATCGTTGCATCAGTCACCTGAAACGTGTTCTAGCGTCGCGCGAGCACCCGTCAGTGTACTGCCGCCACACCGGTCGGACCACCGCAGCGACTGGCTATCCCCCCTCATGTGTGCCCGCGGGTGGTGGAATCGCCGCGACGAGCCAGTCGACGCGGCCCATCGCTTCGCGCAGCGCGATCTCCTCGGACCCGCAGATGCTGAGAGGACGCTGACGCTCGCGGATCCAGCACCGCTCCATGGGATCGTCGCTCCACTGCTCCACCTCGAACCCAAACGCACCGTTCGCATGCCGCACGATGAGCACCCGGCGTTTGCCGGTCGAGTCACTGATCGTTCTGAGCACCGTGTCCGGCATGGTTGGCTATCCGACTTTGCCGCGTTCCCGCATCCATTCGGCGAAGGATTCGACTTCCTCTTGAGACTTCCACTGCCGCTTGAACCCATTGAAGCCCTCCCGCAGGCGCCACATCACGGCGGGCTTGTACACAACCTTCGCCCGCCAGTTGGTGATGAGGTCCGTGGACATCACCACGGTGATCCACCGGCGCGAGCCGCGGGCGATCCCGACGGCGATGACCTTCTCATACCCGTCGCCCCACTGCGGCGGCAAGCAATAGACCTTCGTGCCCGCCGTAAAATGCTTCGACCCGCGGCGGATCTCCTTCGACTCGCCAAACGCGTGCGCCTCCACCACGTTGCCAACCAAGCACCAGCCCGTCGGTTCCGCCGAGGGCTCGGCAACCGCCGGGGCGCCGAAGAGCCACGTCCACACGCGGCCGAGTTGTCGCCGGATCGCCGTCATCGCCAGTCCATCTCTGGGGCTGATTTGGTACCACCAACCGAACTGCCGAAGCGCTTTTGGAAAATGAGCGCATCCGATTCGTCATAGCACTCGAACGTGCCAGCCAAGCCGGCGGCGGCGAACAGCTTGGTGATCCGCAGGCTGTTGACGAGAACGTTCGCCACGGGCCCGTGAACCAGAATCGGACCGCTGGACTCGATGACCACCTCTGCGAAGTCGCTCTGGGCCTCGTAGTCGGTCCACGAGCACTTGCGCACGCGCCAGTCCGGCGGTGTGAAAAACCGTGCGACCTCCTCGGGCCCTTGCTGCGTGTGGACCGAGCAATAGAAGTTGGTTAGATCAGGTAATTCCGCCATGCGGTGGATCACGCAAATCGGTTCATCGCCCGTCGCTACCCCCAAGCGACATTCACACGTGAGGCAGCATATCCGCGGCCGCGTGTCACCGCACCGGCCGCTGATCGCATTCGGCCGGCCGTCTACGCTTCGGACATCCTCGCGGCAAAATAAAGAGCGGGAAGGCCCAGCGGAACGCTGATCGCCAACGCGATCCATTGGTCGAGGGCGAAGAAGTGGACCAAGACCATTGAGACGAGGCCGACGCACACGCCGTATAGTGCGAGCAAGGCCGCCCAAGCTGCGAGATCCCTGGCCCGAGTATCCGGCTTCTCCGCCACGACCGTGAAGGCGACCGCGAGGACGAAGCTCGTGGCCGTGATGATGATGGACGTTTTCATGTCGCAGCCTCGCGTCGCATCAGTTCACAATCCGTACAGCCTGGGAGTTGGCCCCGTTCCCGCGGCCCACGGCGAACAAGCTCGCCCGCTAAACGCGTCCGCAATCCCAGCCTCCGGCCTTTAGCTCGCGCCAGTCCCTCTCCCATGGCGAGCCCTCCACAGGCACGAGCGTCTCAAGTTCTCTCCACAAGGGGGCGTACCACCGCAGCAGGTCCACGTTCGCTGCGACCGTGCGGTCGATCCTGTCGAGATAGTATGGGATCTCCTTCGCGAGGTAGTACAGGTGGTGCGCCGCATCTCCGCCTGCGATGTAGCTCGGGATGTTGTGAAGATGGTCCGCCTCGATCTCGCAATGCTGATGGCCGCCGTCGTAGGCGGCACCGCGGATGCGAAGCAGGCCCAGGTTCAGGATGCGAAGGTAAAGCTCATTCCGCCGGGACAGGTTCGGGTCTCGTCCATG
>DASXMX010000659.1:0-18127 GCA_036495445.1 Tepidisphaeraceae bacterium
GATTCCCCCATTTTAGGCATGTTCATCACGTCCAGTTCGTCATCCTCGACCAGCGAATGCTTTGCCGTCCCCGAATTGACATTCGACTGTGCTGCGGCGGCCGGTCGCCCGCGGCGTTTTTTCTTGACGGTCCGGCGGGCGCCACCGTACGTTCTGCCCGGAGAGTGCTGGGTGCCTGGTGGCCCTCACGGTCTTCAAAACCGCTGTCGTCTCGCTTTGCGGGTCGAGGCAGGTTCGATTCCTGCCCTCTCCGTTACCCCAGGACGATCCCGCGCCGCAGACCGGATTCAAGTCGAGGCAGCAACGTCCCCTCGGCCATGCGGCCGGCACGGCCGTCAATCACGGCGGTGGGCGGCGATTGCACGACGACCCTCGCGCTGGTCGCGTCGTACGCGACGGCCAACGACAGTCCGCCGGGCGTGCGGTTTCCGATGAAGGCCGCGAACGTGCCGGAGCGGGTCGAGCCAACCACGACTGGGAAACTCGTTCCCGCGGCCGGGTCGTACCCGCCACCGAGGGTGGCGTCGAGCGTGCCGTCGAGGGCTGCGTTGCCGGTAGCCTTCACCTGCCCGAACCCGCCGCCGGCAGTCGGGCCGTCGATTTCGATCGACAACGTCCCGGCGGACGTCTGTGCGAACGCGCCGGTGACCGACAGCGTGCTGTCCGCGTCCAGCGAGAGGGTGCCGTTGTTGGTGAACGCTCCGCCGGCCGGCGTGACCGCCAGGGTGCTGTTCGTGAGCTGGGTCGTCCCGCTGTTGGTCGAAAGCCCAGCCAATGCAGGGAACGAGCCGTTGCCGGCGAGGTTGATCGTCGCCGCATTCGTCTGGATCGACGTGCCGGCCGGGAACGTCAGCGTCGACCCGGCGCCGACGCTCCACGTGCCGCCGGCCAGCGTGTGTGTCGCGGCGTCGTAGTTGGTTGGCCCGATGCCGAAGCTCAGCGTGCCGCCGTTCAGGGCGGCGATCGTGCCGTGGACGGTGATCCCGCCACCGGAATACTGACCAGGGAAGTAGACGATCCCGCCATTCACATCCGCGGCAAGGCTCCCCTCAAGGTCCGTCGAGGTACCGCCGTTTTGGTGATAGAAGCAATTCGCCCCGCGCATCGTCACGCCTGGGCCGATGGTGAGGATCGCACCGGCGTCACAGGCGTTGAGGACGTCGGACACCCCGAAGACGATGCTGCCGGTCCCGCCGACCGTTTGGCTGGGGCCACCGAAGTACAACGAGCCCAAGCGACCGCGGGTGGCGTCGCCAATGGTGATTGTGGCCGCGCCTTGGAGCGTCAACCCGTTTCGGACGTATAGCGAACCGCCATCCACGTGAAGGTCCCCGGCAAGCGTCACGCCGCTGAGAGTGCCGGCGACCGGTATGATCTGAGCCCCGTCGGCTTCGGTGATCGTGCCGTTCTCGATGGTGCCGGAGTACCAAAGGTTCCAGGAGCCGGTGGCCGCGCCCAGGGCGAGGGTCGAGCCGGTGTTGTCGAGCGTTCCGTTAATGTTCACCGCGCCGCCGGTGTTGCGAATCGTGCCCAACGAGGCGGTCGTGTAGCTGCCGTTCAGGTCCAGCGTTCCGGCGCTTGCGGTCATCATGCCGGTGTTGGCCCAGGCGCCTGCCGTCGGCATTTCGATCCGGCCGCCGGGGACATCGGCTAGGATTGTTCCCTGGTTGACCAGCAGGTTGCCCGACAGGAGATTGTCGAAGACGGCGTTCATCCCGCGAACGGTGACGTTTGGGCCAATCGTAAGCGTCGCCCCGGCCCCGGCGGAGGTCGTCCCGTTCACCCAATAGTTAAAGGGCTGGAAGGAATCGTTCGGATTGCCGGCAAGCACAATCGTTCCGATGCCGCCCAGCGTCTCGCTGCCGCCGGTGAAATCGAGCGCGCCGCTGCTGCGGTCGGCGGTGCTGCCGAGCGTGAGCGTGGCGCCGCTGCTGAGCGTGAGGCCGTCGGAGATGTAGACCGACTCGTTCTGCGCCACGAGCAGGTCGCTGGCGAGAGTGACCCCATCGAGGTCACCGCCAGCGGGCATGAGTTGCGCCCCGCCCCCCATCACAATTGTGCCGTTCCTGATCCGGCCGCCAGGGACCAATCCCCAGGAGCCCGTCGCGGCGTTGAGATTCAAGGTAGCGGCGGTGTTGTCGAGCGTGCCGGCGATGTTCACGGCGCCGCCGGCACTGACGACGTGGCCGAGTCCGGCCGTGGTGAAATTGCCGTAAAGATTCAACGTGCCTGCCGTCGCGGCGAGGTTTCCGGTATTGCTCCATGTTCCCACGCTCGGCATCGAGACAGTCCCGCCTGTGGCATCCGCGAGGATGGTGCCCTCGTTCGCCAGGGCGTCGGTCGGGTCGCCGTTCACCAAGGAACCATTGTGACCATGGAGCATGAGGCCCGGCCCGATCGTTAGCGTCTGATCGCCCGCGCCGCTGGATCCGTTGCGTATTTCGCTTGGGGTGCTCGTGCTGGCGAAGACGACCGTCCCCGTGCCGCCGAACGTCTGGCTGCCGTCGGCGAACTGAAGGACCCCGTAACTGTATTGGGCGGCGCTGCCGAGCGTAATCGTCGAGCCGCCGCCCAGCGTCAGACCGTTTTTGACGTTGAGCGTACCGACCACATTCAGGTTGCCGTCGAGCGTCACGCCGTCAAGCGTGCCGTTGAGCGGGACGAGTCGGGCCCCGCCCGATTCGGCGATGGTCCCGCCGACAATCTGCCCACCCGCGGGCAGGACCAGCGAGCCTGTCGTCGACGTCAGCGCGAGCGTTGCGCCGGTGTTGTCGAGCGTCCCGGTGACGTTCATCGTCCCGCCGACTCGCCTCAGGTTGGCCACGGAATGCGTCGTGAACGTGCCGCCGAGGTTAAGCGTTCCATTGGTCTCGGTGAGGATCCCCATGTTGCGCCAACTCGCGTCGATCGTCAGCGTGGCCCCGTTCGCGGCCGACAGGGTGCCCCGATTGATGAGCGTGCCCGTTGCGGGGAACGGCAGCGTAATCGTGCCGCTCCCTGTGTCGGCTGATATGACGCCGTCGTTGACGATCGCATCACTTGCGTAGCGGTTTTCGATAAACCCGCTGCTCCCATGAATCGTGATGCCCGGACTGATCCTGAGCATCGTGACCGCGCCGGCCGGATTCAACGTCTTGTTTTCGAGCCCGGCCGACCACCTGCCTCCGGTGAACACGACGCTCCCCGTTCCGCCGAGCGTCTGGCTTGTGTCGCCGGCGAAGACCAGCCCCGCAGGAGTGTACATCGACGGGCTGAACAGCGTGACGGTGGCGCGGTTGAGCGTAATCCCGTGGGAGACGGTCAACAGGCTTCCGGTGAGGCTGAGCGAGCGGGCAGTCGCGAGGCTGTTGATCGTCCCGCCGACGTTGACGATCGTGCCGGGGCCGGGGCCGATGTTCACGTCATCGGCGGGGCCGGGCAGGCGCGCGACGGTGCCGTCGGTCCAGTTATTGGGGCTCGTCCAAGTGTTGTCCCCCGCCGCCCCGGTCCATGTCACGGTAGAGAGGAGACGCCGGAATTCCAGCGATTCGATCGCCGGGCCCGCTACGATCCGAAGCGCGCGCACCGGGTCAATCCCACCACGACGGCCGTTCGTGAGGCGCATGGGGGCCTCTTCCCAAAGTACGTGATGTCGAGCGAGCCGAGAGTCGTCTCATTCTAACGCAATCGCCATTACCCCGCAATTCTGAATTGCGTGCAGCCCCTTAGGATTCTTCGCGGCGACTTCGCCTCGGAAGATTCATGTTGCGCTCATCTTCGATCGGGTAAGATCCCCCTCGCATTGTTTCTGAGCACGGTTAGGTCAACGTTGAGGGAACCGCAATGGCGAGAATGAGGCGTGCTTCGGTCGTGTTGTTGTCATTAGTGGCGACGTGGGGTGGGATGGCCGCGACGGCGGCGCGGGCGGCGGAGGGACATTACAAGCCGCTCAAGGAGATCCTGATCGGCGGCGGGAGCGGGTGGGATTACCTGTCGGCCGACCCGGTCGATCACCGGCTCTACGTCACCCACGGCACAAAGGTCGTCGTCATCGACACGACGAAGGACAAGGTCGTCGGCGAGGTCCTCGACACGCCGGGCATTCACGGGTTCGTGGCGGCTCCGGAGCTCAAGCGCGGGTTCTCCAGCAACGGGCAGGAGAACAAGTCGAGCATCGTTGACTTGACCACGCTGAAGACGATCCAGAAGGTCCCGACGGGTTCGAACCCGGACTCGATCCTCTACGAGCCCAAGTCGGACGAGGTCTGGACGTTCAACGGCCGCAGCCACAATGCGACCGTTTACGAGGGGAAGACCGGGAAGGTGATCGCCCAGGCGATCCCGCTGGACGGCAAGCCGGAGACCGGCGTGGTGGACGCCGAGGCGAACCGCGTTTATGTGAACCTCGAAGACAAGAGCGCGGTGGCGGTCATCGACCAGAAGGAAAAGAAGGTGATCGCCACCTGGCCGATCGCGCCGGGCGAAACGCCTTCGGGCCTGGCGATCGACCTGGCCCAGCACCGGCTGATCATCGGGTGCGGCAACTCGAAGATGGTCATGATGGATTCGACCAACGGGAAGGTGATCGCCTCGGTCGACTGCGGCCAGGGCGTGGACGCCGCCGCGTTTGATCCCGAGACGCACCTGGGCTTCGTCTCGGCCGGGGGGAGCGGCACCGTCACCGTGGCCAAGGTCGAACCGGACAAGCTCACCATCGTTCAGACGTTGGTGACGCAGCGCGGCGCGCGGACGATGACGGTCGATTCCAAGACGCACCGGATCTACCTGTCCAACGCCAAGACGCGCACGGACCCCAACAGCTTCAAGGTGCTGGTGTACGGGATGGAATAGGAGCTGTCGCAACGAGGGTGGCAAGTTTTGCCCGCAGATGCCTCTGCCTTACATACGCATCATGTTGAGAAAACGGATTGGACAGTGCCTTCCCGGCGTCCGGGGCCGGTTGGGTTGGGTGGCGCTGCCGTTGCTGCTGCTGGCGGGTTGCGCCGCGGAACGGCCGGACGTGCCCGCGCAGGCGGTGCGATTGACCGGGATCGAGAACGCGATCACGTTCCGCACCGAGGCGGAGCCGATGGATTGGCCGCCGCTGCCGAACGGGCCGCTCTCGCGCGAGCAGGCGGTTCGGTTGGCGCTGACGTACGACCCGCGGATCCAGTCGAGCCTTGCGAAGGTTCGTGTCGCCGAGGCGGACGCGAACCAGGCCCGGTTGCTGCCGAACCCGCTCCTGACGATCGACGCGCGTTGGCCGCTCCAAAGCGGTACCAACTTTGCCATCGAGCCGTCGCTCACGATGGACCTGATCGCAGTCCTGCAGAAGCCGGCTTTGATTTCCGCCGCCGACCAGCGGCTGCGCGAGGCGGCGGCGACTGCCCTGGTGACCGTGCTCGACGTGATTGCCGAAGTCGAGAACACGTACGCTGCCGTGCGGACGCTAGACAACGAGATCGCCATCGCCGAGCGGCGGCTCGAACGCCTCCAGCGACTGCGGGATCTGTCGCGCAAGCGGCTCGATGCCGGGGAGGCCACCCGGCTGGACGTCCTTACATTCGACGCGCAGTGGATGCAATCGCGCCTCGATCTGTCCGATCTTCGCCTCCAGCGCGATCAGCAGCGGCTGGCGCTGGCCAAACTGCTGAATCAGCCGAGGTCGAACGCCGACTGGACGCTGCAACAATGGGAAGCCCCCGCCGAACGTTCCCTGGCGCCCGAGTCCGCTTGGATCGAGGCAGCCCTCCGCAACCGCCCCGAGGTGACGGCCCGCGTCTGGGAGTTACGGGCGCTGGGGGCAGACCTTCAACTGACGAACCTCGCGCCGCTGGCGGGCGGCGAACTGGGCGCGCACGCCGAGAAGGATCCCGAATGGCGGATCGGGCCGGTCTGGACTACGCCCGTGCCGATCTTCGATTGGGGCCAGGCGCAGCGGGCGAAGGTGCAGGCGGAGATCATCGGCGCCCGGCACGACCTGGCCGAACAGCAGCTCGAGATCGTGCAGGATGTGCGCACGGCCTACATCGGTTACGTCCAATCCGCCACGCAACTGGCCTACGCGCAAGACCAGATCCTGCCCATGCAGCGGCAACAGCGCGAACAGGCGCAGCTCGCGTATCAGGCGGGCGAGGCGGACGTGACCACCCTGCTGCTGGCGGAGAACGAGCTTGACATGACGTTCTCGAAGATCGAAGAACTTCAGGAGAAGCTGACGCTCTCGCGGATCAAGCTTCAGCGGGCCGCGGGCGGCGCGGGCGTGGCGGAGCGGACGGACGCGGCCGTACCGGTCCATCCGCGGCCGAGCACCCGGCCGAGCCCCGCCACGACCGAAGAGTCGGTAACGACGACGCCCGCCCCGCTGACCCGGCCCTTCGCCGAGCCGACGACGTCGCCCGCGTCGACAGGAACAGAACCATGAAGCCGTGGCTGAACCGATCGGTGTTTGGGGGGTTCGTCGCATTACTCGTGCTGACGTGGCTGCTCTACTTCCACAACGCGGCGGTGGCCGCCAAGTTGCCGAAGTGGGGCTGGCTGCAGAAATCGGTGGCCCGCCTCGGGCAATCAATGCCGCCGGTCGCGGCCGAGGACGAAGATCCGGACAACGCGAAGAACCAGATTCCGGTTCACACCGCACACGTGAGCACGGCAACGTTGCACCGGTACGTGGAAGGGTTTGGCATCGTCGCGCCGCGGCCGCCACAGCCCGGGGAGATGGCCGGCAGCGCGAACCTCGCGTCGCCCGTGCCGGGCGTCGTGGCGCAAGTGCTGGTTCGCGTGGGCCAGCAGGTGAAAAAAGGCGAGCCGGTGATCCAGCTCGACGATCGGCTGGCCACGTCCGCCGAGGAGCAGGCCGCCGCGTCGCTGGCCCAGGCGCAGGCGTCGCTCGCGGCGCTAAAGGCCACGCCGCGGCCGGATCAGTTGCAGATCGCGCAGCTCGCGGTCGACAAGGCGCGGACCACCGTCCAGCTCGACCAGAAGACTTACGATCGGCTCAAGCAACTGGCGGCCGAACAAGGCACCAGCGGCAAAAGCGTGGAGCAGGCGCTGGCGGACCTGACCGGGGCGAAGGACGACCTGGCCGTCGCCGAGCGGCAACTGACGATCCTGAAGAACTCCCCCACGCCCGAGGACCTGCGGCAGGAACAAGCCAAGGTCGACCAGGCCAGCGCCGCCCTCGCGACCGCGCGGATGCAACGGCAGATGACGACGATCCGCTCGCCGATCGACGCGACGGTCGTCTCGGTGTCGGTCAATCCGGGCGAGAGCGTCGACGTGACCAAGACGCTGCTGCAACTGGTGGCGGTGGACCGGCTCGTGGTGGACGTGGACGTGCCCGCCGACCAACTGCCTGCCAAAACCGACGGCCTGCCGGCGCAGATCCTCGTCGGCAGTGGGGCGGCTGCAAGCGATGGCAGCAGCGAACCCCTGCTGGGCAAAGTGGCGTTTGTCAGCCCGCAGGTGGACCCGCGCAGCGGCGCGGTGCAGGTCGACATCGAGCTGCCGGCCGACGCCAAGCTCCGGCCGGGCCTGTCGGTTCGCGTGCGGATCATCGCCGACGAGCACAAGGACGTGCTGGCGGTCCCCCGCGAGGCGGTCGTCACCGACGAGAACGGCGACAGCACGATCGCCCTGGTCGACGGGGAACAGGCGACGCGCAAGGTCGTGAAGGCAGGCCTGGAAGAGAACGGCCTGATCGAGATCACCGCCGACGGCGTCAAGGAGGGCGACACCGTCGTCACCGCCGGCGCGTTCGGCCTCCCGCAGGCGTCGCATGTGAAGGTGCTGGACTAATGTCTCTGTCCTTCGGCAAATTCGCGACCGGTCACTGGAAGGGCATCGTCTTCATCGTGCTCGGGCTGTGCCTGGGCGGGATCTACGCGGCGTCGTCAATGCCGTCAAGCGTCTTCCCGCAGACCAACTTCCCGCGCGTCACGATCATGATCGACAACGGCGAGATGCCCGCCGACGAAATGATGGCGACCGTCACCAAGCCGATCGAAGAGGCGATGAAGGACCTGCCGGGCGTGGTGAGCATCCGCTCGAATACGGGCCGCGGGTCGAGCGTCGTGAACGTCTTCTTCAACTGGCAGGTCGATATGGAGCAGTCGGAGCTGCACGTCCGCACGCGGCTCGCCCAGGTGAAATCGACGCTGCCGGCGACGGTCGACGCCCGCGCCTACCGCCTCACGTTCTCGGTCTTCCCGATTGCGGGCATCAGCCTGACCAGCCCCCGCCGCTCGGTCGCCGACCTCACGGTGGCGGCCGAGCAGATCATCAAGCCGCGGTTCCTGCGGATCCCGGGCGTGGCGCGGGTGGACCTGGTCGGCAGCCGCGAGCCTGAAGTCCACGTCGTGGCCGACCCGCTCAAGCTTGCCGCCCAGAACCTGGCGCTGACGCAGGTGGCCGACGCGGTCACCAAGAGTAACCTCGTGGAGGCCGGCGGGCTGCACGAGGAGAAGGACACGCTCTACCTCACGCTCGTCGACGGCCGCGTCCACAACCTGTCCGATATCGAGAACCTCGTCGTCGCGATGGACGGCGACCGCCCGGTCCGCATCCGCGACTTCGCCAAAGTCGAACGGTCCATCGAACCGGGCAGCACGGTCGTCACCGCCGACGGGGGCAAGTCGGTGCTGATCATGGTCCGCAGCCAGCCGGACGGCAGCACGCTCGACATCGTCGACCAGCTCAAGAAGGAGATGGGCGGCCTGAAGGCGCAGTTGCCCGCCGACATGAGGATGGCCTTCTTCTACGACCAGTCGCTGCTCGTGCGCGATTCGGTGCAGAGCGTCTGGGAGGCGATCATCTTCGGCTTGATCCTCTCGGTCGTGATCCTGTTCGTCTTCCTGAAGGACTGGGGATCGACGCTCGTCGCGATCGTGGTGATCCCCGTCACCGTGCTCGTCACCCTCCTGGCGATGCGGCTCTTAAACATGACGTTCAACCTGATGACGCTCGGCGGGATCGCGTCGGCCATCGGGCTGGTGATCGACGACGCGATCGTCGTCGTCGAGGCGATCCACACGAAGATCGCCACCGGCATGCCGCGGCTGGCCGCGGTTCACCAGGCAGTCGGCGAGATCTTCCTGCCCCTTACCGGGTCGACGCTCACGCCGGTCGTCGTCTTCATCCCGCTGGCGTTCCTCGCCGGCGTCCCGGGCGTCTTCTTCCGGGCGCTGGCGATCACGATGACCGTCTCGCTGCTGACGTCGCTCGTGCTGGCGATCTCGCTGACGCCCTCGCTGGCCAACTGGATCATCCGGGCCAAGCCGCATGCCACCGATCACGGCGTCGAAGAGGGTGGCTTCATCCTGCGCGCCGTGACCATCGTTTACATGAAGGCCGTCCGCCTCGCCCTGCGGCACCGGTTCATCACCGTCGGCTGCTGCGTGCTGCTGGCCTTGGCCGGATACGACTTGTACGGCCGGCTCAAATCTGAGCTGCTGCCGTCGCTGGAGGAACGCGGATTCGTGCTCGATTACAAGGTGAGCCCGCCCGGCACCAGCCTCACCGAGAGTGACCGGGCGTTGTCCGAAATCGAGAAGGTGCTGAAGCAGACGCCCGAGGTGGAAAGCTATTCGCGACGGACCGGCGTGGCGCTCGGGTTGGAACTCACCGAGCCGAACGCGGGCGACTTCCTCGTGAAGCTTCGGCCCGACTCCAAGCGGAGCACCGCCGAGGTGATCGACGAACTGCGGGCGAAGATCAAGCACGTTGAGCCGCAGGTCGACGCGGATTTGCACGGCATGCTGGGCGACCTGATCGGGGACCTGGTCAGCTCGCCCAAGCCGATCGAGATCAAGATTTTCTCCACCGACTTGGATTTCTTGAAACAAACCGCCCCCGCGATCAAGGCGCAGATCGATGAGATCCCACATGTGGCCGATACGGAGGACGGGCTGGTCGTGGCGGGCCCGGCGCTGACGTTCCGCGTCCGCTCCGCCGACGCGCAGCGGTACGGGCTGACGCCCAGCGACATCGCCGCGGCGGTGAGTGCGACCAAGCTCGGGCAGGTCGCTTCCAACATGCTCGAGGGCGACCGCGTCACCAGCATCCGCGTGATGATGGACCCGAAGGCCACGGCGAAGATCGAGGCGCTCAAGAACACGGCGATCCGCACGCCCGCCGGCGCCGTTGTCCGACTCAGCCAGGTGGCCGACGTTCGGATCGAGCCGGGCCAGCTCGAACTGGAGCGCGACGACCTGCGGCAATATGTGGCCGTCACGGGTGAACTGGAGGGCGGCGACCTGGGCGGCGTCATCCGGGATATCAAGCAGAAGCTCGCCAACGACCCCCGGTTTCCCGCCTCCGCGATCGAGTTCGGCGGGCTCTACCAGCAGCAGCAGGAGTCATTCAAGAACCTGGCCGTCGTGATGGTGATGGCGGTGCTGCTGATCTTCACCGTGCTGGTGCTCGAATTCCGCTCGTTCCTGGAGCCGATCGCAATCGTCGCCGGGGCGCTGCTGGCGCTGATCGGCACCGTCGCCGCCCTTTATCTGACCGGCACGTCGGAGAACATCATCTCGCGCCTTGGCGCGATCATCGGCGTAGGCATCGTGGCCAAGAACGGCATCCTGATGCTCGACTACGTCGACCACCTGCGGGCGGCGGGGTTGAGCATGGAGGAGGCTTTGGTGCAATCCGGCCGCCGGCGTCTCCGCCCGGTGCTGATGACCTCGATGGCCGCCGCCCTGGGCATGCTGCCGCTGGCGTACGGAATCGGCGCCGGGGCCGAGATGCTCCGCCCGCTCGCGATCGCCGTGATCGGCGCGCTGTGCATCTCGGTCCTCCTGTCGTTGGTCGCAACGCCGACGGTCTACTATTTCATGTATCGCTTCACCCGCCAGGGCTTCCGTTCGTCACCGCCCAGCCCCGGTTCGGAATCGGATGCGCAACCGGTCCTGGAAGGCGCGGGCGAGCTCGATCAAAACGGCGCCGCAATCAATGCGTAGAGGCCCAGAACCATTTGGACGCCAAGAGAGCCAAGAAAATGTCCGGCAACGTTGACGCCAATCGCCGATCTTTTATCTCCAGTATTTCTTTGGCGTCTTGGCGGCCCAATTTGGTTTTCTGATGCCGTTCACGTTCCGTTCACCTGTGCGGCCGTACACTTCCCTTGTCGTTCGGAAGGTCCGGACGCAAGTGAACGAACCGCGCGTTTCTCTCGGAGGTATTGTCATGCGGAAATGGATGTTGGCCCTGTTGGTCGGGTTCGGCGTGATCGGCGCGACGACGCTCTTCGCCGCCGAAAAGGGCGAGGAGGACGAGGGCAAGGAGGTCAAGATCAAGTTCACCGAGGCCCCGCTCAAGGTGCAGGAGACGATCACGTACGAGGCACACGGCGCGAAGGTCGACTCGCTCGACAAGGAGGAACAGCACGGCAAGACGGTGTACGAGGCGGACGCCGTCATCGACGGGACCAACTACGAGATCGTCGTCGATGAGAAGGGGAAGCTGATCAGCAAGAAGATCGACAACGAAGAGGACGAGAAGAAGTCCAACAAGAAGGGCGAAAAGGAAGAGAAGGAAGAGCACGAGAGCAAGTAGCCTTTCGTCCTGCTGTCATCCTGAGCGAAGCGAAGGATCTCCCGGGTTCAGGTGCGCCCCCCCGACTCGGAGGTCCTTCGCCGCGCTCAGGATGACAGCGATCAGTAGACCACGACAACGAGCGATCGAATGCCTTCGGTCCGTCGACATCTGCTGTTCGGCGCCGCCCTCGCGATCGTGGGCGTCTTCGCGGTGCTCGGCGGGATCCTGTACGGGGCCGTTCGGCACTGGCTGATCGCCGAGTTTGACCGCGGGCTGTTCGCCCAGGCACAGTCGCTGATCGCGGCCACCGAGTTCCACGAAGGCAAGCCCCGCGTCGATTTCGACGGGCAGGAGCCGGCGCAATTCCTCGGCGGTCCCCAAACACAATACTTCGAGCTCTGGCACGCCGCGCACCCGGTCGCGCGATCCCGGTCCCTGTCGGATCGCGATCTCCCGTTCGTCAATGCCCCTCCATCGGGAACGCCCCGGTATCAGTTCGATGCGCTGCCGGATGGCCGGGAGGCCCGTGCCGTGGCAATCGCGTTTGAGATCTCTCCGCAGAAGCGCGACGAGGACGAACCGGCCGGGCCCGGGCCTGCTGCCGACCCGCGCCTGACGATGATGGTGGCGCGCGACACGTCGCACCTGGCAGAGGCTCTGACGCATTTGGCATGGCTGCTCGCGGGCGCGTGCGGCGCGGCGCTGCTGGCCTGCCTTGGGCTGCTCGCATGGAACATCCGCCGGTCGCTCGCCCCGATCGACGCGATCGCCCGCCGGATCGCGGGCGTGGGCCGCACGAATCTCGCCGATCGGCTCGAACCAGCCGGCGTGCCGCGCGAACTGGCGCCGATCGTCCACCGGCTCAACGAGATGATCGGGCGGCTGCAGTCCGCGTTCGAGCGCGAACGGGCGTTCACCGCCGACGTCGCCCACGAGCTGCGCACGCCCCTGGCCGGCCTGGAAACGACGCTCGAGATCTGCGGCTCCCGCGAGCGGCAGCCGCACGAGTACCAAAAGGTCGTCGGCCAATGCCTCCGCGCCACACGGCAGATGCACGCGATGGTCGACTCGCTGCTGATCCTCGCCCGCGCCGACGCCGGCGGCGTGCCGGTGTCGCCCACCACCTTCTCACTCCCCGCCCTGATCGATGAAGCCTGGCGGCCGTTCGCCGAGCGCGCCGAGGCGCGCCAACTGCGCGTGACCCGCACCGCAGACGTCGATCAGCCGATCCATGCCGACCGGGAAAAGCTCCGCCAGGTGTTGAACAACCTGTTCGACAACGCGGTCAGCTACGCCGACGAAGGCGGCGCGGTGCGCGTGATGCCCGATGCCGATACGACTGCCGTTCGGCTCACCGTCGCGAACACTGGAAGCCGAACCTCCCCCGAGCAGGCCGGGCTGGTCTTCGATCGATTCTGGCGCGGCGACGCCTCCCGGACCGACACCGGAACGCACTGCGGCCTGGGCCTGTCGATCACGAAGGAACTCGTCCGGCTCATGGGCGGGACGATTCAGGCCGAGTCCTCGGACGGCCGCGAGTTCATCGTCCGCGTCGAATTGCCCGCCACGGCAATCGGGATGACCGGGCGTTGCCACAACCAGCCGACAGCGTTGTAGGACCAATAGAGGGAGGAAACGACGAATGGTTCGCATCCTGCGGCAAGACCACGCGGGCAAGGGCCTGCTGCTCACATCTGTACAACATCCCAAGTTGGGCCCGCACGAGTGGAGCCGGGTCGAGCGGGTCGTAAACGCCGCGGCGGGCACGGCCCGGATGGCGATCGCACTGCAAATCGACGTGGATCCGACGGGTGATGACCGGACCCCTGCATCCAAGGCGCCGTGATCCCATCGCGGCCGCCTCGGCGAGAATGGGTTCCCATACATCTCGGCAATGGGATGTTCGTGCGGCGCGTATCGCGCACGCCGCGACGAGGAGGGGTCGGGCCCCGAACGGCCCGACCGGACGGGCCTTCGCCGCGTCCGATAATCCGGTTCGCCGCGGCACTGACATCCCGTTGATACCGCCGGCGATAAGAATTCTTCCCGCCCGGTGGGAAAAAGAGGGAGCAGATCGGTCGTCGGGTGCCGATGAACCGTAGGCCGTTCGGCAGAGCTCGTTCATGGCCGGCGGAAAGACAGGGCGGGCCGCGGGCAGGGCAAAGCGTTTTACGTGGGCAATTCAGGTCGGACGGGCCGTAAGAGCGTCGGTAGCGGAGGTCCCATGAATTCACCCGTTCGGATTCGGGGAAGAACAATGCGACAGAACCTGAAGGACATCGCTTGGGCGTCGCTCGTCCTCTGCTTGATGCACGTGGCCGGGTGCGCGCAGCAGCCCGTCGCGACGCCGCCGGTGACGGCGCACGAATCCGGCGGGTTCAACCCGCCGCAGATCATTTCCAGCCGACCGAAGGAGGACGCCGCCGCCTATGCGGCCAGCGACGAGCAGCTCAGCACCGCCGATTGGCATGAGCTGCTGGAGCTGGGCCCGCGGCCGATCTGGGAACGACTGGCCGGCCACCACGGCCGGCCCCACCAATGCGGCGACCCGCGCGGCGCAGTACCGCCATTGGACCTCACAAGCGCAACCCAGCCTGAAGATGACGGTGCGAAGCCGCCCGCCATCCAACCCGCGACCACACGGCCGGCCGCCGTCGCGCTGGATGAGGCGGAGTTGCCCGCCGAGGTCATCCCCCTGCCGGGCGAGAAGCTGCGGATCATTTGGACGTTTCGGAACGTCGGCGGCACGACGGTCAAGTCGGTGCGCGATGCGATCACCGCCCGGCGAACGCTCGACGTCGCCCAGCCCGACCTGGCGCCGCTCGTCGCGGTCCTGACGCAGACGCTCGGTCCCGGCGGCGCGGTGACCGCCTTGCCGCACGAGAACACGATCGTTATCACCTGCGACAAGGCGATGCGCACGCCGGTCCTCTCGCTCTTGAATGATCTGGATCACCCGGCCCGGCAGGTGGAGATCGCCGCCAAGATCTTTGAGGTAAGCCACGACTTCGACTTCCAACAGGGGACCGAACTGGTTCTGAACCGGCTCGCCTCGCAAGGCGGGCAGGCCCTGGTGTCGACTTTCAGCGCCAAGCGATTCCTCGATGCGATGAACAGCGGGAGTTCCGCCCCGGTCCAGGGCTCAGTGCTTCGGCTGCTGCAGGTGTTCCAGAGCGCGGGCGTGTCGCTGGACATCAGCTTTCAGTTGCTGGCCGACGCGGGGCTGATCCAGGTCGTCTCCGAGCCGCGGATGACCGTGGCCGTCGGGCAGACCGGTTACCTGCTGGCCGGGCAGGAGGTCCCGATCCAATCGACGAACGTGGTGAACAACGTGCTGCAGATCGGCACGACATACAAACCGGTCGGCGTTCAGCTTTACATTACCCCCGAAGCCGCGGGCCCGGCGCGGGTGAAGCTGCACACGGTCTCCATCGTCTCGGCCGTCTCCGGCTTTAACGCGGTCCAGTCGATGGAAGGCGGTGCCGCGCCCGTCCAGAATCCGGTGATCGACTCGCGCGAGGCCGAGACGGCGGTCACCGTCAGCGACCGCAGCACGCTGGTGATCAGCGGCTTGCGCATGATCCGCACCACGACGCGCGAGGAAAAGATCCCCGGCCTCGGCGACGTACCCGTGCTCGGGTGGCTGTTCAAAAACCACCGGTCCCAGCAGGAGCAGACGGACCTCTATTTCTTCATCACGCCGACCATGCTATAAGTCTCCCGCAAAGAAACGAAACGGTCGTTCTCGGCCGAACTTGTGTGCGGTAGGATTCGTGGTTTATGGCTGTGGCGGCAAGTCAGACGGACGTCCTGGTCGTTGACGACAACGTCCTGGTATGTCACTCGCTCGCCCGGCTCCTGTGCCTCTCCGGCTTCCCCTCGCGGTGCGTGGAGACGGGCCAGGAGGCGCTGGATTTTCTCAAGACCTGCCGCCCGACCATCGTCCTGCTGGATGTCATGATGCCGGACGTCAACGGGTTCGACGTGCTGCAGGCGATCCGCGCCGACGAGCGGTGCGCGAACGTCGTGGTGCTGATGTACTCCGCCGTCTCCGATCCCGTCTTCCGGGCGCGGGCCAAGGAACTGGGCGCGAACGATTACATCATCAAAGGGGACCTGAGCTTCGCCCAGATAAAGCAACTGGTGGCGGACCACCTCGAACGTGTGAAGAAAACATTTCAGCAAGGCGGTTGATCCCCTCGCGCAGCGTTGGTCACAAACGAGAATCCGGTACGATGCGGCCATGCCCCGCATGCTTTCCGGGCTCGTCTTGCTCTTTTTTGCATTCGCCTCTCTCGCACTCGCCGGTTGCGCCGCGCCTCGTGCCAGCGAGCATTCGACCGAGAAGGTCACCTTCCGCCTTCCCAATCCCGTTCCGCCCGGACCGCAGAAACCGATGGAGGTCGGCCCGCTCGGAGTGGCCAACTTCGGGGTGATCTCATTTGAGCTATGGCGCGGGGCCGAGCCTACGACCGACGGGCTGAAAGTGCTCGCGTATTTAGGCGTGAAGACGATCATCGACTTGCGCGAGGCCGACGAGTCTACGGAAATCCCCCCCGGCGTCCGGTACGTGCGGCTGCCGGTATCCGCGTGGCGTGCGGACCAGGTGGATGTCCACGCAGTGCTCCGTGAGATCGCGCGAAGCCCCAAGCCCGTTTTCATCCACTGTCACGAGGGCCGTGACCGGACGGGGCTGGCCGTTGCCGCTTATCGATTGGCCCATGGGATGAGCGTAGAGGACGCTTGTTTGGAGTTGCGCAATTTCGGCGTAAACCCCTGGTGGGTCGGCCCGATCGAACGCCGGATCCGCGAGCTCACCGATGCTCGATAGAAGCACACCACGTTTCGATGCCCCGCAATCGGGCGTCGACCGTGTTTCCCCGGACCCAAAAATCGGGAGTTTTCTGAGGGGGGCAAATCACGCTCACTTCATACACTACCCGGAGGCTGCGCTCATCGACCTCGAATGGAGGTATCCGCCATGATGTCGACCCTCGCCCGCAATTGGTGGCTCGTTCTTCTCCGTGGACTGTGTGCGATCCTCTTCGGAATCCTGGCGTTTACGTGGCCGGGGCTGACGCTGCTGACGCTGGCGCTCATGTGGGGGATCTATGCGATCGCGGACGGCATCACGGCGCTGACGCTCGCCGTGGCCGGCCGGCGGATCGGGCCGCCGGCCTGGTGGCTCATCCTGACCGGTGTGCTCGGGATCCTCGCGGGCATAATCGCCATCGTGCACCCGGGGTTGGCGATCACCGTGCTGCTGCTGTTCATCGGGTTCTGGGCGATCGCGCGAGGCATCATGGAGATCGTCGCGGCCATCGCCCTGCGGCGGGAGGTCGCCAACGAGTTTCTGCTCCTGCTCAGCGGCCTGATCTCCATCCTGTTTGGCATTTTGCTCGTCGCCCGCCCCGGGACCGGGGCGTTGGCCCTCGTCTGGCTGGTCGGCACGCTTGCGATCGTCTACGGCGTGTTCGAAATCGGACTCGCATTCCGCCTGCGACAGCTCAAGGGCCGGCTCGAACCGCCCCCCGCCGCGGCCGCCCCACCGGCGGCACCGGGCATCGTGTGATCCCGCGCAGAACCATCGCGTTGGACGAACACGCCGGATCGCCGCTTGCGTATAGCGGGGGCCGCGATGGGTGGACCTTTGCTCGCGAAGCCGCGACTCGACTGAGCTCGTCGAAGTCAAGCGGGGGAACTACGGTCATCCCGTGATGTGGATACCGTCGCGCCGAAGTTCTTCCTCGCTGGCGACCGCGGCCACGCTGCCGGGCGGAAACGCATAGTCGCCCGGGTCGTCGTAGCCGGTCAGGTGCTCGCGGACTTTTACGACGGTGAACATGCCGCCCATGTCGATCACGCCGAATTGCCCCTTGCCCATGAGCATCGGGATGCTGTTCTTCGGCACCTCCATCTGCATCTCGCCCATGTCGCCCATGCCGTTTGCGCCCATCGTCATGTAGGCGGGCAGGAGCTTGCCGACGTTTTTGTCGAGATCGCCCGGCTTGACGCCGACCATGTTCGGCACGCCGTGCCCCATCTGGTTCATCACGTGGTGGGTCATGTGGCAATGCATGGCCCAATCCCCGGGGTTGTCGGCGACGAACTCGATGGCGCGCGTGCTGCCGACGGGGACGAGCACCGTATTCGCCGAGGAGCGCGCCGATTCGGGGATCGGGCCGCCGTCGGTTTCGGTGAGCGTGGCCTGGAAGCCATGCAGGTGGATCGGATGGTGGTCCATCGCGCCCAGGTTCCCGAAGCGGATGCGGACGCGCTCGCCGACCTTCGCGACGAGCGGTTGGGTGCCGGGATAGGCCTTGGAGTTCATGGTGAGGACATTGAATTCCACCATTTCGATCGGATTGGGCCGGCTGGCGCCGGGATCGATCCGCCACTCGGACAACATGATCGCGTAGTCGCGGTCCGGCGCGTCCGTGGGCCGCTGCCTCGGGTGGACGATGAACATCCCCATCATGCCCAGACCCTGCTGCGTCATCTCGTCGAAGTGCGGGTGGTACATGAACGTGCCAGCGTCGGGCACGGTGAACTCGTAGCGGAACGTCTGGCCCGGGTCGATCGACGGCTGCGTCAGCCCGTTCACGCCGTCCAT
>DASXMX010000660.1:0-30792 GCA_036495445.1 Tepidisphaeraceae bacterium
TTCTACGTTCGCGTCCCACCTGGCACGGCTTCACGCAATCCTCTCATTCCCCTCCTCCAATTCTCACCCATTCGTGCGTCTTTAGGGGTGGCCGACCTGTCCGTCTGCCCGGGTGCCGCTGGCCTTTCCCGATTGAGGCTAGTACAATTCCGCGTGGAATGCGGGTGAAGGAGGGTGTCATGTACTCCTCCGGGACATCCGGGCGAAGCATGTATCGGGCGGAACACCCGCCTGATCGGGGAAGGTTCAGGCCAGACTATGAACCTCGACGCGGCTGCATCCTCGCTCTCTCTCCCGAGCTGTAACGGCGGCTCGGCTGGTCTCGCTCTCAACGCAAATGTCCTTGTGCTGAATCGCTTTTACCAGGCGATTCGCGTGGTCAACGTCAAGCGGGCGTTTTCGCTGCTGTGTCGCGACCTGGCCGAGGTCATCCACATCGAGACCGACGCCAAGGGGCAGAGCAAGTGGCAGAACTTCAACTTCCAGGACTGGACCGAGTTGAGCCAACTCAAGGCCGAGTTCGAGCCGGACGCGCACGACTGGATCCACACGGTGCGGTTCCAGTTGGCCGTCCCGCGGATCATCCGGCTGCTGGGCTATGACAAGCTCCCCCGCCAGGACGTGAAGTTCAACCGGCGGAACATCTACGCCCGCGACGGCAACCGCTGCCAGTACTGCGGCAAGCGCATGCCGACCACCGAGCTCTCGCTCGACCATGTGCTCCCGAAGAGCCAGGGCGGCAAGAGCTCATGGGAGAACATCGTCTGCTGCTGCGTGAAGTGCAACGTGAAGAAGGGCGGCCGCACGCCCGAGCAGGCGCACATGCACCTGATCACCAAGCCCGTGAAGCCGAAGCGCAGCCCGGTGATCAACATCCGCCTGGCCGACCAGCGGTACCAGAGCTGGAAGCAGTTCCTGGATACGGCGTACTGGACGGTCGAACTCAAGTAAAGTCGTGAAGGCGAAACCATGGGCGCGGGCACTTTCAGGTCCGCGCCCATTTTCATGCGCCGGCGACGCATTCCCGGTTTGCCGACGCTCCACGTCAAGGAGTCGGGCCGGGAACCGACCGACGAGGAATTGGAACAGGCTCAAGCGCTCACCAACCTGATGCTCTCCCAGCGCTCCCCCACCGAGCGGAAGGCGGGCGGTGACGTGCTGGTGGGCGGTTCGCACCGCCGGTCCGTGGTCAGACCGTTGACCGGGCTCGGTCGTACGCGTAGTGGGCGGCGTCCTTCACGCGGTCCCAGGTTCCGGGGTGGCTTCGTTCCCACCGCTGTCGAGCGTTCGGTTCAACGTCGGACCAGTCCGTGGGGCCTGGGCTGTCGCAGGCCAGTTCACAGCCGAACTGGTAGGCGGGGCCGCACTCGTCCCAGGTGTAGTCGCCGGGGAATTCGCGGTCGAAATCGTCGCGGAAATCGTCTTCCATCGTGCGGAAGACCTCGTCGCCGCACGCCACATTAGCAGCGTTAACGGCGGCCGGGGCGATCGGCCGGTCGGCGGGCGCGGATTCCCGCGTCGGCTGAAGGTCGGGCGCGGGGCTGAGGACTGGGGCCACCGGAGGAACGGCGAGCGTCGGCGCCGCCGCGGCTGCATCGCCCATGGTCGTGTGGCCGGTGGGATCCGGTTGATCCGCCGGGGCGGCTGTCGCGGTGGCCGTCATGGGCGGCGGCGCCGTCGTTTCGGGTGCGGCCCCGCCCTGCCGCCAATTCAGGACGCGTTCATCGAGGTCTACCGGGTTATGACGATTGATGACCTCAATCGCGCGCGGGCAATCGTCATCGGACGCGTTGACGACGACGAGCGTCCCGCCACGGCGGACCCCTTCTGCGTAATGCTGCGCCTCGCCCATGGGCACGCCGGCATCCACCAGCGACCCAACCAGCCCGCCCGCGACCGCGCCGAGGATGCCGGTCGCCACAATCGGCCCGATGGCGGCCACGACGCCGAATCCCGGAACCGCGATCAGCGACAACCCGGCCAGCAGCCCCAACCCGGCGCCGATCGCCGCGCCGGCGCCCATGGCGGCCCCTTGGTTCCCCTCCGCCAGGACTTCGGCATGGGCAATGACGTTGATGTCGTTGCGGTCGAAGCCGCTCGCCTCCAGATCTCGAACCGTGCTTTGGGCCTGCGACCAGGAATCAAACAATCCGACGACCGTTCTCATGGCTGAGCCTCCTCTCGTCGTCGCGCTTGCCCGCACGGGCGCGCGCGTCTGCGCGTTCATTATGACGCCGCCCTCAACCTATATGCCACGTCCCAAATCGTTCGGCGCGTCGGGTATTCGGTGTTCGCCCTACGAAAGCTTGTCGCCACGGTGCCGTGTTTTGTCACCCCTGGGGAATCGGATCAGCTCAATAAGCAGGAGTTGAGCGGTTGGGAGACGGAGGGGGCGCGCCGCTGGGTGGCTTCGCGGACGAAGAGTTGTTCGTTCGCGAAGCCGCAAGCGGCGGTTTTATGCGCGGGCGACGGTTGCTTGGGCGCCAAGCAACTGCTCGACGCGGGCGATCACCTGGGCGGGGGTAACCTGCTTCATGCAGGCGTGGCCGAACGGGCAATCCTTGATGCGGCGCAGGTAGCACGGGGAACAGGGCAAATCGGCGCGGACGACGGATTCGGGCCGGCCGTAGGGGCCGACCCACAGGGAATCGGTGGGGCCGAAGATCGCGACCAGCGGCGCGCCCACGGCGGCCGCTAAATGCATGGGGCCCGAATCGTTGGTCACGCACATCCCGGATCGGCGGATGAGGGCGGCGAGTTGGCTCACGGTCGTCGTGCCCGACAAGTCCAGCACGCCCGGTGCGACGTCCGCGACCCGCTGGCACACCGGCCGGTCCTTGCCCGAGCCGGCCAGCGCGACCGCCCACCCTTGTGCCAGCAAATAATTCGCCACCTGCGCGAACGACTCGGCCGGCCAGTGCTTGGTCTCCCACAGCGTGCCGGGCGCGAGGAAGGCCAGCGGCTTGTCCGCCAGGCCGTGCTGCTCCAGGATCTGCTCGACGCGTGCCTCGGCCGCGGCGGGAATCGGTACGGTGAAATCGGCCGGGCCCTCGGGGAAGCCGAGCATCTGGCCCAGCCACAGGTAGCGGTCGGCGGCGTGGGCGTCGAGCGTGGGGAGCGGAATGCGATGCGTGTACGCCATCCACGACCCTTCCCGCGCGCCGGTCCACCCGTGCTCGTAGGCTTCCTTCGGCAGGTTTCGCCCGGCGCGCCGGACGCGCTTTCGCGGCCGATCGAATCCGATCCGCGTCGGTGCCCCAGTCACGAGCGCGAAGAACGCCGAGCGGAACTGCCCGTGCAGGTCGATGACCAGGTCGTACCGCGCGTCGCGCAATTCGGAGAGCATCGACAGGAAGCCGCTCGTCGACGCCGACCAACTTTCCCACGGCCGTCCGTACGCCTGCCGCTGAAAGAGCACGACGTTGGAGATCGCCGGATGATTCCCAACCAGCTCCGCGATGTGCGGCGTCAGCATCCAGTCGATCCGCGCCGCGGGATAGCGCTGCCTCAGCTTCGCCACGACCGGCAGCGCGTGCACCACGTCCCCCACCGCCGACGGCTTGATGAGGAGGATGCGATCGAATTCCTTGCGGGCCAGGTCGTGAACGTGCATGAGGGGGTTCGGGGAGGGTTCAGGGTTCAGGGTTCAGGTTGGCAAGGAAAGGTTGCTTGCGCGCCTGAACCCTGAACCCCGAACCCTCGCTGCAAACTTCGGCTCAATCGGGAAGGACGCCTCCCTTACATCATCTCTCCCGATCCCACGGACTCTTTGGCCTGCGGCCTCACGATCGACATGACCTTCTTGAACGGGATGGAGAGCGTGTGCCGCATGGCGACGAGCTTCTGGCTGCTCTTGTCGGTGACCCAGTTGAACTGGATGACGCGCCGTTCGCCGATGAACTGCTTGTGCCCGTGCCAGTAGTTGTCGCTGCGGCGGAAGCAGACGAGCGTGCCCTCGACCGGCGGGACCTCCGCGACCATATCCTCCAGGTCGGTGCCCGACCGCAACAGCCGCAGGCGGCCGCCCTGCGCTTCCCAACTGTTGTTCATGTAGATGAGGACGGTGATGATCTTGCTGGTCGAGTCGGTGTGGATGAACCCGTCGCGCGTCCCGCACCGCCCGCGGGCGGTGATCGTCGAGGGGCGACCCGTGAGATCGCGGCCGAACTTCTCCTCGAATGCCTTGCGGAACTCGTCGGATTCCAGGTCGTCGACAAGGTCCTTAAACGACGGGCCGTACTTCAGCCGCTCGAGCGGGAAGCTGCCCAAGTCGGGGACTTGCGGGTAATCGCGATTCACCGCGGCCCGGGCCTCGGGCTTCACAAACCCGGGAACGATCAAGTAATCGAACGGCTCCCGCACGAGCGGGGTCGTGCGGAACGCGTCAAGGTCGAGGGTTTTCACGAATCTTTGCCTTTCCGTCGCCGCGCCCCATCCGTGAGACGCCGGCAGCCGCCCCGGGCCGCCATGGCGAGCAGTCATACGTTAAGCCGCTTGAGGCATATTTCAAGCAATAGGAAAGACGAGCGGGAATGGGGCGGGGTTCGTTCGCGGTGCGCGACCGCCATCGCTCAAGTAAGTCCGCCAGACATGGATCGTGTTCGTTGCGAGAGCAGTCGCACTTGAAATCGGAAGTCGCGGTCAGTAAACCCGCCGCACTCGCAACGAACGAAGGAGAAACCGCGATGAACCCAATTCAATTGTTTGTCGACCAGCTCAACCAGAACCACGAAATGCTCATGGGGACGCTGGGCGACTTCAGCGACGCCGACGTGCTGGTGCGGCCATGCCCCGGGGCGAACAACGTGGCGTGGCAGCTCGGCCACCTGATCAAAAGCGAAGCCGGGGCCTTGGCGGGCTTCGCCCCGGGCGCCGCGCCGACGCTGCCGGCGGGGTTTGCCGACAAGATCACGAAAGAGACGGCCGGGAAGGACGACCCGAACTTCTTCCCCAAGAAGGCCGAGCTGCTCGACCTGTTCGGCAAAGTCCGCTCGGCGACGATCGCCTGGGCCAAGGGGCTGAAGGAGGCGGACCTCGCCCAATCCGCGCCGGAACGCATGCGCGGCTGGGCTCCCACGGCCGGCCACTGGCTGGGCGCGGTGACGGGGCACGTGGCGATGCACGTCGGGCAGTTTCAGGTGATCCGAAGGAAGTTGGGGAAACCTGTTTTGTTCTAATGGCGCTGAGCCACATGGTCACTGAAGTGACCATGCCGGCGGGAGTCGCGGGGCGTCTCCGGTGCTCTAGTGATGCCCGCCACCCCCGCCGCCGTGGAAGCCACCCCCGCCGCCGTGGAAGCCGCCGACCGGGCCGTGCGGGATGACGACGGTGCCGCCGTGGTAGTAGCCTCCGTGATAGCCGTACCATCCGTGATACGGATAGTACGATCCATGGTAATGATAATACGGCCAGTAACCGTACCCGAAGCCAAATCCGACGCCGACGCCGCCGTACCAGCCCCAGTAGGGGTACGGATACCAGTAGCCCGGGTAGGCATAGTACGGGTTGTAAACGTAGTAGCTCTGCGGGATCGCCTCGGTGTAGCTGTAGTACGGTGCCGCCGGCTCCGTCGGGGAGACCGAGACGTAAGGCGGCTCGGTCGTCGATTCGGGCAGCGGTTGGGCAGTTGCCGTCGGAATCTGGGATGCCGGTTGCGTCTGCGGCGGCGGCTGCGGGATGCCGAACGGCGCCGGCAGCGCCCGGCCCGCCTGAACCGCCAGCGAATCCTCCAGCGGGAACAGGTTATCCGCCGGCGCCGTCGCCTTGAGGGCGGCCAGCGAGCGGTTGTCGTTCACGTCCAGCAGTTGCCCGGTGACGCGCAGTTGGTTCCCGGACACCTGCGCCTGGCCCCAGACGACGTATCTCGCGTTGTACTGCCGCGCCTGCGAGATCGCCGCCGCATCCTCGGTCGCGGCCGACGCAAATGCGGGCGCGATCACGTGCGCCTGGGTCATGCTCGTCAGGTCGGTGAGGATGTCCTGCTGGATCGCCCGGCCGATGCCCCGGTGTTCACCGGTCGGCGGGTCGGCAATCGGCAGCACGAGCACCGTCCGATTCGACGGCTCGGCCGTTGCGGCATGCCCGCCGTTCGACAGCGGGTTGGTTTGTGCCGTCGCCCCCGCGACCCAGAACAGCACGACGGTGGAAAACACGAAGAATAAGCTGCGACGCATTGGAGAACTCCTCACAATCCGCCCTCTCACTTCGAAATCGTAGGAATCCCCCACAACCCGTTCCACCGCGCGCAATTCGCTGGCGGGAAAGGAACGCCCGATCGTATGATGGGGCAAACCAACGGAGACCAACGATGATGCGCGGACGATGGGTGGCCCGACTGACGGTATGGACGATCGGCCTGGCCGCCCTGCTGCTGGCCGGCGCCGGGTGTGCGGAGCAGCCGTACTATTCCGAGTACACCTTCAACCCGCAACCGGCGGTCGTGCAGGTGTTCCAACGCGGCGACACGAAGACGCCGGTGGCGACGGTCCTGGCATCGGTCATCGGCATCCACCGGGGCGACCCGGATCGCGGCCGGCCGCCGACGATCGACATACGGCTGCGGTTCGAGAACAACGGCCCGGCGCCGATCAATTTCGATCCGACCACGCTTGACCTGGTGACCGGCACGCTCTTTCCCTTCTCCCGGCCTCAGGTGAGCCCGCCGATGCCGATTGACCTGCCGCCCGGTCAGCGGGCGGAGGTCACCGCATCGTTTCCGTTCCCGCCCAACACCGCGCCGGACAATCTGAACATGACCAACCTGAGGCTGCGGTGGACGGTGCGGGTCAACAACTTCGCCGTCGCCCAGACCGCCCTGTTCGAGCGGTCCGGCAGCGCGTATGCTACCGCCCCGGGAGGCTACAACTCCAACTCCGACGTGGCCTTTTGATCTGCCCGGCGGATTCTTGATTCACCCCGCGAATGCGGCGGCCGGTTCCTGGCGTGCGTGCTCGCCTTCGCGGAATTCCTCGATCATCTTTCGATTAAACGCCGGAATGTCATCGGGCTTGCGGCTGCTCACCAAGCCATTGTCAACGACGACCTGCTCGTCCACCCAGTGGGCCCCCGCGTTCTGCAGGTCGGTCTTGAGCGAAGGCCAGCTCGTCAGCGTGCGGCCTTTCACCACGTCGGCGTCGATCAGCGTCCAGGGGCCATGGCAGATCACCGCCACCGGCTTGTGCTGCTCGAAGAACCGCCTCACGAAATGCACGGCCGTGGGGTTGATCCGGAGCCTGTCCGGATTGGCCACGCCGCCCGGAAGTTCCAACGCGTCGTAGTCGTCGGGGTTGGCCTCGTCCAGCGCCACATCGACATCGAACCAATCGCCCGGATCGTCGTGCTTGAACGCACGAACCCTGCCCTTCTGAGGCGAGATCAGGTCTACGCCCGCCCCCGCCATCTCCAAGGCCTTCCGCGGCTCGGTCATTTCCACTTGCTCGAACCCATTTTCGACCAGGATGGCAACTTTCTTACCCTTGAGTTCTCCAGCCATGATTGGCCTCCGTTCGCAAAATCAAACAGCGGCGACTCGCGCCGCCAACCCTCAACGATTTGCAACACGGATGCCAGGCGCGGGCGAAGATATGGGCGGACAAGAACAATGCTGCGGTTGCGGCCGCATCTGTTGCGGCCCCATCCGCCACGCGGTTCAATGAATCGCCATCAGCGGGTCCATGTAAACGGTCATGCCGTGCGTGTTCTGCGCGAGCTTCGTCTGGTGGACGCTGGGGCTGTCGCTGCTGCTGAGGGACTGGGGGAAGCTGTTGCCGTCGACGCGTTCGACGTGGCCGTCGGCGAACGCGACGTTGGCCGCCCCATCACGAAGGCCCATCCCGGGATGGCGGTAGCCGATCCGGCTGTTGGCCTGGCCGAGTTGGGTGACGCTCTGGCGGCCCATGTAGACGCCGTCGGCTAGGGCGATCGTCTCGGAGGCGACGCGGACGCTGGTCATCTTGTGGGCGCGGAGGTAGACGCCGTTGTTGTCCGGGCCGAAGCCGACGCTGGTGGTGTAGAACAGGTCCTGGCTGGGCAGGTCCGCCACCGCGCCGCCGATCGGGTTATAGGAATTGATCCAGTAGCCGACGCGGATGATGGTATTGTAGCCGCACGGGGGCATGGCGACGGCCTGCTTGACGCCGCTGTCCCCGCCCGTGGCGACGTTGATCATCGGCCAGTCGGTCCACCCCCGCGGCTTGCCGGTATCGGTGCCGGTCTGCCCGTCCATCAGGCCTTCGGTGTCGTACGTGTCCGGGCAGTAAAACACCGTATTGCCGTCCTGATTGCCCCCGGCGGCCAGCAGGAGATCCGCGGCGAGGATCACCGCCCACCCGTCCATCGGCTGGTCGGGGCCGGCCGTCACGTTCGACGTGGCGCCGGGCCCCGTCGGCGGGAGGTTGAACGACGGGACGATCAGCCCCTTGTTCTGGTTGGCGTACATCCCGATCGCCTGGCCGATCTGCCGGAGGTTCGACATGCACTTGACCGCCCTCGCCTGCTCCCGCGCCATCGAAAGGGCTGGCAGCAGGATCGCGATCAGCGTCGAGATGATCCCGATCACCACCAACAGTTCCACGAGCGTAAATCCACCGGCCGATCGACTCGCATCCCGACGCGCGGTTTGGCGCATAAAGCAACCTCTCGTCCAAAACCGGCCCGACTATCGCATGCGCCTCACAGGGTGGCATGGGCATGTACTCATGCCCGTGGCATTGTTGGAAAGGCAATCACAGAGATCACAGCGGGCACAGAGAACACAGAGAGAATTCAACAAAATGGTTTCTCTTTGTTTTCCTCTGTGCTCTCTGTGTTCTCTGTGCCCTCTGTGATGCATTTCTGGGCGCGATCACTCGCCCCGCCGGACCCGTCTATAGCGAAATGGAAAAACGTCGCCGGAAAGTGTGCAAAACGTTCACCGCGGCGAGCTAGTCGTCGGCGTTGCGCGGGTGATGGCGGGTGCCGACGGTGCCGCCGCGGTTGCGGGCGGCCAGGCCGGTGGCGACGACGAAGTCGCCCAGGATCCCGTCGGTCGCGGGCTGACCGGTGGTGTCGGCGACGGCGCCGGGCTCGAGGTTGATCGTGTAGGTGCCGATGTCGGCCGAGGTCCAGTTCCCGGTCGGTTTGCTCACGCGGTAGGTCGCCCGGCGCACGCCGCCGCGCAGGGTCACCGTCCGCACGAGTTGGGCCGGCTGGTCGAACCCGTTCGGCCCCGTGACCAGCAGGTCGGAATTGGTGATAGTCGAAGGATCCGTATCGGCCGAGAACGTAACCGTGATCGTGTAATAGCGTCCGGCCCGGATGAAGTCCGGGTTGAACGCCGCCCCACTTGTCAGCGAAACCAGCGGCCCGGCCGGATCGGCGGTCTGCCCCAGGGACAGCTTCGGCGCCCCCGCGAACGACGAGGCCGGCACGTCGGCCGTGTAGGCGTTGAGCTGGTTCAGCGTCTTGTTCGGGTTGTCGCGCGTGCTGTTGGAGTTGTCGAACCAGAGCGGGTGGAGCGTGCCGCCGTAGAAATCGAGGCCCGTATAGTCGCCGAAGTCGATCGTGCTGTTGGCATCGAACGCATCGGAGGGCGCGGCGGCCACCTGCTGGTTGGGCGAAACGAGCAGCCCGTCCGCCTGCGGCGTGATCACGGTAGCATAGAACTCAGCGTCCGTGTTGATCATCCCCGCCACATCGCCCGAAGCCCCCGGGCCCAGGTCGTTGCGCGCGTCGTACCAGCTTACGGCCACCTGGCCGGTCGTCGGGTCGAGCTTGATGCGGGGAAGGAACTGGCTGTTGGCCCCATCGTCGTCGTTGACGCGGATCGGCGCGCTCCAGGTCGCGCCGTTATTGTCGGAGTAGCGCACGTAAATGTCGGTGTTCCCGCTGGCGGCAGGGTATTCGTCGGTATAGACGAGGTACGCCCGCCCCGTGAATGGGCCGCCGCTGGTGTCGAACGCCAGGCCCGTCTCGGCGTCGATGCCGCGCGTGTTCTGGGCCGGGATGTAATCGAACTTCGGGACGTTCGTGGCGCCCACCAGCACCGCCTTTCCGAACTTCCCGCCCAAGCCGGTCGGATCGACGTTCACCTTCATCTGCGAGTGATGCGCGCTGGTGTCGCTCTGCCAGGTGACCATGACCTGGCCCGACGGCCCAACGGCAATGTCGCCAAACTGCCCGTTCGCTGAGCCGGGCACCTGCTGAAGCGGCTGGAAGCTGCCGACCGACCCAAGTGACACGACCGGCGCGCCCGTCACCGACACACCATTGCCCCGGTCGAAATCCAGCCAGACGCTCCCCGTTCCCGTAACGACCGTCGGCTGGTCCACGTTGCCGTTGAATTGCGTCAGCAACGTGAACGAGTGCCCGGCGTCGGTGCTGAGGAGCAGCTCGACCTGATTGTCCGAGGAATTCAGGTACGTGAGGAACAGGTTTCCGAACGAGTCGAACGCCGCGCTCGGGTCGCAGCAGGCGGCCGGCAGGGCGCTGTTGTCTTTGGCGATGACCGTGGCGGACCACGTCGTCCCCCCGTCGGATGTGGTGGCCGCCATCAGCCCGTCGCCGGTATCGATATTGGAGACGGCGAACATCTTGCTCGGATCCACCGGGTCGACGGCGATCGCGCCCTCCGCCTGGTTCCCCTTCATTTTGCTGATGTTGATGTTCGTAAAGGCTGAACTGAACAGCGTCCGCGGCTCGAGCCGCTCCAGCGCAGAACGACAGGGTGGGCGGCGGTTGCGGTGCGGCATCGGCCTCTTTCTAAAGGAAACAGGTCCTCGTTCCTTGGTTGCGCGAGCAGGAAAGTTTATTCCCAAACCCGTCCGGCCGCCGATGTGGACAGCATCGGGACCTTATTGTAGTGTTCGCCCGCGCAGACAGGAACCCGCGCGCCAGGGATTGGCGACGCGGTTTACCGCCTTTCAGTCACGGAGGACGTACCGATGTTCCGCCCCAGCCGCCCGCGTCGCAACCGCAACCCGCGTGCCCCGCGTGCCCCCCGCCGGCCCGCCGGTTCACAGGTGGAAATGCTGGAGGGACGCCGGCTGCTGGCCGCCGACCCGCTGACGGTGCTCATCGGCGGCGCCGCCGCCAAGGCCGTCGAGTTCACCGATTCCACCAGCGGCTCCCGCGCGATCGTCACCCTGCACGGACAAGGCACCGCCACCGTCAACTTCAACGGCACCGGCCTCTCGCAGGGCGCCAGCGCCAACGGCATCGCCGTCACCGGCAGCGCCGTCGCGCTTGACACGATCTCGCTCACCGGCACGGGCCTGAGCACGACGCTGCAGATCTCGACCGTCGGCCGCGCCCCGGTCACGATCGGCGGGATCACCAGCAGCGGCGTCATGGCCGCGATCCAAGCGCCGGGCGTTGTAGTCAACGGCGACCTGACCACCACCGGCTGGGTTCACCAGGTCAACCTCGCCGGCGCCACCAACGGCACGATCAACATCGGCCCCTCTCACATTGACGGCGGCTTGAGCCTCAACGTCGGCACCGCCACCGACGAAAACCTCGTCTCGGCCATCCGCATCGCCAACCTCACCGCCGGCCAATGGTCCAGCACAACGGGGAGCGGCGACAGCATCACCGCCCCTCAGGTGATGAACGTTCACGTCCGCGGCACGTTCGACCCGGACCTCAACGTCAGCGGCATCCCCGGGGCACAGGTCGCGCTGCAGACGTTCTCGGCCGGCGCGGTGACCGCCGGCACGTGGAGCGTGGGCGGGCACGTTCACATCGTCCAGGCCGGCTCCATCGCCTCGGGCTGGACGGCGAGCGTCGCCGGCATGGTCGACCGCTTCAACGTCCTGCACGATGCGACGATCAACTTCACCGCACCGGCGGTCGGCAACTTCGCCGTCCACGGGTCGCTGTCCGATTCGACGATCTCACTCACCCAGCCGTTGACGGCGGCCGGGTACAACGTGAGCAACCTGTTCGTCGGCGGCGCGATGCTGAATTCGAACGTGGTCGCCGGCGGCAGCATCAACACCGTCTCCGCCGCGCGGATGCAGGACAGCGGGATTTACGCCGGCCTGGTCAGCCCCAACCTGCCGGCCACCACCGCCGACTTCGGCAACACCGCCCAGATCCGGTCGGTGACGCTGCACCGGTCGGCGGCCGGCCCGTCCTTCACGGGCAGCAATATAGCCGCCTATCAACTCGGGAACGTGATCCTCGGCACCGTGCAAATGGCCAACGGCGGCACGCCGTTCGGCCTCGCGGCGCACTCGATCCAATCGATCACCCTCACCGACCAGGCCACCAACCACAGCCTCCACGCGAGCAACATCCCCACCACCACCGCCTTTTCGAGCCTGCTCGCCGCCAAAGGCATGGCCCAAAACGATTTCGTGGTCGAGATCGTGTAGGCGCGCGCAAACCGGAAACCGGTGCCAAACGCAAAACGGTGCCAGCCACCGTTTTCATAAGCCATTGCAATTACTTGGGATCGAGATCAAGACCGGAAAACGGTGGCTGGCACCGTTTCCGCCTCGTGGGCGGGAAGACGGTGAGGGCGGCGGTGCCACGCGGTTTCCCGTGAAAGAGGCGGGGGCTAATCTGTACGCCGATGCAGGAGTCCGCGCAGCCCAGTCCCAGACCAACCGTCTATCACTGTCCGCATTGCGGCGGCTTGGTTTCCATTGAGGATCCGACCCAGACCGCCCTGCAATGCCCCCATTGCGGCGGGCAGTTCTCCATCGCGGGCGAAGAGGCTCCGGAGCATGCCGCGACCGGTGCAATCGACGATGCCCAAGCGTGGGCCGAGATGGAATCGAGGCGTGAGGGGGACCTGAGCGAATTGCGCATCCGGCAGGTGGCCAGCCTCCGCCGGGGCGTGTATCGCACTCGCTCGTGGCTGATCATTGGCGCCTCCACCTGCGCTGTGGGATTCGCCCAGCTCGTTCACCTGGCAATCCGCGACGGGCGCTTCGGCCTTCGCCTCGGCCCGATGTTCGACGCAATCCTCGCCGTCCTCGCGGCGTTGATCTTCTGGCACTTCGTCGCCCGCATCCGCGCCCTGAGCCGCGAGATCCGCGAGTCGCGCATGCACGACCCCGCCACGCCCCCCGATTTCTCCACCCTGAGCGACGGCAGCCAACGCTGGACCAACCTCGACGAACTGGCGAACCGGACGAACATACGTGAGCGATGATGATCCTCTCCCTCTCCCGGTACGACGCGAGAAGCGAGCGGAACGGGCGACTGCCCGCGAGCGGGTTGGGGTGAGGGTTTACCGCGCGACGTCCCTTCTCAACGTCAGATCCCGACCACAGGAAAGATCCGAGCCGGACCGTATCGGTCCGGGCTTGACCGAAGGTCCAGAGGCGTTCCCACAACGACTTACATCTCACACGTCAGGTCGCGCGGAAAACCCTCACCCTGCCCTCTCCCGGACTACCGGGAGAGGGTAATCCATCCCTGCGCCCCCTACAGCAATCTCGCCACGGCATCCCCATCCGGCGTCAGCTTGGACGGGCTCTGCGCCCGGGTCCAGGTGAGGACCTTCCCGTTGACGCGGCGCGTATAGCTGCTCAGTTGGTGGGCGGCCAGCCCGAACGGCACGCCGCCATTGTTCGTGTTGACGGCGCCGAACGTGATGCGGCCCAGGGATGAGGCGGCGACGTTCGAGTTCTGCACCGCGAACGGCTGGTTCCGGCCTGTGACCGTCACCGCGGTGATCGTCGAATTCGCAACGAATGCCGAGGCCGACGACGGCAACTGGGTGACGGCCGGATCGACGCCCGCGAAGACGTCGGCGTTCACGAGGGCCGTCGCGGTGATCGTCCCGATGTTGCCGGCGGCCCGGATTTGTCCGCCGATCGTGCCTCGCACGTTTGCACTGCCCAGATCCATGCCGGTCCCGGTCAGGTTCATCGAGGCCGCGAAGTCGCCCGCCACAACAAGGCGATTGACCGCCGGTGCGGTGATGACGCCCGACCCGCCGCTTGCCGTCCACGACGACGCCTGCAAGGTGCCGATGGCCCCGGCGGAGTTGATCGACAGGCCCGCCACTTGCCCGAGGCTGAGGTTCGCGACACGCCCGCTACCGATGGTCAACGTGCCGCCGCCCGAGGCCCCGGCCAACTGCGCCGTCGCGAGGCTTCCGCTGATTTGCAGGTTCCCCTGCAACTGGGCCTTCGCGCCGGACAGCCGGGCGAGCGACCCGTTGACGTCGATCGAGCCGACGGTCGTCGTCCCGCCGGCGACGCCGATCGTGAGCGTCGAAGCGGCGGTCGTATTGCCCAGCGTGATCGCCGCGGCGCTGACGTTGCCCTGAACGAACGTCACCTGCCCGGTCCCGGGGCCGCTCAGCTTCAGCGTCACCTTGTGGCCCGCGGCGTCGCTGTAGGTCGCGACCTTCTTACCGCCGAACGACACGGGGATGCCCCCCGATCCGGAAACCGGCTCCACGTTGCTGATGATCGCAACCAAGTTCGTGAAGCTGTGGAAGGCAGTTCCGTTGAAGTCCTCGGCCGCGACGACGTAGGCGTTGGGCACGGCTGAGCCGCCCGCATTTTCAAGGGGGAAGAATCGGAACTTCTGCGGGTTGGCCGAGTCGAGCGACGTGTTCAGCGTCGTCTCGCTGTAGTGCGTGTCGGTGGCGCCGATGCCGGGGAAGTTCGCGTAGAGCCCAAAGGCGCTCGATCCGGGATCAAACGACGTCGTCCCCTGCGGCACCGGGTTCACCGTCTGGTCATCCGCGTTGTTGATCGTAAAGAGTTCGGTCGTGCCCGACGGATTGCCCGGCGTGTAATCCCCGACCCGCAGCGACGGGTCGGCCGATGCGTTGAAACTCGCCAGCATCTGGATCGTCACCGGCCCGCTGCCCGCCTTCATCATCGTCTGCAGCGGCACCTCCTGGCTCGACGCGGCGGGCGTCAGCGGGTACTGGCTGTTGGACGGGTCGGTCACGCCGATGTTCGTTGGAATGTCGAACGCGGTAAGAATGTTCGCCAGCGACGGCTCGTTGGTGCCGAACTGGCCGTTGGTCCCCAGGCCGTGCAGTGTCACGGTCGTCGGGCCGGCCGGGTCGCTGCTGTTGATTTGAAGCAGGGCCGATTCGATTGTATTTGCGGTGGTCGCTGTAAAGTTAACCGTTATCTGCGCCGCCGCGCCGGGCGCGAGGCTCGTGGGGAGCGACGCGTTGGTGGCGTGGAAGTCGGCGGACTGGTCGCTCGCCGCGCTCGGATCGCGGACAACGGTGAACGCGCCGGTGCCGGGAAACGTGAGCGTCGTCGATCCCGTGTTCATGATCGTCAGCGTGTCGGTGTGGCTCGGGTTTCCGCTGGTCATGTCGTCGCTGAAGACCAGCACGGGACTGCTCGGCGTGAGGGCCGCGAAGAGCAATCGAGATTCCACGCTTTCAACTGACGCCAGAGCGACGGCGCGCCGGCGGCGCGGCGATCGGAACTTTCGCATCACGGTCAACTCCCGGAAAACGGCGAACCCCCCTTCAACCAACCTGCATACCCACGAAGTTCCGGGGCAGATTACCGCACCGCCCATTGCCGGGACACTGGAAACTTTTCGCTCGCGTGCTCCGCTTCGCGGATTTCAACGGTGGGGCAAATGTAGACGATGAACAGTTCGCTGCGACAATTCCGATTCCCGCCTTTAATGATTTTTGCGATGATGCCTTCGCATCGCCCCGGTAGAATCGTCCGCAGGGCAATCATGGCCTGTCAACAGCCCGGTAGACAACACGAGGAGGCCGCTATGCGTCGAACACCCATTGTCGTTGCGCTGCTGGTTCTCACGGTCGTCGTCAGCGTCCCCGTACGGGCCACCGACAATGCAAACAAAGCAAAGCGCGACCCGGACCGCGAGAGGATGGTTCAGATCAAGCAGGGAGAACTCGACGACCTGCGGGCGGAGAACGCCGCGCTAAAGGAGTTGGTGCGCAAGGAGATGGTCAAGCGAATGCCGAGAAACGCCGCGACCGGTGAAGTGTATGGCCAAGACCGCCTCGAACAGTTGCTGGCAAGCGATCTGGCTGCGGCCAAGGCCGAGGCACAATCGGCCGGCGGCAAATAGAATCGCATTGGCTGCCCGCGTGGTTCTCGGATTGCTTCTGGTTAGCTGCGTCACCGTGCCGTTGCGCGCCCAAATCTCGGAACCCCTGACCGCCCCCAGCCGCCCGCCCGCCGCGTTCCCGAAGGGAACATGGGACCTCGAAGTCGGCGGCTCATTCGCCTGGGAGTTCTACCCCTACGACCACGAGAAGATCGCCGCCGGCTCCGTCGGCGTCGGCTATTACCTGGCCGACAACTTCGCCGCCGCCCTGAGCGTCCCCGTCTCCCACGTCCGCCAGCCGGAAACGCACGACGCGACGATGGTCGGCCTCGACTTGCAGTTGCGTTACCACTTCCTGCAGCGCGACCGCGTCACCCTCTTCGCCGACGCGATCGGCGGCCTCGCCCAGGCCGACCACCCCGTCCCGCCCGGGGGAACCTACTTCAACTTCACCCTCCAACTCGGCCTCGGCGCCACCTATCGCCTCGCGGATCACGCATACTTCGTCGGCGGCCTCCACTTCTTCCACCTCTCCAACGCCGCCATCGAAGGCGTCGACCGCAACCCCGACTTGAATGCGGTGCAGCCCTATCTGGGTGTCATGTTCACCTTTTGACGCGCGACATCCGACAAGGACGTAATGTGATGTACCCCTGAAAACAGCGAGTTCGCGTTGCACGCGCTCGCTGACTTTCAACCCCGACCAAGGTTATGATATCCGCACTGCCGCGCGGCTCCCGCGGGCGGGGGCCGGCCGATCAGCACGCACGCACGTTCCATCGGCGAGGAGGCCATCCATGCCGTCTGAAATCACGCCCGAGCAGCAGGCCGAGAACCGCAAGCGGGCCGAAGCCTGCTTCGCTCGCGGCAAGACCTTGGCCGACATCGGCTCCTACGAACAGGCGATCGACACCTGCATCCAGGGGCTGCACTTCGACCCGGACAACGTCGAGGGCCACCAGCACCTGCGGCGGATCGCGCTGGAGCGCAAGGCGCACGGCGGCCGCGACATCGCCTGGGCCGAGCGGATGAAACTGCCGGCCGTCAAGCAACAGATGGGCCCGATGCTGGCGGCCGAGAAGCTGCTGGCCTACACGCCGGACGACCGGTCGCGGATGACCGACTTCTTCAAGGCCGCCGAGGCCACCGGCGCCGCCGCCACGGCGGCGTGGGTCCGCCTGATCCTCAAGACCGGGCGGGGGTGAGGCCGTTCACGTCCTGCCCGCGCGCCGGCGCTGCCACAGGAAGGCGAGCCATCCAAACACGACAAGTCCGTCCGCCCCCAGGAATAGCCGGAACGTTGACCAGGAAGCAGACTTCGGCGCAGGCGTCGGCGGAGTCGAACGAATGCCGGCCTGCACGTAATCAAGTTGGTAGAACGACTGCTCGTAGTTTCGGCTCTGCGCAATGACGCGAATGTCCGGGTCGTCGGGGAGCAGACAGTTCACCATGTAGACCGCGATCCGGCTCTGGTGCTGGTTCTCAAACACCAGCGTTCGGTTTGCGCCGCCGGGGGGCACTTCCGCATCGACATTGAGCACGATGTCGCCGAGTCCCTCTTTCATCTCCTCGATCGTTGCAAACGTCGACGACACGAGCCGAAGCGGCAATCGATTGCCATCCAGTGTGAGTGACAAATCGTGAAGCACCCGCCGGGCGTACGCCTGCCGCTCGGCTTCGGAGATCACGCCGTCCCCGTCGGCATCGATGTCCGCCAGCACCGCCCGAAACACATCAACGCCCGGCGTCAGGCAAACCCGCACCGCAATCCGATCGGTCCCCAGCGAAATCGTCGTGGCCTGCAAATACTCATCCAACCGGTGCGCGAACGCCGGCGTGCCGACCCACAGGAGCACGACCGCAATGATCACAGCGAGCCGCGATTTCATCGATATGCCCTACTTCGGGTCACCCGCCTTATGTCCCCTCCCCCTAAGTACCGGGGGAGGAAGAAAAACCCTCCCGATCTGTCACGGGCTCCAGTTTCATTTCCCCGTGTACCTCTTCCCGTAATCGTTCGTCGGATCGCGGTACATGGTGTGGACGTGCATCGTGAGATCGCCGCCCAGGCGCTGCGGCGCGTATTCGATCACGAGCTTCGGCCCCTGGATCCGGTAATACGCCTTGCCATTCTTGCCCGCCTCGTGGTCGATCGGCCCGCTCCACGCGAACCACGTGTCGTCCAAATCCGCCTTGATCTCAGCCATCCTGGCCGCGGCGAACTGGTCGTTCACGATCCCCGCCCACTCCGAGATCAAATCGAGCAGCATCGCACGCTGCTGCGCGTTCATCGCAGATCCCTTCAACCCCTCCGGCTGAATCGTCTTCCCATCCATCCCCGGCCCCAGCACCAGATCGGCGACGCGGTAGTTTAAAATCGCCTGCTTCCGCTGCCCCTCGTCCAACGCATTCAATAGCGCGAACGCCTTGTCGCTCTCCTGCCCGAGCGGGCGCACCGTTTTGCCGTCGACCTGGTAGAGCGCGGGCTGCGCGCCGGTCAGGGTCGGCGTGAGCACACCATGCTCGCCGGCGATCGTGATGTTGAGCGCCAGATGGTGCCCGCCGAACTGCACCATCCAAGGATCCGTCTCCGACGGCGTCCCGAGGATCGAGATGTAGAAGAGATCCTTGCCGAACATCTGCCTCGCCCGCTCGTTGGTCCGAAGCCGCTCGTCCCCTTCCATGATCTGCTCGACCTTCTCGAAGCCCCGCCGGCTCAGCGCCGACGAAACCAGCGCCATCGCCGCCGAGCGCTGGGCCTCGCTCAGCTCGCCCATGCTCAGCCCCGCCCGTCGAACCATCTCGGTCGGCAGGTTGGACCACCGCACCCGCTGCTTCGCGTCATCGAACGCAAACATCACGCTCCCCCGCTGCTTCGCATCGAGCGTCGCAAGAAACGCGTCCGCCGCATGAACGATGCGTGCTGCTTCCGTCTGGCGTGACTGCATGACTTCGGCTCTCACCGGCATGCATATCATGGCCAGCAAACCGATGACGCAGGACGTCCTCCTCACCAAAGCATTCATGTCTTCTCCATTTCCATCGCTGCCCGTGGACCCCCGCAAGAGAGGTTGCGACCGTATCGGCTCAAACGCCGCCGCTGTAGTTTGTTTGCGCGGCGATGGAGCCGGCGGGCAATCAGCAATCTCGTGAGGATCTTAACCTCTGCCTCGTCACACCGCTCGCCTAAAGCAGTCTTACAGATCCAATCTCGGTATGACGCCGGCATGAGCTAGAATGCGGCCACTCCGATCCCCTCAGGAGGTCACAAGCGATGAAAGCGGTTCGGTTACATCAACGCGGCGGGCCGGAGCAGATTGTGGTCGAAGAGGCCCCGCGGCCGGCTCCGGCGGCGGGCGAGGTGCGCGTCCGCGTGCGGGCGGCGGCGATCACGCCGGGCGAGCTGACGTGGGACGCGACGTACCAGCACGCCGACGGCAGCCCGCGGCTGCCGACGATTCCGGGGCACGACGTGGCTGGGATCGTCGACGTGCTCGGGCCGGGAGTGACGGATGTCGCGATCGGCGACGCGGTCTACGCGCTGGTGAACTTCCCGCGGGACGGGAGTGCGGCGGAATACGTGGTCATACCTGCGGGCGACGTCGCGCCCGCCCCGCGGACGATCGACCCGGTCCACGCGGCGGCCGTCCCGCTCTCGGCGTTGACCGCATGGCAGGGCCTGTTCGACCACGGCCGCCTCGCCGTTGGGCAGCGCGCGCTGATCCACGGCGCCTCCGGGGGCGTCGGCGGGTACGCCGTGCAGTTGGCCCACTGGCACGGGGCCCACGTGATCGCGACCGCCTCGGCGCGAAACGCGCAATCGGTCCGCAACCTGGGCGCCGAGGAAGTAATCGACTACGCCACGACACGCTTTGAAGACGTGGTCCGGGACGTCGACCTGGTGTTCGACACCGTCGGCGGTGACATGCTGGCGCGATCCTTCGCCGCGATCCGCCCCGGCGGCACGGTCGTCTCGATCGCCGGCGTACCCGACAAGACACGTGCCGCCGACGCGGGCGTGACCGGCATCTTCTTCATCGTGCGGCCCAGCCGGGCCGACCTCCAGCAGATCGCGTCCCTCATCGATGCGGGACATCTGCGGGCCACCGTGCAGGAGGTATTTCCCCTCGCCCGGGCACGAGAGGCGTTCGTGCGAAGCATGGCGGGTCATTTGACGGGGAAGATCGTGTTGCGGGTGGATGCGTAGCAACTCCCGCCAGCGCCGTTAAAATGTGCCGGGGATGAACGGGCCCGCCAGAGACAATTTGTACGTCGCGCTTGACGAAGCCGCCAACAAAGGCGTTGTCGATCTGCGCACCTTCTCCAAGCCGGGGGGAATGACGGACAAAGATGTGCGTGCATTTCTCCATCACGAGGCATGGAAGGGGTGGGTCAATCCCGGCCTGGGCACGGCGGAACGCTTGCCCAAGTCGGTTCGGCGAATCACGGCCCCTCGGCCTGCCGTTCCACCTGCGGGTCCGGCGGCGCAGGTTCAGGCTCGCCCGTGTTCTCCGTGTTCGGCGCGGATTGGTCCCGCCCTCGCATGATCGCGCGGGGCATAAAGGGCAGGATGATGAGCACGACCGCCGTGGTCGCGGCGTTCAGGAGCACCATCGTGCTCCAGGAGACGTGATACGTGTCGGAGACCCACGCGCCGAGCTTGTCCGCGCCGAACAACGTAATGTTCCGGACCGAGAGGATCAGCGAGTATCCCATTCCCTCCGACCCCGCCGGCGTGGCGCGGGCGGCCAGGTCGATCAACGCGACTTCCGCGAAGCCGAAGAACAGGCCGTTCTGCAGGTCGATCGCGAAGGCCACGTGCAGGGAGTTGTAGAACAGGTACAGGAGCGTGCCGCCCGCGCTGGCGGCGACGCCGAAGGCGAGCAGCCAGCGGAGGGCGACGCGTTTGGCCAAATACCCGTAGGCGCTCGCGGCCACCACGCCGCCCAGGCCGACCATGGCCAAGAGCCAGCCGATCTGCTTCTGTGAGGCGTGGAGCACGTCGTTCTGCCGGTAGTATTGCAGCGTGGAAAACCCCGGCGCGAAATAAAACAGGGCGATGAAGATGAGCGAAACCCAGAACGTCCCCGAGCGGCCGATTACGCCCAGTTGCTTCCGCGCGTTCACCAGGGCGTTGGGGTTCGTCGTGGTCGACGGCTGCTCCTTCAGCAGGAAGTAGGCGACCGGGAAGATGCTCGCCACCACGGCCGCGTTGACGCCCGCCGCGATCGCCAGCGGCAGCGTCGCGAACAGCCCGCCGAGCGGCCCCTGCATCACGCTGCATGCGTTGTAGGTGACCTGGCGGACCGCCGAGACGCGTCCGACCTGCCCCCGGCTCTGGCCCACCTCGACGAGGAACGCCCCCACCACGGTCGAGATCATGACCATGAACAGGTTGACGACGATCGCCGCCAGCAACAGCCGGCCGAACGTGTGCCGCATAAACCCCAGCGCCACCCACGCCGCCGCCGCGAGCAAGGCGCTGAACAGGAGGTAGTGCCGGCGGCGGGTGCCGAACAGCGGGAACGCGTCGGTCAGGATCCCCGCCAGCGGCTTGATGTACCAGAACACGCCGCAATAGAAGAAGAACGATGCCATCACGTTGGGCTTCACGTGCAGCTCGTTCTTCAGGATGTTCTGCAGCGGCAGCTTCCCCAGCGCCTGCGGCTGCGGCAGCGTCGACGCGACGATCCCCACCACGAGCACGACCGCCAGCAACCCGAACCGCTCCGACCGGTAGGAGCCCTTTGGCAGCTCTCTCCTTTCGTAATTCAGCTTTGGGCTACTCATTGCGTTCCCCTCCACCCTGACTCGCCTGGCGGCCGGCCTGGCATGCGTGCGGCGCGCCGAGCGCCAAAGCCGCGCAAAAACAGATGCTAACCCGTTGTGAGGGCCCGCGCCCACGATTTTTCGTCAGCGCTTGCCGGGTTCAGCGTCGGTTAACGGATGGACCTCCGGCCCAACCGCGACGCGCGGTGGCGATCAATAGCGGAAGTTCATGCCCACGCCGCCCCACAGCCGGCTGTCGGCGCGGAGGCCTTCGGTGATCGGGCCGGAGTAGATCAGTTGGGCGCGGATCTCGAAATGGCCGAACCGGAGCGGGATGTGGAGCGGCTGATTCAGCTCGTAGGTGAGGATCCCGCCGACGTCGTAGTGTTGCAGGCCGGTGGCCGCGGCGTTCGGGCCGGAGCCCATGAAGTAGCGGTTGTGGGCGACATAGGCGAAATCGCTGATGACGGTCAGCGTCAGGCCGGTTTCGCCGACGACGAAATCGTGGCGGATGCCGGCCTCGAGGTAGAAGCCGTTGTATTTATCGAAGTCGTAAGCGCCGAAGATGTACGGGTTGAGGAACGGGCGGTCGGTGTGGAAGACGCGCGAGTCGTCCACGGCGATTTGCGTCCAGATCTCCTGCGTGTCCTGCCCCTCGCGCTCGGGGAAGATGTACCCGGTGAACCCGCCGCTGAGCGTGATCGGGCGGATCGTCCATTCGAGGCCGGCGTAGGGGCGGACTTCCTCGAACCGGGAAACCGGGTCGTTGTTGAAGATATTGGAGAAGACGCCGATGAACGGGTGTGGCAGCTTGCCGAGGTCCCATTCGAGCCGGCCGTTGAACTGCAGCGCCTTCTCGTTCTTCTGCGGCGGCGTGCTCTGGTCGACGCCGCGGTACATGTAGGTGCTGAAGTAATCGACCGAGAAATCGATGTGGACGCCGCCCTGGTTGGTGAGCTGCTCGGGCGTCGGCGTAACCGGCTGAACGTAGACGTTGTCCGGCTCCTCGTCGAGGACCTCGTAAGGCATGCGGACCTGGGCGCGAAGGTCCGATGCGCCGGTTATCGTAACCGTCGCCGCCGCCACCGCGATCAACCACAACCCTGGCCGCTTCTTCATCGAATGCCGCGGGAATGTACCGGCCCGATGCCGTCGGGGAAAGCCCCGGGGCCGCGCCCGCCGGAGAGATTATCGGTATAACGTGGCCCAGTTATGCAGGGGCAGGCCCCTACGGTCCCACGAGGAATGCCGTGCCCGAGGCGACGGAGATCTCATTCGACGGCGTCCGGATCGATCACGGTCCGCGGCCGTTCCAAATCCTGCAGCAGGACGACGCGGGCGCCGCCAGCCTTACACTCCACGGGCGATGGCGCAGTGAAGGCCGGGAGCCGGCAACCGTCCAGGCGCGGGTCGTTTCGGAACAGGACCGATCGCCTGTCGTCCCCTGGCAATCCGCGAGCGTGCAGACGGAATCCACTTGGGCTCACACGTTCGACCGCGTACCGGCCGGCGGACTGTATCGGGTCGAGACGCGGCTCGTCGTTGAAGGAGCGCCGCCGGAATGGGGCCTTCGCGGGGATGTCAACCATCACTTCGGCGTGGGCGACCTGTGGGTGATCGCGGGACAGAGCAACGCGGCCGGCTATGGCCGCGGGCCGGTCTTCGACCCGCCCGAATTGGGGATTCACATCCTCAAGAATGACCAGACGTGGGACGTCGCCGCCCATCCGCTGAACGATCCCACAGGCAGCACGCACCCGAACCGGGAGATCGCCAATCCGGGACACTCGCCCTATCTCAGCTTCGCCCGCACGCTTCATCGCGTGCTCGGCCATCCGATCGGGCTGATTCAAACGGCACTGGGCAACTCGCCGCTGGCGGAATGGAACCCAACCGAGAACCCGGACGCGCCGCTCTTTCAGAATCTCCTGCACTGCATCACACTGGCTGGCGGACGGGTGCGCGGGCTCCTCTGGTATCAAGGGGAATCCGATACGAATCCGGGCCTGGCCGAAACCTACGAACGGCGGTTCGCGGATTTCGCATCCCACCTCAGGAATGTCCTGGACGCACCCCGGCTGCCGATCATCCTCGCCCAGGTGAACCGCTACACCGGCCCCCAGTCCCCGGAGGAACGTCGCGGCTGGAGCCTCGTCCGTGAGGCGCAGCGGAACGCGCGAAAGCTGGGCCACGTCGCGGTCGTGCCGACGCTGGATCTGCCCCTCTCGGATGACTGCCATACGAGCCCGGAGGGGAACCTGCTGCTCGGCGCGCGCAAGGCCGCGGCGGCCCTCGCGATGGTCTACGGCAGGCGGCCGACGCCGCAGTTTCCCGACATCGCCCGGGCAGTTCGCGGGATCGATGGCCGGTCGATCGAGTTAGCTTTCTCGAACGTGCCGAACCGGCTGCAGTTCATCGCCCCGGGCGAGCAGGACTTCGTCGTCGAGGATGAGCGGGGCGCGGCTGCGATTCGCGAGGCGCGGTGCGTCGCGACGGACCGCGTACTCCTCAGGCTTGAACGCCCCGTGTCCCAGCGGGCCCGCGTGCACGGCGGATACGGGGCCAACCCGCCCGCCAACCTGCGGGATGCGGAGGAGAACACGCCGGTCCTGGCGTTCTACGGGATGACGATCGAATGACCGCCGTGACGGGGCATGCGATTTCATCGCAAACGTTGGAATGGTCCGATTGTCTGGTGATAACGTGAGCAGACGGCGAACGATCCGCCGATGACGTGAGTAGTACGGATGATGTATCGTCCCCTGTTGTTCGTCGCGCTGATGCTTGCCCTGGCCGCGCCGCTGCGGGCCGAAACGCACCAGGCGCGGATCCCACTCCGCAACGGCCAGTTGCAGATCCACGATTTGAATGCAGTGTTGTGCCGGGAACTGCGCCTGCCCGCGTGCCCCGCTCACGACGAGGTGAACTTGAATGGCCCCGCCGGCCCGGACTTCCTCTTCGCGGTGAACGCGTGCCTCTGGCACGGCTGCTCGTTCCGCATCATCGACGACTCGGCCGCGCTGCTGACCGTCGACAGCGACAACACGATCGGCAAGATGGACGCGATCCGGCGCCTCTCCCGGGTCTACGTGGCCGAGAAGGCCCCGCAGTCCACCGCGGCCCAGGCGAGGAACTGGGGGCTGGCCGTCCCCGTCGCGATCGACTCGGCCAAGCCGCTGGTCGTGCTGATCCACGGCCTCGACTCGGATCGTTGCGATTGCGCGCCGCTGGGCGTGTTGCTCCTCAATAGCGGGCAACAGATCGCGTATTTCAGCTATCCGGGCGACCAGCCGATCGACGACAGCGCCGCCCTGCTGGGACGCTGCCTGCGGCAAGTTCGCTCGGCCCATCCGGGCCTTGCAATCGATCTCGTCGCCCACAGCATGGGCGGGCTCGTCGCGCGGTCGTACGTGGAAGGCCCCGACTATGCCGGGGGCGTGGATCGGATGATCCTCGTCGCCCCGCCGAACCACGGCTCGTCCTGGGCGCGGTTCCGTTCCCTGCTCAGCATCCAGGAGAACCTGTACCTGCGGCGGGTCGACCCGAACTGGCACTGGACTTGGTTCGTCACCGAGGGCTTGGGCGAAGCCGGCGACGAATTGCTGCCCGGTTCCGAGTTCCTCAAGCGGCTCGATGCCGCGCCGCGCCGGGCCGGCGTGCGGTACACGATCATCGCCGGCAACCACAGCAGCGTCAGCCGCGCCGAGGGGAATTGCGTCGCGCAGATCGCCGATTGGTTCCCGGCGCGCACGCGCACCTGGTGGGGCTTCCGCCACTGCTACAACCGCCTGGAACGCGCCGCTGGCCGATATTACACCGAAACCTGCGACACCGACGGCCCCGTCACGCTGGCCAGCACCCAACTCGCCGGCGTGAGCGACTACGTCGTCCTGCCCGCCGACCACGTCTCGCTCTACATGCCGATGGACGGCAATCCCCCCGTTGCCTGGCCCGTTATCCGCGCGCGGCTCGTCGCATCACGATGAACGCCGCCGCCCCAAGGGAAAACAAACACCCATGCTGTCCTCAACCGCCCGCTCAGGGTAAAAAACCGAGACGGGCGTGGGGGCGAATCGGATCATGTGAGGATGATGACCCATGACGACGGCGACCGCCGCGCTCTGCACGCTTCAGGATGTGCTCCGGTGGCGCGACTCGTATCGGCAGGAAATGAACTGCCAGATCATCCACGACTCCATCCACGTTCGCGATGGATGGACGAGGGAATACCTTCTTCGCCTTGGCGGCACGCCGGTCGGTTACGGGTCGGTCGCGGTGGCCGGGCCGTGGAAGGACAAGCCGACGATTTATGAGATTCACGTCGCGCCGCCCGCACGGTCGCGATTGTTCGACTTGTTCGATGCGCTCCTGGCGGCCAGCGGAGCGGCCGCGATCGAAACGCAGAGCAACGACCCGACGCTCGGCGTGCTGATTCACGCCTTCGCCCGAACCGTCGCGAGCGAATCGATCCTGTTCCACGACCGGCTGACGACCCACCACCCACAGCCGCACAATGCGATCTTCCGGCCCGCAACGCCTGAAGACGTTGCACAGATCAAGGAGAACGGCCTCGATGAAGGCGCGGGCTGGCTCTTGGAAGTGGACGGCACGATCGCCGCCACGGGCGGCGTCCTGTTCCACTACAACCGCCCCTACGGCGACATCTACATGTCCGTCGCCGAACCGTGCCGTCGTCGCGGCTTGGGCAGCTACCTGGTCCAGGAGCTCAAGCGGATCTGCTACGAACGCGGCGACGTCCCGGCCGCCCGCTGCAACCTCACCAACCCCCCCTCCCGCCGAACCCTCCAAAAAGCCGGCTTCGTCCCCTGCGGCCACATCCTCGTCGGCGACCTCGCCGGGCCGGCGCCGTCGTAGCCCTACCAAGATGAATCGGGAATAGGCCGGCCCCTTCTCGACCGCGCGGAGCCGCATTCACTTGGACGGGACGCTCGAGCGATCCGGCTCGGGCCGGGCGGGTTGATCGAGGAAACCCGGGAGGTCCATTCCAAGGGATTCCTCGCCCGCCTCACCCCCTGCCAAACGCCGGGCGCAAACGAGCGCCTCGATGCGCGCGATCTCCGCCCGGAGCAGGTGCCGCCGGTCCTCGAACGTATGCTCCCGGTCCCGCAGCGCGCGGGCGATCGCCCGCAATTGCGCGGTGGTCCGGTTTTCCAATGGCTTGGGCGCGAAGTTGTTTGTTTGAGTTGACATACCGCAATCCCATGCTCGCATCCCCACGACGCCGACCCGGACCGCAACACGACGGGCTTGGGTCCGGCTCTACAAAAGGCGACTCGGGCAAGTCCAAGACGTCCAGCCCCCAACGTTCCTGACGCACCCGCCCGCCCAAGCCCCCGAGTGCGCCCGCACATCCACTTCTCCGTAGAACGGTACACAAAACCCGACGTTATATTCCGAACGCCGCCCCATAATCGTAAGATTTCCGGCCGCACCCTCCTCGAAAACGGTGCCAGCCACCGTTTTCATAAGTCGTTGATACGAAACTGTTTACCGTCGCGCGTTGCTAACAACAGCCGGTAGAAGGGCGGCAGAGGTGGCGCGGATTGCCGACCGTCTGAAAATGGCTTGTTTTCCGGCATTTTCTCTGCCCCACTGTGCGACGCGGCCACTCCGGTCCTGCATTCATTCCGCCCCGCGTATCGGGAGAACTGGGCATTCCCCCGCACGGTTGTTGGGAGGTGCCCACCGTCCGAATCGCTGTTTTTTCGGCGGAAAATCGCGAAAAGTCGGGAGCCGATGTTCTCGCCACTTTCTGACGGTAAACAGTTTCGTTGATACATAGTCAGATCAAAAATCCTCTCCGAAAACAGTAGCTGGCACGATCATCGCCTGTCCCCACGGCCAACCATAGGCGAACCGGTGATACAGGCCGAACGCGATCGCGACGACGATCTGGGCGCCCCATACTCCCAGCGGCCCCGCGAAGCCGTCTGAGGGGATAGCCGCGGAACCCCACCTCCTCCATCGCGGACAGGGCGACGAAGCTCACCAGCATCACGCCCGCCGCCTGGAACGAGATCCGCGGGTCGCGCGACGCGTGCAGCCGCAGGACAGACGCGACCAGCGCGAGTTGGACGACTACGAGGGCAAACCCGCACAGCAGCCCCGCCGGCAGGATGACGGCGCTCCACCGGCCGGGGACGATCCCCAGATCACGCGGCCGAAGCCGCTGGACGCGCGCAACACCCAACGTGAGCATCAGCGCGCCCAGCGTGACGGTCGTTCCCCAAGTCAGCTTCGCCCACGCCGGCGGCACGGCGCCGAGGAAGAGCCGCGGCGCTTGCAGGATCGCCATGAACACCGCCCAGAACACGAGGACGTCAATGGCCGCGCGGAGCGGGCGCGGGGCGGGCTGTGCATCGGGTGTCATCGCGTTGCGGAGGCTATCCGCTGCGCAGACCCGCTGCGAACTATAAGCGGCTGCCCTGTTTATACGGTGAAGGACCGGAAACCGGGCTCAGATGGAGTATCGACGGTCGATGGCGTCGCACGGTAAGATGGCCGACGGCCAGCGGGTCGAAGCGATCACCCTCGCCTTGGGCGACAAAGTCGGCTTCGCCCGGCACGGACAAACCCTGGAGGCCGTGGCCGGGGATGAGCGCATCCCGCTGGCGGACGGCGGGGACTACGCGTGGGTGATCGAACAGCCGCGGTTCCGGGGGATGCCCGTTTCGCACACCTCCCGATCGTCCGCGCCGCCGAATCTTCGCGGACGGGGAGCCGCCATCTACCTCGGCGCCGCCCTCGCCGCCGCCGCAGGGTCAACACCATCAACGCAGCCGCACAATGAGCCGACCTGACTGTCGGCCAAGCCACGAGCAACGATTCTCCCGACAGAACTAAAGGAATGGCGATGAGGTTCAACGATGGCAACCACAATTGAACACACACCCGGCGTCTGCGGCGGGGCCGCGTGCGTCCGCAATACGCGCATCGCGGTTTGGACGCTCGTGCGCCTCCAGCAACTCGACCGCAGTGACGAGCAGTTGCTGGCAGACTTCCCGGGGCTGAGGCGAGAGGATTTGACCGCGGTGCGGGCGTATTACCGCGAGCACGCCGCCGAGATCGACGAGGCGATCGCCGCCGAGGAACGCGAGGGAACGTGAGGGAAAGTGCGGGCGAGACACGATCGAGGCTCCCTTCGGTCTGAGCTCTGGGTCGAAGACAAGTTTTCTCGCCCGCCCTCTTCCTCACGCTCCCTCTCCCACCCACTTTTCCTTCTCATTAGCTCCCCCCGCCGCGGACGGAGGGACGGCCGATCCGGTTCAACGGGCGCCGCCCGACACAGTTACACGTCCAGCAGGTCCCCGGACGCGTCGTACACGTCCGCCAACTATCAGAGACCTCGACGTGCCGGCTGCGTTTGTGGATCGTGAAGGTGGCGGCGCATTTCCAAATTGCGCAACCCGACGCTCGCATCGTATCGCAGCAGTTTATTGGAATGATTTGTCGCCCCAATCAACGCCGCAACGGCATTCGTATCATTTGAATCCGCTACCTTTCCGAGCGCCTCAGCGGCGAACCAGCCACGATCTGAATCGGGGTACTCCTTGACGATCTGAATGAGTGCGGGAACAGATCGTCGCGCGCTGGGACCGATCTCCCCCAACGCCCGTGCAGCTTCGCGAGCGCTGTAGGGGTCATTTGACTTCAGCGTTTCCACCAGCGGGTCGACGGCTCTTTCCGCTTGAGGGCCGATCCGACCGATATACGTTGCTGCGGCCGCCCGTTCAAAAGACTCGTCGGAGCGCAGCGACCGGATGAGCTCATCAAGCGGGGCCACATTGGTCGGCTTTGCGAGAAATCGCGTCCGCAATTGTTCCATGCGAGCGTTTAAGCGTTCAGCACGGTTGAAAGGATTCCACGCACCAAACAGGATCTCGTATACGATTAAACAGACCGCGAGGGCGAGGCATACCGCCCCAACTATTAGCAGACGTTCTCGGTTGCATTTGACTGTCATTGCAGATCCGGAGGCAGTTGAGCCCGGCAGGGACGAGTGTTCCCAACGTCCGGTTCGGGGAATATGCGCCGCACCACCGGACGTTGAACTGGCGGTTGGACTTAGAGAAAATGAGGAGAAGTCCGGCTTGCGCCAGCAGCCCTCCTGGATAGCTGATGGGCGTTCGACGCTTGACGGACCGACGTTGAACGGTCAGCACCGCGCCGACTTGCTCTCAATTCACCAGAACGCTCAGTGCCGGGCCTCATTTCGCATACACGCCGAACTGCACCCAGATCCCGTCCGCCAGCTTCCGGCGACTTCCGACAATGCGGTACAAGATTTTCTCGCCGCCATCCGGTTCCCAGCCGGGTGGGCCGATCATAATGTCGGTCGTAGTGAGAACGCTGACGCTGTCCAAGTGTGCAACGTCATCCCATGTCATGGACAGACCGGTGGGGAATTGCCGATGGATGTAGCGTACCTCAGCCGGCATCTGGGCCACGGGCAGCGGAACGATGTTTCCACCGGGTTTCACCTGATCGAAGACCAACTTGCGACCGTTGCTTGGATCGTAGAGTGGTTGGCTGGCCACCCATTGATTGAACGCCGCGCGCACCTTCTCCGCTCCGCCGGCGCGCCACAGGTGATACCGCACGCTGAGGGTGAACATGTCGCTACCCGCGCGCATCAGCGAGTACGGCCCGAGAAAGAAGGCGAGGAGAATCACTGCGACCAGGCGGTGCCGGTGTGGCTGGCGGTAACGCCGTGCCAGCGTCAGCAACTGCCACCCGAGGACCGGCCAAATCAAACCAAAAAGCAATGGTAAGAACCCACAGACGCAAAAGTAATCAAGCGCCGGCCGGCGCGTCCAGAACATCGCCAGCAACCACGCGAACGTCGCCATCGCAGTAACGGCAACCCACCACAACAAAATGCGGCGTTGCTCATCCGGGGTCCGTTCCGACCACCAGTCGGTGCGCCGACGGCCGTACTCCAACTTCGGCAGTAATTGACCCGCAACGGCGGGCGGTTGACCGGCATGAGGATCAGGTTCGGTC
>DASXMX010000661.1:0-5604 GCA_036495445.1 Tepidisphaeraceae bacterium
CAAGCGGCGTAACCGGCGAGCGAAACTCACGCGTCGTCCAAACGCGCGAAGACGCGAAGATCTCATTCATCTTCGTGTCTTCGCGCCTGGATGGTTGAGTTTTTATGGGACGCGGGGCGATTAAACCACTGCCCCGGCCACCGGGATGGGTTCCTTCTCGCCCTTCTTTTCCTTCAGCTCGGTGACCATGACCGCGGTCGTCAGGGCCAGGCCCGCGACGCTGGCGGCGTTCTGCAGGGCGGTATTGGCGACCTTGGTCGGGTCGATGATGCCGAGCTTGAACATGTCGCCGAACTCGCCCGAGGCGGCATTGTAGCCCCAGGCGGCGTTCTTGCTGGACAGGATCTCGTCGACGACGACCTCGCCGTCCTCGCCCGCGTTATCGGCGATCTGTTGGGCCGGGCTGCGCAGCGCCTGGGCGACGATGTCGAAGCCGATCTTCTCATCGCCCTTGGCCTGCCGCTTGCCGTTCTCGACGGCCTCGATGGCGCGGAGGAACGCGACCCCGCCGCCGGGGACGATTCCCTCCTCGGCGGCCGCGCGGGTGGCGTGCAGGGCGTCGTCGATCAGGTCCTTGCGCTCCTTCATCTCGGTCTCGGTCGCGGCGCCGGCTCGGATGACGGCCACGCCGCCGGTCAGCTTGGCCAGGCGCTCCTGGAGCTTCTCCCGGTCGTAGTCGCTGGTCGTCTTCTCGATCTGGGCGCGGATCTGTTCGGCGCGGGCCTCAATGTCCTTGCGCTTGCCGGCGCCCTCGACGATCAGGGTGCGGTCCTTGTCGACGACGACCCGCTTGGCCTGCCCGAGCTGATCGGCTTCGACGTTTTCGAGCTTCACGCCCAGGTCCTCGCTGATGAACGTGCCGCCGGTGACGACGGCCAGGTCGGCCATCAGCGCCTTGCGGCGATCGCCGAAGCCCGGCGCCTTCACCGCGCACACCTGAAGAATGCCGCGAAGCTTGTTGACGACCAACGCCGCCAGCGCCTCGCTCTCGACGTCCTCCGCGACGATCAGCAGCGGCCGCCCGCTGGTCACGATCTTGTTCAGCAGCGGCAGCAGCTCGGCCAGGTTCGAGATCTTCTTCTCGTGCAGCAGGATGTAGGCGTTTTCGAGCTGCGCTTCCAGCGTGTTGGGATTGGTCATGAAGTAGGGCGACAGGTAGCCCTTGTCGAACTGCATCCCCTCGGTGTACTCCAGGACCGACTCGGTGCTCTTGCCCTCGTCGACGGTGATGACGCCTTCCTTGCCGACCTTCTCCATGGCGTCGGCCATCAGGTTGCCGATGTGCTCGTCGCCATTGGCGGAGATGGTGGCAACGCGCTTGTAGTCCTCGCGGCCCTTCACCTTCTTGGCCTGAGCGGTGATCGCCTCGGCCGCGACTTCCGCGGCCTTGGTCACGCCCCGCTGGATCTGCACCGGGTTGACGCCGGTGCGGACGTACTTGAGCCCCTCGGTGTAGATCGCCTCGGCCAGCACCGTGGCGGTGGTCGTGCCGTCGCCGGCCACGTCGCCGGTCTTGCTGGCGACCATGTTCACGAGCTTGGCGCCCATGTTCTCGAACGGCTGCGGCAGCTCGATCTCCTTGGCGACGGTGACGCCGTCCTTGGTGATGCGGGGGCTGCCGAACGACTTCTGCAGGACGACGTTGCGGCCCCGGGGGCCCAGCGTCGCCTTGACCGCCCGTGCCAGTTGCGTCAAACCGGCCGCGATCTCGGCGCGGGCGTCGCTGTCAAATTTCATCTGTTTCGCTGCCATGGTTGCTCCGTTTCATTCCAATTCGGTTCACCGCAGAGACGCCGAGGACGCAGAGAGAAATCCAAAGGCTTGGTTCTTCTGAATCCCTCGCTCGTTCTCCGCGATTTTAGGTTGGTTCTTTTCTTCTCCGCGTTCTCCGCGTCTCTGCGGTGAACCCGGCGTTTACTCCAGGACGCCCAGGATGTCGGATTCCTTCAGGATCACGAACTTGTCGCCCTGGACCTCGACTTCGGTGCCGGACCACTTGCTGTAGTAGACGGTGTCGCCGGCCCGCAAGCCGATTTCCATCGGCTTGCCCTTCTCGTCGAGCTTGCCGGGGCCGACCGAGATCACCTTGCCCTGGGTCGGCTTTTCCTTGGCCGAGTCCGGGAGCACGATGCCGCTCTTGGTCTTCTCCTCCGCTTGCGACTGCTTCACGATCACGCGATCCGCCAGGGGTCGAAGTTTCATAAGTGTTGCCTCTCTTCTCGTTGCGTCTTCAAGTTCTCGTATCCGGCGCGCCGCCCGCGGCGGCGCGCGCAACCCATCAGGTACTCAACTGTGCGGCCGACTGGCCGCCGCCGAATCGTCGGGCGATGATTCGCTTCAGGCCGAAGAGGGATTTCTCGATTCCCAGCACCCACCAGCGGGTCAGGAACGACATGCCCAGTCGTTTCCAGTTCACCAGGAACACGTCGCCGTGGTCCCGCCGGGTCATGCGGCAGTCGAAGAAGCCGAGCTTCCGCATGCGAGCCAGGGCCGTCCGCACCTGCTCGGGGGTGACGTAGTGGTTGAAGTCATGGAATTCGATCGTGAACTGCCCGACCTTCCTGATTACGTCGTCGGGCGTGCTGGCCAGCAGCGGGATCTCCGCGCCTTCGATGTCCAGCTTCACCAGGTCGATCTCATTCAGCCCGGCCTCTTTGATCACCGTGGCAAGCGTTCGGACTTGCACGGGCACGGTGCTATGGTGGCCGGCCGGCCTGGCCACCAAGCTGGACGCCTCGTAGTTGTCGCCGATCTGAAGGTCCATGACTCCGTCGCGGTCGCCCAGCGCGTAGGGCAATGACGTCACGCCCTCCAGCTTGGGGAGCGTGGCAAACAGGGTCGGATTGGGTTCAAGCGCAATCACTCGACAGCCATATCGCTGGCGGATCTGGCGGGCGAATTCCCCGCCATGAGCGCCGCAATCCAACACGACCGAGTTCGCATTCAGGCGGTTGAGGAACGTATGGCCTCGAAGGTTTGCTGTTTGAATCAGCATTGGGCCCGCCTCCGCGCCGCGTCGTCACCGCCCGCCCGATTACATCATGTCCATCCCGCCCATCCCGCCCGGCCCGTGTTCGTGGTGGTGGTCGCCGTGTTCGTCCTTTTCCTGAGGCTTGTCAACGATGATGCAGTCGGTGGTGAGCAGGAGGATGGCGACTTCGGCGGCGTTCTGCAGGGCGGTCCGCTCGACCTTGGTCGGCGTGATGATGCCGGCCTTGACGACGTCGACGTACTCGCCGGTCAGGGCGTTGTAGCCTTCGTGGTCCTTGGACTCCATGACGCGGCGGACGACGACCGAGCCGGAGGTGCCGGCGTTGTCGGCGATCTGCCGGAGCGGGGACGTCAGGGCCTGGCGGACGATCTTGACGCCCGCGGCCTCGTCGCCCTCGAGCTTGAGGTTCGACCCGCCGTTCAGCGCCTTCATGGCGCGGATCAGCGCCACGCCGCCCCCGGCGACGACGCCCTCTTCCACCGCGGCGCGGGTCGCGTGCAGCGCGTCCTCGATGCGGGCCTTCTTTTCCTTAAGTTCCGCTTCGGTCGCGGCGCCGACGTTGATCTGCGCGACGCCGCCGGCCAGTTTCGCCAGGCGTTCCTGAAGCTTCTCGCGGTCGTAGTCGCTGGTGGTGACGGCGATCTCGTTGCGGATCTGCTGGATGCGGCCCTGGATCGCCTTGGTGTCGCCGGCCCCTTCGATGACCGTGGTGTTGTCGTTGTCCACGCGGACGAGCTTGGCCTGGCCGAGCTGGTCGATCTCGACCTTATCGAGCTCGACGCCCAGGTCCTTCATGATCGCCTGCCCGCCGGTGAGGATGGCGATGTCTTCGAGCATCGCCTTGCGGCGGTCGCCGTAGCCCGGGGCCTTGACGGCGCAGACGTTCAACACGCCGCGGAGCTTGTTGACGACCAGCGTCGCCAGCGCCTCGCCCTCGACATCCTCGGCGATGATCAGCAGCGGCCGCTTGGCCTTCTGGATCTTCTCCAGCAGCGGGATCAGCTTCGTGGCCGCCGAGATCTTTTCCTCGTAGACGAGGACGAACGCCTTCTCGAGCTCGGCGACCATCTCGTCGGGGTTGGTGACGAAGTTGGGCGAGAGATACCCGCGGTCGAACTGCATCCCTTCGACGACGTCGACGAACGTTTCGAGGCCCTTGCCCTCTTCGACGGTGATGACGCCGTCCTTGCCCACGCGCTCGAACGCATCGGCCATGATGCCGCCGATCTCGCGATCGTTGTTGGCGCTGATCGAGGCGACCGAGGCGATGTCCGGCTTCCCGCTGATCGGCTTGGACTGTTTCTTGAGGTTGGCGATGACCGCGTCAACCGCTTTGCGGATGCCGCGGGCCAGGGCCATCGCGTCGGCCCCGGCGGTCAGGTTGCGAGACCCTTCCTTGAAGATTGCCTCCGCCAGGACCGTGGCGGTGGTCGTGCCGTCGCCGGCCACGTCGCTGGTCTTGCTGGCCGCTTCCTTCACCAGCTTGGCGCCGATGTTCTCAAACTTGTTGGCCAGCTCGATTTCCTCGGCCACGCTGACGCCGTCCTTGGTGACGGTCGGGGCGCCCCACCCCTTGTCGAGCACCGCGTTGCGGCCCTTGGGGCCGAGCGTCGCCTTGACCGCCCGAGCCAGCTTTGACACGCCATCCAGCAGCGACTTGCGTGCTTCCACATCGAATTCCAATAGCTTCGCGGCCATGCCACGTCTCCTTGTTATGGATCAGTTGTCCGTAGTCGGTTGTCCGTCGAGGAAAAGCCTGTCCGGCCCTCCGCGCCGTGCCGAGGGAATCAGCCGACGGGCTAGAACAAAGGGAATACCAGAGTCAACAACCACTCGGAGGACGCGCTACTTTCGATGCAGCAGGCACTTGCGAATCACAGACAGAGCATCCAATTCTTGTCCCAACTGCCAGGGTGGCAGTCGTCATTGGCGGTCGGTCCAACCCGTTGCCATTGTGGCAGTAGCGATTCGGAGCCGGCAGTGCCAAAATGAGATGCAGCATTCGGGTGGCACGGACATGTACTCATGTCCGTGGCGAGTCCCCGAGAGACGACGCAAGTTCGACCTTGAGTTGTGGGCGTACGTGATCATGCCGGAACACATTCACGTCCTGCTATTCCCCGCGGTCGGACGCGTATGCAATCTCAGCAGTATTGAAATCGATTAAGCAGCCAGTAGCTCGCAAGGCCCTGAACCATTTGCGCGAAAACGCCCCCGAATGGCTCTCACGGCTCGAAGTAAAACGAGGCGGGCGCGTCGAGGATCGGTTTTGGGAGGAGGGAGGCGGATACGACCGAAACATCTACACGCCAAAGGCCGCGTGGGCTTCTGTTTCCTACCTTCACGAGAATCCCGTTCGGCGCGGCCTTGTTGCCAATGCCGTCCATTGGCCGTGGTCCAGCGCCCGATGTTATGCAGGCATCGAGCCGGTCGAATTGATGGTGGATGGTTGCCCCCCGGACGTGTAATCCCCGTCCGGGTGGCATGGACAAGTACTCTTGTCCATGGCGCTTTCTTGGTCATGCCACGGACATGAGTACATGTCCGTGCCACCCGAGGCGGTTTACACGGTGCGCATTGCAAACCAAAACCAGCCGCATTCCGGGCCAAGG
>DASXMX010000662.1:0-3146 GCA_036495445.1 Tepidisphaeraceae bacterium
CAATCGATTGCAAACGAATGCCCTTCCGTGGTGTAATCAAGGGTGGCGCCGGACGAGAGGCCGCCCCCGAGAACTTCCACATCCAGCCCCGGGCTGCGAAGGAGCCACGAATGAGCGAGGAAACGAGACTGTCGCGTCGAACGATGTTGTCTGCCTCGGCCGCCGCGGCGGTGGGCGCGCTGGCGATGGGGGCGGGGTCGTTGCGGGCCGCGACCGATGCGCAACCCGCGGGCGGCGCGCCGTCGAGCAGCACAGGCAAGCCCGAGGGAACGCTTCGCTGGGGCGTGATCGGCACCGGCACTCGCGGCGGGTGGACGCACATCCCGGTGCTGAAGGAAGCCCCCGAGTCGCAGACGATCGCGTTGTGCGACGTCTCCGAGGAACGGATGCAAGCCGCGGCCAAGCGGGTGGGCCGGCCGGTGGCGACTTACAGCGACTATCAAAGGCTCCTGGCCAACCCGGACGTGAATGCGGTCGTCATCGCGGTGCCGAACCTGCTGCACCGCGAGATCCTCCAGGCGGCGATCCAGGCGGGCAAGCACGTGCTGTGCGAGAAGCCGGCCGGCGCCACGCCGGCCGACGCGGCGGCGATGAAGCAGATGGTCGACTCGGCCAAGACGGTCGTCATGTTCGGCATGCAGTACCGCAACAGCCCCCACCAGCAAAAGATCGCCGAGATCATCGAGTCGGGCCGGATCGGCAAGCCCAGGTACATGGTGCAGAACTGCTCCCGCGGCGACTGGAACCTCAGCCCCAACGTCTGGCGCTACTCCGATCCGAAGGTGCTGGACGGCAAGCCGGTGAACTGGCGGTTCAGCCAAGCGGCCAGCGGCGGGACGCTCAACGAGTTCAGTTGCCACTACCTCGACCTGCTCCACTGGTACGCCGGCGGGCTGCCGCAGCGCGTCCTGGCCGACGGCGGAATCAGCGTCTACCACGACGGCCGCGACACGTGGGACCACGCCTCGGTCACGCTGCAATACGCCGACGGCCTCACCGCCGTCCACACGCTCTGCCTGTTCGGCCCGGGCCGGGCCGACCTGACGATCGTCGGCACCGAAGGCTCGATCGAAACCGCGCCCAAGGGCATCCTTCGGCTCACGCTGTTCGCCAAGCCGGGCAGCAAGAGCGGGCAGCGGATCCAGGAGATTCAACCCGACGATCAGCCGCAGCGCCACAGCGCGGATCGGCCGACGCTGACGCTCTATGAGGACTTCCTCGCCTGCGTGAAGACCGGCAAGCGGCCGGACGCGAACGTCGATCGCGCCGTCGCCGCCTCCCGCACCTGCTGGCTGGCCGAGCTGGCTTCCGAGCGGAAGGCGGAGGTGAAGTGGGATGAGATTCCGGGCGCGACGGCGTGACGGTCATGCGGGGGATGACGGCCCGCGCCCGATTCCCCTCCCCCGGTACCCCGGGGGAGGGTCAGGGAGGGGGCTCGCCCGATCGACTCTCTTCGACCAAACCCCCTCCCCAGCCCGCTCGCGGGCAGTCGCTAATTCCGCTGGCTTCCCCCGGAGTACCGGGGGCGGGAGACAAATTCGCCCGTCGCTGCCGTCCGCAGTGTCGGATGGCTGTGGACGCCCCGCCCCCTCTCGCTATATTCACCGCGGTCTGCCCGGCGGGCCTGCCGGTCGGGATTGCCGGCGTCCGTCCAGGAGCGTTCGATGCGTGCCGCGGCGAATCGGGTGTGGCTGCTTGCATTTGTGTTATGGGGGACCAGCGCTACGACGCTCCGCGCCGACCCGTCCCCGCTGAAAGTCAGCGACAACCACCGGTTCCTTGTCACCGAAGATGGCAAGCCCTTCTTCTACCTGGCCGACACCGCGTGGGAGTTGTTTCACCGGCTCAACCGCGAAGATGCCGAACTGTATCTGAAGGACCGCGCGGTCAAGCGGTTCAACGTGATCCAGGCCGTCGTGCTGGCGGAGTTCGGCGGACTCACCATCCCAAACGCCTGCGGCCATTTGCCGCTGGTCAACAACGATCCCACTAAACCCAACGAAGACTACTTCAAGGACGTCGACGCGATCGTCGATGAGGCGGCGTCGCTGGGACTCTACGTCGGCATGCTGCCGACGTGGGGCGACAAGGTGAACAAGAAATGGGGGCAGGGCCCGGAGATCTTCAACCCGAAGAACGCGGGCGTCTACGGCGAGTTCCTCGGCAAACGCTACAAGGACAAGCCGATCATCTGGATCCTGGGCGGCGACCGCCCGGTGGACAACGAGAAGCAGCGGGCCGTCTGGCGGGCGATGGCCGAGGGTCTTCGCAAGGGGGACGGCGGCACGCACCTGATCACCTATCACCCCAGCGGCAGTCGCTCGTCGAGCGAGCGGTTCCAGAAGGAGCCGTGGATCGACTTCAACATGCTGCAGAGCGGGCACGGCGCACGCGACATCATCGATTGGGGCATGGTGTGGGACGACTATCAGAAGACGCCGATCAAACCGGTGGTGAATGGGGAGGCGAATTACGAAGACCACCCGGTCAACTGGCAGCCGCAGAACGGCTACTTCAACGACTTCGACGTCCGGCGGGAGAGTTACTGGGCCGTGTTCGCCGGGGCGTGCGGGCAGACGTACGGGTGCCACGACGTCTGGCAGTTTTACATCAAGGGCCGCGAGCCAATCACTGCGGCTCGGACCGAGTGGAAGCAAGCGATCAAGCTCCCCGGCGCCTCGCAGATGCAGTACCTGCGGGCGCTGATGGAGTCGCGCCCCTACCTGAGCCGCGTGCCCGACCAGTCGCTGCTGAAATCGCCGCAGGGCAAGGATGGCGACCATTGCCAGGCGACGCGCGACTCGCAAGGGAGCTACGCGTTCGTCTACGTCCCCAACGGCCGGCCGGTGAAGATCGACTTGAGCAAGCTCACCGGCCCGAAGCTCAAGGCCTGGTGGTACGACCCGCGCGAGGGCGGCGCCAATCCGATCGGAGAATTGGACAACCAGCGCGTCCAGGAATTCGCGCCGCCCGCCCCCGCCAAACCCGGCGTGCCCAACGATTGGGTGCTGGTGCTCGACGACGCCTCGAAGCAGTTCCCGCCGCCGGGGAAATAGTGGGTGTGTGATGGTTCGGGTGGGCCGCCCTCACTCCCCTCTCGATCACCGCTTCACCAACACCGCCGCCGCAGCCACATAATTGTGGTG
>DASXMX010000663.1:0-2100 GCA_036495445.1 Tepidisphaeraceae bacterium
CCTATGCGATCGATTGGGCCGCGGGAAACGTCATTCAGGTCAGCGGGCGGGAAGCCATTCTGTCTCGCGTCCGAGAGATCGCGAAGGACGCGGGGGACAGTGCCCCTTTTAGTCCCGCGGATTGGTGCATCGATTGGGAGACCGAGCATGGCTGGCAGTATCCCGTCGGGTGGGATTGGGTCCACATCCCGGCCGACGCGCGACTGAGAACCGCCGCCATGCAATGGGCCCGCTCCCCGTACCCGGCGGTGCGCCAGCGCGCGGCCCTGTTCCTTCAAGCGTTCCGCGACCCTCAGGCGGTGGACGTGTTGAAGCGATTGCTGGAAGACTGCTTCCGAGTGGCCGACAAGGAGTGGCCGTACCCCGTTCGCGTCACCGCGGGCCGGACGCTCGCGAATTGGCGAATCATAATGCCCAATCATGTGTTCGAAGCGCCGGTCATCAACGCCCGCCCGCTGCAACTGGCACGGGCGGCGCTCATCGGGGCAGGAGCGATCCTCGCCGCAGGATTCGCCCTCAGTCTAAAGCCCGTCCGGGGGCGCGTAAGAATCTCGACGGTCGCTGCCGCGACCATCGCCTGCGCCGTCGTGCTGCTTTGGATCCGCAGCACGAAGGGGATCGATTTCCTGCAGGTCCGGCTCGGCGGCGCTCGCGTCGAAGTTTCGATGTGGGCGGGAGAATGGCACTGCCTCTTTCGCCCACACGCCATCGCGGAGGCGATGGTCGCTTACGGCTCGGCCAGCCGCGACGCGGAGTTCGACCGGGAATGGGCGCATCCGGTTTGGGCCGTCACGGCAAGCCACGCCCGGTCGGGATTTCGTTACGAAACCGGCTCCGGCGGTGCATGGGGCGCGTGCCGGTTGATCGTCGTGCCGCTGTGGGCATTCCTGGTTTTGACCGTGCGGTCGTTGCTGCCGCCCATCCGTCGTCAAGTGCGAGCGGCCCGACGCCGGAAGCGCTGTGCCTGCGAGACATGCGGTTACGACCTTCGCGCGACGGCGGACCGTTGTCCCGAATGCGGGCGGCCGGTGGCATCGCGCGGGAGTGCTCTAGGTCGCAACATCCGCCTTGCCGGCAAGACCGCTCGTTCCGCGTGACCGCCCGGCGCTTTCGTTGCCCGCCGCCATCCCTATACTGTCCGCTCCAAAAAGGTCCGACACGGAGCACCTATGACCCAGCCGAACCCGAAAAAGATCGTCCTCGCCTACAGCGGCGGCCTCGACACCAGCGTCATCCTCCCTTGGCTCAAGGAACGCTACCCCGGCGTCAAGCTCGTCGCCTTCGCCGCCGAGCTGGGCCAGGGGGACGAGCTCAAAGGCATTGAGGACAAGGCTTACAAGAGCGGTGCCGACGAAGTGGTCATCATGGACCTCCGGCAGGAGTTCGCCGAGCAGTATTGCTTCCCGATGCTCCGCGCGCATGCGATCTACGAGCAGGATTATCTGCTGGGCACCAGCATCGCCCGCCCGCTGATCGCGGCCAAGCAGGTGGAAGTCGCCCACCAGACCGGCGCCGACGCTGTCGGCCACGGCGCCACCGGCAAGGGCAACGATCAAGTCCGCTTCGAGCTGACTTACATGGCGATCGACCCGAAGCTGAAGATCGTCGCCCCGTGGAAGGACCCCAGCTTCGAGCTGCGCGACCGCGAGAGCGCAATCGATTACGCCCAGAAGCACAACATCCCGATCCCGGTCTCGAAGAAGAAGATCTACAGCCAGGACCGCAACCTCTGGCACATCAGCCACGAGGGAGCCGAGATCGAGCACCCCGAGTCCGAGCCGAACTGGGAAGCTTGTTTGACGATGACCACCCCGCCGGAGAAAGCCCCGAGCGAACCCGAGATCGTCTCGGTCGATTTCGAGCACGGCAACCCCATCGCCGTGAACGGCAAGAAGCTGAACGGCGCCGATCTGATTGCAGAACTCAACAAGCTCGGCGGCAAGCACGGCGTGGGCGTCACCGTCCTGGCCGAAAACCGCCTGATCGGCATGAAGTCCCGCGGCGTCTATGAGACCCCCGGCGGAACCATCCTCTACGAAGCCCACAAGGCCCTCGAACAAATCTGCATCGAACGCGACACCCTCCACTTCAAACAACAAG